>JAKEIC010000149.1 GCA_022614695.1 Planctomycetales bacterium | reverse complement strand
CGTCAATTCCTTTGAGTTTCAGCCTTGCGGCTATACTCCCCAGGTGGGGCACTTAATACATTAGCTTCAGCAGGGACGGTATCGGAACCACCCCCGCCTAGTGCCCAACGTTTACAGCTGGGACTACCGGGGTATCTAATCCCGTTTGCTCCCCCAGCTTTCGCGCCTCAGCGTCAGAAGTGGGCCAGAGAGTCGCTTTCGCCACCGGCGTTCCTCCGGATATCTACGCATTTCACCGCTCCACCCGGAGTTCCACTCTCCCCTCCCACCCTCGAGCGAGGTAGTATCAGAAGCTGTTCCCCGGTTGAGCCGGGGGCTTTCACCCCTGACTGGCCTCGCCGCCTACTCGCCCTTTATACCCAGTAATTCCGAACAACGCTCGCCACTTACGTCTTACCGCCGCTGCTGGCACGTAATTAGCGGTGGCTTCCTCCTGCGCCTTTGTCAAGCCCCCGTGGTATTAGCACGGTGACCTTTCATAACGCACGACAGGGCTTTACAACCCGAAGGCCTTCGTCGCCCACGCGGCGTCGCTTCGTCAGGGTTTCCCCCATTGCGAAAGATTCTCGACTGCAGCCTCCCGTAGGAGTCTGGGCAGTGTCTCAGTCCCAATGTGGCCGGTCGACCTCTCAGTCCGGCTACCCGTCTTAGCCTTGGTGGGCCGTCACCCCGCCAACTAGCTGATAGGACATGGACCCCTCCCCGAACGGTAGGCCCCGAAGGGTCCCCACCTTTCGCCGCAGGATCATGCGACCCCGCGGCCTCATTCGGTATTACCGGCCGTTTCCAGCCGCTATCCCCAGCTCGGGGGCAGGTTGTCCATGCATTACTCACCCGTTCGCCACTCGGTCTCCGCCCCGAAGGGCGGTCCGTCGTTCGACTTGCATGCCTAATCCACGCCGCCAGCGTTCGTTCTGAGCCAGGATCAAACCCTTCACTTGGCTATCAGAACCACGCGAAGGAATGCGTTGAAAAACTTGATCCTAGAAGAGTGCAAGGCACCCTCATCGGACGAGGATGCCGGTGCCCGGCGGCTCCGGTGGGCCCGGGGCCGTCGGTTCGCCCCCGTCGTCCGCTTCCGCGCGCCGCGACCCTCGCGGGCCGGAGACGCGCCTCGGCGGGCTGCGGCAGGCGCCGCATCCTCACGCTAGGCTCCACCCAACTGTCAGAGAACAACCTTGTCGCCCGCGCCCCGCGGGCCCCCGGACCGGGTTCTCGGCCGATCGCGATGCGAGTGGGACCCTCTGAGGAGCGCCCATGGCGCTCCCCGGAACGGCCCCGCCAAAGAACCCCCGGCACTCCGGGGCTAACTATCCGCCGAGTATAGGCCCACTCCCCGGGGTGTCAAGGGGATTCCGGGACGCCCTCGGCCGCGGCGCCCGCAGGTGCGGCGGCACCTCCACCGGCGGCCGCCGTCCCCGACTCCGACTCGAGGGCCGCCGCCTCCGTCTCGTGGCCGAGCCCCCGGAGATAGCGCGCCGCGGCGCCCAGGGCGAAGGCGCGGAGCTGCGGGTCGGGTGTCGCCGCCCGGACGTGACCCGCGTAGGCGCGCGCCGCGTCCGGCATCGTCGCCGGATAGGAGCGCGTCGCCCGGCGGGGTCCCCCCGGCTCCAGGCGCCAGATCTCCGGAAAGCCCCGGAGCGAGCCCGCGATCACCCGCGAGACCGCCACCTCCGCCACGCGGTCGCCGTCCAAGTCCCGCACGTCGAAGGAATCTCCCTCGAGCAAGGCCACGCGCTCGAGGCTCCCCATGGAGCCCATGGAGCCCATGGAGGAAGGGGAGGGGGCACCCGCCGAGGCTGCGAAGATCTCGAGCCGGGCGGGGGCCTCGGGTCCGCCGCCCCGCACCGTCACCACGTCCGGTCGCCCGTCGCCGGTCACGTCCCGCACGAGGAGCCCCGCGTCGAGACCGCCGGCGTAGCCGCCCGCGGGCCCGCCGTCGTGCAGGAGCGCCCGCGCGTCGCCGCCGTCGCACCCGGCCGTCTCGCGCGCGAGGCGGTGAACCGCGATCCCCGCCCGGCGGCTGCCCGGAGACTCCCAGGCGAGGACGAGTTCCTCCCCCTCCGGCGGAGCCACGTCGGCAAGCACGACCCGGACGGCCCCCTGCGCCCCCGAGCCCGCCTCGAACCCCGCGCGCACGAGCGCCGCCCGGAGCGCGGGGGGATCCGGCTCGGGCCGCACGACGACCCGGTCGCGCGGCGGCAGCGGGACGCAGCCCGCCGCGCCCGCCGCAAGAAGCGCGAGCGCCGCGAGGGCGGCTGCGGGAACGCGCGGACGGCGAGAGCCGGGGGGGGGACGCACGGATCCTCCGACTCCTCCCTATCGGCGGCGGCGCGCCGCCCCTTGAGGAGGCGCCGGCGCCCGCGGGGGTGCGGGCCCGTCCGGGACGACCCGGTCGCGACCGCCGCGCTTCGCCCGGTAGAGCGCGCGATCGGCCCGGGCCACGAAGTCCGCCGGACCCTCGCCGGGCGCGAGCACCGCGACCCCCGCGCTGGCGGTCACGCGGACCCGCGCTCCCCCCCCTTCGCCCTCCGGGAGCCGGATCTCCCCCGCGGCGATGTCGGCGCGGACGCGCTCGGCGACGGCGAGCGCGTCCTCGGCGCCGGCGCCCGGCAGGAGGAGCGCGAACTCCTCGCCGCCCGTGCGCGCCGCCAGGTCGTCCCCTCGGACGGCGCGCGCGAGGACGCCCCCCGCGGCGCGGAGCACCCGGTCGCCGGCCGGATGCCCGTGGGTGTCGTTCACCGACTTGAACCGGTCCAGGTCGAGGAGGACGAGGGCGAGGGGGCCCGCCCCCTGACGCGCGAGCCGCACCTCGCGCGCGAGCCGCGCGTCGAAGTAGCGCCGCGACGCGACGCCGGTCAGCGCGTCGAGCGAGAGGGCCTCGTGCATCTCCGCCGCCGCGAGCGCCGCGCCGGTCGCCGAGGCGAGGATCGCGAGGAGGTCGGCATCCTCGGACGAGAAGGGTCCTCCGGCGCGCCGCTCAGTCGCGCAGAACACCCCCACGGCAGCGCCGACGTCGGCGGCCCCTTCGCCTCCCCGGGCGACGATCGGGACGGCGAGGTAGCTCCGCGACCGGTAGCGGCCGGGCGGAGCGGCCGGGGCGGGGGCGCCGGGCGCGGTCGCGTCCGCCACACGCACCGGCCGACGGCCATGGAGGACCGTCGCCGCGACCCCCGACGCCGGGGCGCTCTCGCGGCCGGCCACGGCCTCCGGGATCCCGACCCCGCCGGCCACGCGGAGCTCGCCCGCGTCGTCCCGGAGCAGGATCGAGGTCCGGGCGCACGAGAGCGTCGCCGCGGCGAGCGCCGCCGCCTCCTGGAGGATCGCCTCGCGGCGGAGCAGGGTCGGGAGCCGGCGCGAGGCCGCCGCGAGCGAGCGGAGCCGCCGGCCGTACCGCTCCCGGTCGTCGGCCGAGAGAGCCGCCTCGAGCGCCCCGCCCGAGAGGAGCGCGATGGCGGCGAGGAGCCGCGCCTCGACCTCCCCGAGACGAGGGGCGCCGGCGGCGACCTCCGCGTGCAGCAGCCCGAGGACGCCCCGCCGCCCCCGGAGCGGGGCGCAGAGGGCGACGCGCTCGCGGCCCCCGTCCGAGTCCCGGGAGAGGACCGTGGCGCCGGCCGCCGCGACCTGGTCGGCGACGGCGCGCGCGACCCGGGGCGGCGGGCCCGGAGCGAGGCCCGGCCTCTCGCGCGTCACCGCGGCCCGCACCCCGCGGTGGCCCGAGCGGAAGGCGAGAGCCGCGGTCCGGTCGGCCCGGAGCACGTCGAGCGCCGCCTCGGCCGCGCGCGCGAGCACGTCGGCCGCGCGCCTCTCGCCCGCGAGCGCCGCCCCGAGCGCGAGGAGCGCCTCGGCCGCGCCGCCCGGGGAGCCGGCCGCGGCCCCGAGAGCCGCCCCCGCGTCCGCGGCGGCCGGGAGGCGCCACTCGATGCGCGAGGAGATCAGGTCCGAGGCGGCCGGGTCCCGGCTCTCGTCCTCGTCGTCCTCGCCGAAGATGAGGACGAGCCCGCCCGCGGCCACCACGTCCCCGTGCGCCAGGGGCGTCCCCCCGGGAGGCTCCCCGTTCACGCGGAGCGGGGTCCCCCCCTCGGCTCCCGCGGGCGCCGCCGCCTCGACCCGGAACCCGTCCGGGTCCCGGCGGACGCGGAGGGGGATCGTCCCCGCGCGCCTCTCGCCCGAGACGAGATCTCGCGTCTCGCCCGCCCCGAGCGCGGAGAGCGCGAACCGCTCGCCCGGCCGGGGCCCCTCGAGGACGGTGAGAGAGGCCATGGGGGAGGGGGATTATAGGCGCGGGCTAGAATCCCCGTCGTGCGCCGCGGGACCTCGGCCGCGAACGGTGAACCGTCGGCCATGAGCGCCTTCCTGACCGACTTCGGCCTCGCTCGCCTCGCCTCGACCGGCTCGCGTCTCACCCGGACCGGCCAGGCCCTGGGGACCCCGGCCTACATGTCCCCCGAGCAGGCTCGCGGGGAGGTGTCGTCCCTCTCCTCCGCGACGGACGTCTGGAGCCTCGGATGCGTGCTCTACGAGATGCTGGCCGGACGCAGGCCGTTCGAGGGGCGGGCGGACGCGGAGGTGGTGGGCCGCGTGCTGCTGGGGGAGCCTCCGAGGCTCCGGGCGCTTCAGGGCGACCTTCCCGAGCCGATCGAGCGCGTGGCGCGGGTCTGCCTGGCGAAGAGGGCCCGGGTTCGCTACCGGGACGCCGCCGCGCTCCGCGAGGACCTGGACCGGGTCCTCTACGGGGAGAGGCCGCGGGCAAGGATCCCGGGCGGGCGGCGGCGGTGGGTCGCCGCCGCGGGCCTGGCCTGTGTCGCGGCCGTCGGGGCGGCCGCCGCGGCCCGGCACGAGCCGTCTCCCCTCGCGGCGCCGCCGGTCTCGGGCGCGTCCGGATCGGGGCCCTCCGACCGGGGGGACGTCGAGGCGCTCGCGACGCGCGCGCAGGAGCTGGCGGCGTCCGATGCCGCGGAGTCCGCGAAGCTCCTCCGCCGGGCCCTCGCGCTCGATCCGGGGCGGCGGGACCTGCGGGTGCAGCTCGGGCTCCGGCTCTGGGTCCTCGGGGAGGGAGCGGCCGCGCGAGCGGAATGGGAGGCCGTCCCCGAGTCCGCTCCCGAGCGCGGCCCCGCCCGGTTCTACCTGGGTCTCGAGTCGGTGTGCTCGCACCGCGCGAACGAGGCGCGCGGGGACCTGCGCGAGGTGATGGACGGCGCCGGACCTTACCAGCGCCTCGCCGCGGGGCTCGACGCTTACCTCCGGGCCGATTACGAGGCGGCGAGGGCCGCCCTTCGCGACGCGGACGGCTGGGAGGCCGATCTGATCCGGGGGAGCGTGGAGAACCTGGCGCCCTCGGGGGACCAGGCGGCCGCCGCGCGCCAGTTCCGCCGGGCTCTCGAGCGCGGGATCCGCTTCGCCTGGACCCACCACACCCTCGGGAACCTGTTACGCGATTCGGGCGACCTCCCCGCTGCGGAGCGCGAGTACACGGCGGCGATCCTCCTCGCGCCCAACCGGGCGGAGTGCCACTTCAGCCGGGCCCTCGTGCGGCTCGACCTCAAGGACTTCCCGGGCGCTCTCGACGACTTCGATCGCGGACTCGAGATCGGCGGGCCGGAGAGCGCCGCGCTCCGGGGCCGCGCCATCGCCCGGCTCCGGATCGGCGATCTCCCGGGCGCCCTCGGCGGTCTCGACGAGGCCCTCCGTCTCGATCCCGAGGACGCGAATGCCTGGGACCTGCGCGGGTCCGTGCACCAAGCGGCCGGGTCGCTCGCGGAGGCCGTCGAGGACCACACGAAGGCCCACCTCCTGGCCCCCGGGCACGCCAGCATCCTCCACAACCGCGGGAACGCCCGCCGGAGCCTCGGGCAGCTCCGGGAAGCCCTCGAGGACTACTCCGCGTCGCTCGAGAGGGACCCCACGAGAGTGGAGACCTGGGTAAACCGGGGATGGACGAAGTACGACCTCGGTGACCTTCCTGGGGCTCTCGCGGACTACGACCGGGCTCTCGCCCTCTCCCCCGGCCACTTCCAAGCCCTCAACAACCGTGGGAACGCCCGGGAGGCTCTCGGCGACGCCGAAGGAGCGCTCGGCGACTTCCGGGCGGCGATCGAGCGCAATCCGGCGGAGCCCCGCCTCTTCGTCCCCTGGCTGAACTTGGGACGCGCGCTCCGCGGCCTTTCCCGATGGGACGATGCGGCCGTGGCCTTCGAGGCCTTCCTCCGCTTGGCCCCCGACCACCCGCGGGCGGGGTGGGCTCGTCAGTCGCTCGCCGAGTGCCGCGAACGGGGCTCCGCGGGTCGGTGAGGCCGACGGCACGAGTCCGGCGTCGGGCGTCGCGAGGGACTCCCGCGCGAACTCGCGGCCGCTCGCGGGCCTGGCCGGGCGAGGCGCCCCACCGGCCCCAAGTCCCCTACGACCGGAGGGCGGGGACCCTCGGCTCGCCTCCGCCGGCCCGGAGCGCCGCGGAGTAGCTGGCGCCCGCGAGGACCCCCGCCGCGAGGAGGGCCGCGCCCGCGAGGGCGAGCGCGAAGACCGGGCTCCGCAGCGCCGCGAGAACCCGGCGCGCGAGGCGGCTCGAGGCGCTCGGGCCGTCGAGCGGCTCGCCGCGGGCGACGCTCCGGAGGTCGCGAGCCATCGCGTCGGCGTCCGCGTACCGCCGGTCGGGGTCCTTCTCGAGGGCCCTCGAGCAGATCCTCTCGAGGTCCTCGGGAGCCTCGGCCCGCCGGCGGCGGAGCGGGACGGCGTCCTCCTGGACGACCTTGAGCAGCGTGTCGAGCACGCTCGCCCCCTCGAAGGGAGGGGCCCCGGCCGCCGCCTCGAAGAGGACGGCGCCGAGCGAGAACACGTCGGACCGCGCGTCCACGGCCGCCGCGTCCCCGCGGGCCTGCTCGGGGGACATGTAGGACGGCGTCCCGATCGCGACCCCGCTCCGCGTGAGCCGGCCTTCGCCGGAGATGTCCACGGCGAGGCCGAAGTCCGTCAGGAACGCGCTTCGCGCGTTCCTAGCGACCCCCTTGGCCATATCCTCGTGGCCGACCCTGTGGCCGACGAGGATATTGCCCGGCTTCACGTCCCGGTGGACGATCCCGTGCGCGTGGGCGTGGGCGAGGCCTTCGGCCACCTGCGCGAGGAGCCCGGCGATCTCCCGCGGCCCCGGCGAGACCCGGCGGATCCAGCGGTCGAGGGTCTCGCCCTCCACGTACTCCATCGCGAGGTAGTGGACGTCGCCGTCGCGCCCGACGTCATGGAGCGGGACGATGGCCGAGTGGCGGAGCCGCGCGACGGAGCGGGCCTCCCGCTCGAAGCGCCGGACGGCGTCGGCCCCCATGCCGGGGGCCGGCTGGAGCACCTTGAGCGCCACCTCCCGGCCGAGCACCTCGTGCACCGCACGGTAGACGATGCCCATCCCGCCGCGCGCGATCTCGCTGAGGACCCGGTAGGGGCCGATCCGCCGGCCCTCGGTCCCTGCGGAGCCCGCACCGGCGGCGTCCGGGGACGAGGCGGCGACCCGGAGCGACGGTCGCGAGAAGAGCGCGGCGGGGGGCGTGAAGACTCGGCCGCAGAGCCGGCAGCGGAACTCGCGCCCGGGCTCCGCTCCGGAGGCCTCGTAGGCCGCCCCGCACGACCGGCAGGCGAGCACCTTCCGGATGGCCCGGCGGTCCTGCTCCCGGAGGATCTCGCCCACGTCCTCCGCGCGCAGGGCCCCCGTCGCCCGCAGCGCCTCCCCGATCCGCGGCCTCACCTGCGGCGGTTGCCCGGCGAGGTCCCGGAGAGTGCGGTGCAGCTCCTCCGCCCGGAGATACCCCCCCTCGACCGCGATCTGGCCGAACAGGAGGTCCCCCCTCGACCGGCCCGACCGGGTGGCCCGCCCGAACCTCCCCCGCTGCTCGTCGAGGGCGCGATGCAGGTCGTCGGCCGAGAGGGTCCCCTCGGCGAGCAGGATCTCACCGATCGGGCGCTCCTCGACCGCCTGCCTCCGCAGCGCCCGCGCCAGGTCCCCGCCCGACACGGCGCCGCTCGCGCGCAGGATCTCCCCGAGCAGAAGAGACTCGGGCACGGTATCCCCCCCCACGCCATCGGCGGGGGGAGGGTCCCGCTTGAGGGAACCGGGGTTCCCCCGGGCCTGCGGGAGGCGACCGGGCTACAATCCCCCGTCGCCCGTCGTCCGCACGGGCATGCCGATGATGTTCCCCTCGGCCACGAGCCTCGCCCCGCTGAACGTCTGGGTCGCGAACTCCGCCCGCCTCTCGCGGAGGTCGAGGGCCTTCGCGACGAGGAGCAGCGTCTCGCCGGGCCGCACGGGCGCCCGGAACCGCCAGCCGTCGAGGCCCGCGAACCCGAGGGGCCGGCCGTCGTCGCGACGGAAGACCCGGGTGTAGTAGAAGGTGCAGAGTTGCCCCTGAGACTCCACCATCAGGACCCCCGGCAGGATCGGGTTCCCCGGGAAGTGGCCCGCCGTCCAGAAGGCGTCGGCGCGGATGCGCCGGATCCCGACGATCAGCTTCTGCTCGGGATCGAAGCGGAGGATCCCGTCCAGCTGCTCCATGGAGCCCCGGTGGGGGTTCGAGCGGCGGATCTCCTCGACCGGAACGGCGAGCCGCTCGACGTCGTAGTCGGTGGGCACGATGAGCGGGGCGCTGGGCACGGACGGGCCTCCTCCCTCTCGGGAGCAGGCCATGGTAAGGGGGGCGGGGACCGCGGGGAAGGCCGTGCGGGCCTCGGCGGCCTCCTCCTCGCGCTCGGGACGCTCGTCGCGGGCTGCGGGCGCCCGATCCCGCGCGCGACCTACGAGGAGGTCTGGTCCGAGGCGGTCGAGGCCTACGTGAGGAGCCGTGCGGAGGCCGGCCAGCTCGCGGCGCTCCGCGGGGACCTCGGCGGGCCCGAGCGCGAAGACCTCGCGCGGGCGATCGAGGAGGCCCGCCGGCGGCGGGAGATCCCGGCCCGCCGCTGGCGCGAGGCGGTCGCGGCGCACGAGGCGCAGGCGCGCGAGACGATCCACCGCCGCACCGCCGCGATCGTCCGCGCGTGGAGCCGCGTCTCGGCCAAGCCCGAGGCCGTCCTCGGCGCCGTCCTCGAACGCGCCCTCGTGAGGGCATTCCAGGGAGGCTGGGAGCCGCCCGCGGCGCTCGCGGCTCCCGCCCCCGGCGGCCCCCCCGAGCCCTCGGCCGCGGGGGGCCTCGTCTCGCTCCTCGAGGCGCTCCCCGCCGGCGCCCTCTCGGCCGCGGCCGAAGACGAGGGGCTCACGCGGTCGGCCTGGGAGCGGGCGCGTGCGAGCCTCAGGTCGGCGGCGGAGCGGACGGCGTCGGCGGACGCCCGCCGGGGCGTCCTCGACGCCTGCCGCCTCCTGCTCAAGGCCTGGGTCGAGGCGGGAAAGCCGGAGGAGAGGCAGGCCTATCTGGACCTCTGTCGCGAGGACGTCGAGCGGGTCCTGCAGCTGGGATCCGGCCCCCTCGGGAGCTCGCCCTCGGACGCCGCTCCGGCGGAACGGGTCGCCGAGGAGGTCCGGAAGCGTCAGGAGGGCCGCGCCGCCGCCAACGTCGCCTGGCGTTGCCTCACGCTCCGGTGGGGACGGGCCACCGAGAGCGTGGTCCGGGACCAGATCGAGAGCGAGGTCGCCGCGGCCCGGGCCGCGCGGCTCCTGCCCGAGGAGAGATACCGGGGGTGGCTCGCGGCCGCGGGGAAGGCCGTGATCGGAGACCCCCGACTCCTCGAGGAGCGCCCCGACATCGCGCAGCTCCTGCGCGAGCACTTCGCCCGAGCCGCGGCGCTCGATGGGAGTGGGACCCGAGTCACGGACTACGCGTGGCTCCTGCGCGCCGACTCGCGCGACGTCCGCGAGGCGCTCGACGCGGCGGACCGGGCGAGGGAAGAGCGATTGAGGAGACGCTAGGGCGTCCCCGGATCTACCCCGTCGGCCTCCAGAGGCCCCCGTCGCCCGCGGTGAGGGAGGCGACGCGAGCGGCGCCGGCCTCGAGGTTCCCGGGGTTCGGGCCCCCCGTGTCGTAGGCCGCGCCCGGGGCCGGAGCTACGGTCTTGCCGTTGTAGCCCTGCGAGGCGCCGAGGTTGTTGGTCCCGAGCACCTCGCCGTTGTCGTTCACGAAGAAGGCCTTCGTCCCCGACTGGCCGTTCGCCGCGGGCCAGGCGTAGGCGCACCAGCGGGTCTCCTGGTTGTTCGCGTTCGCGGAAGCCCCGGCCGGGACGCCCCCCGTCTCGTCCACGGCCGGCCCCGTGGCCGTGGGCAGGTAGACCCGGTACTCGTACCCCGCTTTGTTGGACGATCCGGTCTGCACGAGGCCCATGCTCTCGGGGATCCCGGGGGGCGCGAACCGGATGGCTGAGACGGCTCCGTTCACGCGCAAACCGCTGAAGCCCGAGAGCTCCGCCAGGTAGCCGAATTCCCCTCCGCCGTCCCCGTCGCAGTCCACGACGGCCGCCTGCTGGAACTGGGTCTGCGCGGTCGCCATCGTCCTCAGCCCGGCGATCGCGGACGACTCGTTCGTGGAGATCTTCGAACGCAGGAGTCCCGGGATCATGATGGCTGCGATGATCGCGATGATGGCGATCACGATCATCAGTTCGATCAAAGTGAAGGCGCGTCGCGCGAACAAGTGCCCTCCCTTCGCGAGATTCTGGTTGCGCGGCGCCCGCCTGTCAAGCTGCTGCGCCCCAGGGGAGCTACCGCCCACGCTCAGGAGCATCCCGCAATCGCCGCGCCAGGGTTTCGAGTGCCGCGCTTGTCGAGCCGAGATCTCTGGCCCGCGCAAGGCACCGTGTCGCCTCCCGCCGGTCCCCGGAGTCCGCCGAGAGTGCCGCCGCCCGAGCCCAGAGGTCCGGATCGTAGGGCCACCGGGAGAGGGCCGCGGCGAGGGCCCCTCCCGCCCGCCGCAAGTCCCCGACGGCCACGGCGAGGTCGGCCGCGACGCGGTAGGTGTCCTCGGTCTCGCCGGCCCCCGAGGGCCCCTCGCCGAGGACCCGCAGGGCCCGCTCCAGGTCGCCGGTCGCTTCCGAGATCCGCGCGGCGGCGATCCGGGCCATCTCGGACTCCGGCCACTCGGCGAGCGCCGCCCGCACCGCCTCGGCGGCGCCGGGGAGGTCCGCGGGGAACCGCCCCTTCCCCCGCTCGAGCCAGACGAGGGCCCGCGCAGGACCCCGAGATTCCGCGCCGCCCCGTCGGGGGTATCCGGGCGGGGGGAAGTAGAAGACCTCGCCCTCCCGCCTCCTCTCGACCGAGGCACCGGAGGCGTCGAGATCGCGGAGCGCCCGCTCGAAGATCGGCTCCGCGCGGGCCAGGTCCCCGGAGTCGCGGTAGAGGGTGGCGAGGGCGACCACCAGGACGAACGGGTCCTCGACGGGCCCGGGCATCCTCGCCTCGGCGATCCCCCGCTCGACGATCCGGAGGGCGAGAGGCAGCCCCCGCACGGCCCGCAGCGCCGTGGCCGACTTCCAGGCCGTCGCCGCGGAAGTCGGGGGGCCGTCCAGGTGCGCCTCGAGGCACTCCTGCGCCCGCGCGGAGCGCCCCGCCTTCGCGTGCTCCCAGCCGAGGTAGATCCGGGCCGCCCGGTTCTCCGGGTCGGACCGCAGCGCCCCTTCCCAGAGCGCCTCCGGCGTGGCCCACGCCCCGGCCCGTCGGAACGTGCCGCCCGCGGCGAGCAGCGCGAGACCCGCGCCGCAGGCGACGAGGCCGAGGCGGCCCGCCCGCGGGAGTCGCTCCCAGGCCCCCCGGCTCGCGGCGACCCCCGTCCCTACCGCGAGGGCGATGCCCGCGAACGGCAGGTGGAGCCACCGCTCACCGAGGAGGATGTTGAGGGGGACGACCGTCGTCGGGGCGAGGAAGAGGAGGTACCAGCCGATGCCGGCGGCGGCGACGGGGGCGGCGCGCCGGACCCTCCAGGCGAGCCAGACGAGGGCCATGAGGACGACGAGAGAGAGCGCGGCGGTGGGGTCGCCCAACTCCCGCACGGGAGGGAACCCCTCGTGGCTCCCGGAGAGAGGCCAGGGACGGAACGCGAGCCCCACCTCGTAAGCGCGGGCGCGGAGCGCCGACAGGAGGGCCGTCCCGTACGGCCCCGTCACCGGGACGAATGTCCCGACCCCGAGCTCGCCGAGCGCCGCCTGCCGGAGCGCCGCGACACCCAGGGCCGCCGCCGCTCCAGGCGCCGCCCGGGTCAGGGTACGGCCCCATCTCCCCGGGTTCCGGTCGCGGAGGAAGTCGAGGAGAGCGAGCGCGGGCACCGCGGCGAACGCGGTCTCCTTCGCGAGGAACGCCGCGGCGAGCAGGGTGAACTCCCCGCCGGCCCGGGGCCACGTCCGGCGCCCAGGCGCGACGTGGAGCAGCGCGGCGGCGAGCACGAGCGGCGCCGCCAGGATGTCGGACCGGGCCCCGATCCAGAACACGGCCTCGGAGGGGAGAGGGTGGAGGCCCAGGAACGCCCCCGCCACGACCGCCGCGGCGTGGCTCCCCGTGAGCCGCCGGGCGAGCGCAAACACGGCGCAGACCGAAGCCAGATGGAGGAGGAGGGACGTCAGGTGGTAGCCGAAGGGATCGAGTCGCCAGGCGGCGTGGTCGGCCGCGTAGCTCACCGTCCGGAGCGGCCGGTAGATGGGGCCCCAGCGCTCCCCGGAGATGGTCGAGGGGTCGTGGAAGTAGCGGGGGAGGAGCCGGAGGTCCTTTACCGCGTCGTTCCCGACGACGAAGTGGTGGTCGTCGTAGACGAACCGGCCCGCGAGCCCCGGGGCGTAGCTGGCGAACGTCGCCGTCAAGACGAGGCCCAGCCCGAGGAGAGCGCGAGGGGGGTGCGGGACCACGGAGACGAAGCGGGCGACGGCCGGTCAGGCCGTCGCCCGCCCTCCCATCCGTTGGGAATGCCTGTCGGAGCCTAGTTCCCGGCCGGGACCCAGATGTTCCCGTCGCCGGCCGTGAGCTGGGCCGCCGCGAGGCCGATCCCGGCGTCCAGGTTCGCCGGGTTCGGGCCGCCCGTGTCGAGCGCCTCGCTCCCGGCGGTCGGCTCGAGGGTGGTCCCGTTGTACTGGGCCACCGTCGCGGCCGTCGCGTAGACCTCGCCCTGGTGCCCGGCGTAGAAGCAGCGGTTGCCCGAGTTCCCGCGGCTGTTCGGCCAGGCATAGCAGCACCACCGGACCTCCTGGTTGTCGGCGTCGGCGCTGTTCCCCGTCCCGGCCGCCGCCTGCGCCTCCGCGGCCGCGGGCCCGGCCGCGGTCGTGGGGAGGTAGATGTGGTAGTAGTAGCCCGACTTCTGCGAGCGGCCTGCGGCGTCCTTCACGCCGAGGATGGACGCGATGAAGGGGGACGTCGCCATCTTCGGGCCGATCACGCCTCCCGTCCCGCGCGTCGTGTCAATCCCGGCCAGCTCCCCGAGCCAACCGTACTCGCCGGTGCCGTCGCCGTCCTGGTCGGTCACCGCCTGCTGCTTGAACTGCTCCTGGGCCGTGGTGAGGCTCCGGAGCGAGCCGATGGCGCTGCTCTCGTTGGTCCCGATCTTGGACCGGAGCAGCCCCGGGATCGCGATCGCCGCCACGATGGCGATGATCGCCACGACGATCATGAGCTCGATCAGCGTGAAGCCTCGAATCCGTGCGCGCATCATTTTCTCCTTTCGCGCCGGGGCCGGCGTACGCGCCCGCCCCTACCTCATGCCGGAAGGGGGGAGAGCAAAGCCCATTCCGGCACGGCTGTCAAGCGGGACTCTCGATCCGCATGCGCAACATCCCGGAACGACCGGGCTTGCACCTGTGGGCGAAGAACGTCCGGAACGCAAGTGCCGGCACGCAGGTGTCAGTTCTTGTCAGTCGCAGGGCCTCCGGGTGACGCCCCACGTCGCTCGGCGCGGGCCGCCTGAGCCGCGAGAAGGGCATCCCGCCCGGGTCCTTCCGGGAGCGAGTCCCAGGCCCCGGCGGCCGCCTCTGCGAGGATCGCGTCGCGGAGAGAGGCGCTTCGGCCCGACAGCGCTCGCGAGATCGCCTCGCCGGCCCGGACCGCGTCCCCGGCCGCGAGAAGGGCGCGCGCGGCGTCGTGGGCGGCCAGCGGCCACCCGCGCAGAGTCCTCTCGGCCTCGAGCAGGTCCTCGGCGGCGGCGGTCGCGGCCGCCGGATCGGCCGCGCCTCCCCGCTCGAGCCGCAGGCGCCCCCGCCGGAAGTAGACGTTCGCGCGCCTCTCCATCCTCTCGGTGGCGACATAGGGGGACTCGGGAAGGGGCCCGCGACGCTCGCGGTCCAGGAGCTCGACGGCTCGGTCCAGCTCCGCCGCCGCGTCGGCCGCCCGGCCCTCCGCGAGCGCGGCGAGAGCGCACAGGGTCGGAGCGCGGGGATCCTCGGCCGCCGCCTCCGCCACACGGCGCCCCGCGGCGTCGGCCACCGCCGACAGCCCGTTCTCGAGCGCCCAATCGCCCACGCGGGCGGCCTCCGCGGCGCCCGGGGCCTCCCGGAGGGCGGCCGAGAGGTCCTCCTCGGCGCTCGCGCGCAGGGCCGGGTCGGGGGGGCTCGCGAGGTGCGCGCGGCCGTGCCGGGCCGCGCCCCGGATGAAGAGGGGCGCGTAACGCTCACCGGGAACCTCGCCCGGGCCGGCCGGCCGGGCGAGACGCTCCTCGGCGAGACGCTCCCCCACGTCGAAGAAGGCGAACGTCGTCGCCCAGTCGGCCACCTCCACCCGGAACTCGGGGTCGTCCCCGCCGAGGTCGAGGGCGCGATCGAGCGCGGCGCGGGCCTCCGTCCGGCTCCGGGCGGCCTCCTCCGGGCCGGGCGGGTCCCCCCGACCCGAGAGGGCGACCCTCCGGAGCCGCTGCACCTCGCCCACGAGCCCGATGGCGAGCAGCAGGTGGGCCCGGGCGTTCTGCGGGTCGCGGTCGAGGGCCGCGCGCGCCTTCGCCTCCACCTCGGAGAAGAGCCCGAAGCCCACGAGGTCCCCCGCGCTCTTCACGAGGGACGCGACCTCGTCCGAGCGGCGCTGCCGGCTCCAGGCGAGGAGGAGGGCCGCGCACACGCCCGCCGCCGCGACGTAGACCGCTCCCCTCGCCGCGATCGCCCGCGCGGTCACGCCGGGCCCCCGCCGTCCTGCCCCGCGCGCTTGAGGCCGTGCTTTGCGACCTTGTAGCGGATGGCGCGGAAGGTCATCCCGAGGAGCTCCGCCGCCTTCGTGAGGTGGCCGCCGGTCCGTCGCAGCGCCTCCTCGAGGAAGCGCCGCTCCACGGCCTCCACGTGGGCCTCGAGGTCCATCCCGCCGGGCGGGATCGCGGCGGGATCGGCCCCGCCCGCCGCCTTCCCGCGCTCGGCGAACCGGCCCGCCAGGTCGTGCGGGACGATCTCGGGCCCCTCGGAGAGGGCCACCGCGCGCTGGATCACGTTCTCGAGCTCGCGGATGTTGCCGGGCCAGTCGTAGGCGAGGAGCAGCTCCATCGCCTCCTTCGAGAGCGTGGAGACGCCCTTGCGCATCGTCCGCGCGTAGCGCGCGAGGAACTGGCCCGCGAGGAGCGGCACGTCCTCCCGCCGCTCCCGCAGCGGCGGCAGGTGGATCGGGATCACGTCGAGCCGGTAGTAGAGGTCCTCGCGGAACCGCCCCGCCTCGACCTCTTCCGAGAGGTCCTTGTTCGTCGCGGCGATGATCCGGACGTCCACCGGCCTCGTCTCGGAGGCCCCGACCGGGGCGTAGCGCCGCTCCTCGAGAACGCGGAGGAACTTCACCTGGGTGGGCGGCGCCATCTCGCCGATCTCGTCGAGGAAGAGCGAGCCCCCGTCGGCCACCTCGAAGAGGCCCTTGCGGTCGGAGACGGAGCCGGTGAACGCACCGCGCACGTGGCCGAAGATCTCCGACTCGAGGAGCGTCTCGACGAACGCGCCGCAGTTCACGGTGATGAAGGGCCCCCCGGCGCGGGGGGAGGCGGAGTGGAGCGCCCGGGCGATCAGCTCCTTCCCCGTCCCGGACTCCCCGGTAATGCAGACGGTCGAGTCGGTGGGGCCCACCCGGCGCACGACCGCGAAGATCTCCTGCATCGCCGGGCCGTGACCCACCATCGCGGCGACCTTCGCCATGCCCGCGTCGCCGCCGGCCCGGAGCGTGCGGCGGGCGGAGAGCGCCCGCGCCACGGTCGCCCGGATCTCGCGGTTGTCGAAGGGCTTCCGGAAGTAGTCGAAGGCCCCGAGCCGCATGGCCTCGACGGCGGAATCCCACGTGGAATAGGCCGTCATCACGATCACGATCGCGCCGGGGTCGCGCCCTTTGAGCGCGCGCAGGAACGCGATCCCGTCCATCTTCGGCATCCGGACGTCCACCAGGACCACGTCGGGGCGGACGCCCCCGTACTTCTCGAGGGCCTCCGCCCCGTCGCCGGCGACCGTGACCGCGTGACCCTCGCGCTCGAGGAGGACCGAGAGCACCTCGCGCATGCCGCGCTCGTCGTCCACGACGAGGATCCGGGCGGGTCCGTTCGACGGCGGGTTCATCGCGTAACCATCTTGGACATTGGCGGCGAGCGGAGCAAACGGCGGGCCTACCCCTTGTCCGGCCACCAGATGTCCACGGTCGTCCCGGCGCCGGGGGCGCTGGTCACCCGCACGACGCCGCCGTGGGACTCCACGACGCGATGGACGATGGCGAGGCCGAGGCCGGTGCCTCCCGGCTTCGTCGTGAAGAAGGGGTTCCCGAGCTGGGGGATGTTCTCGGGGACGATCCCCACGCCGGTGTCGCGGACCTGGACCGAGGTCCCGGTGGCCGCCGCGGGCAGCCGCCCGTCGTAGGCGCCCGAGGGCACCGGGGCCGGCCGCGCCGCGAGCGTGAGGGTCCCCCCGCCGGGCATCGCCTCGAGCGCGTTCAGGCCCAGGTTCAGGAGCACCTGCCGTATCTGCTCGGCGTCGGCGTAGACCGCGACGCCCGGCGCCGGCTCGACGGAGAGCCGCGTCCCCGCGGGGAGCCCCCGCTTCTCGAGCAGGATCGCCACCTCCTCGAGGAGCGGGCCGGCGGCGAGCGCCCGGGGCCGCGGGGCTCGCGATCGCGCGAACTCGAGGAACTGCGTGATGATCCCGTCCAGCCGGTCCGACTCGGTGATCGCGATCTCCATCAGGCGGCGGACCTCGGTGGTCGCGCGCGCCCCCTCGATCAGCTCCTGGATCGAGCCCCGGATGCTCGCGAGAGGGTTCCGGATCTCGTGCGCGAGCCCGGCCGCCATCTCGGAGATCGCCTTCAGGCGGCTCGCCTGGGCGCGGGCTCGCGCCACCTCCCGGCGCAGCGTCACGTCGCGCAGCACGACGACGGTCCCGCGGGGTCGGCCCGCGTCGTCGCGCACGAGCGAGACGGTCGCCTCGACCGGGAGCCCTCCCCCCGACCCCGGCAGGTCCACCTCGATCGGCCCCCCGCCGCCCGAGAGGAGCATCTCCCGGAGGGTCCCCGAGGCCTCGGCGAAGACCGTCGCGGCCGGCCGATCGAGGAGCCTCTTGGCCTCGGCGGCCCCGAGGAGTCGGGCCGCCTCGTGGTTCACGAACGCGATCCTCCCGAGCGGGTCCACCGCGACGACCCCCTCGCCGAGGTTCTGGAGCACCTCGTCGAGGAGCACCCGGACCCGCGAGAGCCGGGTGGCGAGCGTGCCGCCGAGGACCGAGACCCCGAGGAAGCTCGCCGTCGCGAGCAGCAGGCTCCCGAGCAGCGGGAGCCCCCACGTGGCCTGGGAGCGGTCCACGACGATCCCGAGCAGCGGCAGCGCGCCCCCCTGGGCCGTCGCGGCCCAGTGGTAGAGCCACGCGACCCCGGCGAGGAGCCCGCCGGAGACGAGGGCGGCGCCGACGCCCCAGAGGAACGGGAGGAGGAGGCTCGCCGCGAGGACGGGGCCGAAGAAGAGCACCACGAAGCGGCTGTCCTCGCCGCCCGTGTAGGCGACGATCCCCGTGACCGCGGCGAGGTCGAGGACCAGCTGCACGACCGCCGCGGGCCTCCCGCGGCCGAGCGGGACCCCGAGGAGCGCCCACCAGAGCCCGTTCACGGCCACGAGACCGAGCAGGAAGGGGTAGAGGTAGTAGGCGTAGGGGACGGTCGGGGAGACGAGTTCCCGGCCGCGCTCCTCGCCCCAGCCGAGCTCGGCCGCGAGGAGGGTCCCGAGGATCCCGATCGCCACGGCGAGCCGGACGAGGACGAGCGTGCGGAGCTTCCGCCCGAGGGACGGGAGCCCGAGCGGCGGTCCCCCCGCCATCGCGAGCCGGCCGGATGTCCCGCGGTCCGTCACGGCGGGATTCTACTTCCCGAGGTGACCCCACTTCCGGAGCCAGAGGATCCGCCTCCGGTGAGGCTCGAGCATCCGCTTGCACCCGGGCGCACCGGGGCGCCAGAAGCGCTCGTGAACCGGGAGGACGTCGGCGAGCCGGAAGTGGGGCTGGGAGCCCTCCCAGGGGTACTGGGGGTTCACCTCGCCCTCGGCGACCAGCTCCCGCACGCGCGGGACCGTGAGCCCCGTGGCGCGCGCGAAGCGCTTCCAGGTGAGGGCGGGCGCGCGGAGCAGCGGCCGGATGGGTACGCGGCGCGTGTCGGGCCCCTCGAGGATCGGGAAGTACCCCATCTCGGAATAGCGGATCACGCTGATGCGCGAGTTGAACCCGATGAGGCGCATCGCCTCGTAGCGGGTGGCCGTGTCGCGGGGAGGGGAGAGCGGCGGTCGGGCCACGGCCCGGAGGCTACCCGCCCGACTGCAGCTTCGCCTGCAGCTTGAAGATCGGGAGGAAGATCGCGAGCACGATCCCGCCCACGATGAAGCCCATCACGCCGATCATGAGGGGCTCGATCAAGGCCGTGAGCCCCTCGACCGTGGCCTTCACCTGCTGGTCGTAGAACTCGGCGATCTTCTGGAGGAGCTTCTCGAGGGCGCCCGACCGCTCGCCGATCGTGATCATGCGGGTCACCATCGGCGGGAAGACCTTGCTCTTGGCGAGAGGCTCCCCGAGGGTCTCGCCCTGGCGGACGTTCTCGCGCGCGGCGTTCACGGCGTCCTCGATGATGCGGTTGCCGGCCGTGGCGGCGACGATCTCGAGCGCCCCGAGGATCGGCACGCCCGACTGGATCAGCGTCGCGAAGGTGCGCGCGAAGCGCGAGATCGCGACCTTGCGGAAGAGCGGCCCGAAGATCGGCATCTGCAGCTTCACCCAGTCGAGCTGCCACTCGCCCCGGTCGGTCCTCTTGTAGAGGAAGAAGAGGACCCCGACCCCGACGAGGGCGCCGCCGAGGATCAGGAAGTTGTCCTTGAGGAAGTAGGAGAGCGTGAGCAGCATCTTCGTGATGATCGGCAGCTCCAGCCCCGTGAAGCTGTCGAAGATCTCCTTGAACTTCGGGACGATGTAGATGAGGAGGAAGCCGGTGATCCCGAACACGAGGCAGAGCGAGACGACCGGGTAGGTCATGGCCGAGACGATCTCGCGCCGCAGGGCGGCGGTCGCCTCCTGGTACTCGGCGAGCCGGACGAGGATCTCGTCGAGCTGCCCCGACGCCTCGCCCGCGCGGATCATGTTGACGTAGATCTTGGCGAAGACCTTCGGGTGCTGGCCGAGCGAGGCCGAGAGGTCCATCCCGGACCGGACGTTGTCCACGACGTCGTGGAGGACGTACTGGAACCCCTTGTCGTCCACCTGCTCGGTGAGGATCTCGAGGGACTCGAGGAGCGGGATGCCGGCCGAGATCATCGTGGCGAGCTGCCGCGTGAAGATGACGAGGTCCTCGGAGCGCACGCGGGGGCGCGGCGCGCGCTTGCCCGTGAGCGACTTGAAGAAGCCCCCGCCCCCGCCCCCGGCGCCGCCGCCCTCCTCCTGCACCGAGAGGACGACGAGATTCTGCTTGCGGAGCTCCCCGATGGCCGCCTGCTCGTTCTGCGCTGCCATCGTGCCCGCGAGCTTCTTCCCCTCGGCGTTCCGGGCCTGGTACTTGAACTTGGCCATCGCGACCCCCTAGTCCGCCATCGTACTCCGGAGGACCTCTTCAAGCGAGGTCACCCCGCGGGCCACGTTGAGGACCGCCGCCCGGCGCAGCGAGATCATCCCTTCCTTCAGGGCCTCGACCTTCAGGTCGAGCGCCGAGGAGCCGTCCACGATCATGCGACGGAGCTTGTCCGTGAGCCGCATGGACTCGACGATCGCGAAGCGCCCCTTGTAGCCCCCGTTGCAGGACGAGCAGCCGACGGGCTTGTAGAACGTGAGACCCGCCTCGATGTCCGCGGGGAGGAACCCCATCTCGAGCAGGTGCTCGTCGGGCGGGCGTTCCTTCGACGGCTCCTTGCACTCCTTGCAGAGCTTGCGCCCGAGCCGCTGCGCGGTGATCGCGAGGCACGTGGAGGCCACGAGGAAGGCGTCCACGCCCATGTCCACGAGCCGCGTGATCGCGGACGGGGAGTCGTTCGTGTGCAGCGTCGAGAGGACGAGGTGCCCCGTGAGGGCCGCCTTGATCGCGATCTCCACCGTCTCGGCGTCTCGCAGCTCCCCGATCATGATCGTGTCGGGGTCCTGGCGGAGGATGGACCGGAGCGCCGCCGCGAAGGTGAGCCCGCGCTTCACGTTCACCGGCACCTGGTTCACGCCCTCGAGCTGGTACTCGACCGGGTCCTCGACGGTGACGACGTTCTCCTCGATCGAGAGCGTTTCCTTGAGCGCCGAGTAGAGGGTGGTGGACTTCCCCGACCCGGTCGGCCCCGTCACGAGGATCATCCCGTAGGGCTGCGCGACCGCCCAGCGGAAGTCCTCGAGGCACTTGGGTTCGAACCCGAGGGTGTCGAGGGAGAGGGCGAGGCTCGAGGAGTCGAGGATGCGGAGCACGACCTTCTCGCCGTGGATGAGCGGGAGGACCGAGACTCGGAAGTCTATCTGCCGGCCGTCGATCTTCATCTGGATCTTGCCGTCCTGGGGCTTCCGGCGCTCGGCGATGTCGAGCTGGCTCATCACCTTGATGCGCGAGACGATCGCCGCGAGCATCTTCTTCGGCGGGCTCATCACCTCGCGGAGCACGCCGTCCTGCCGG
>JAKEIC010000148.1 GCA_022614695.1 Planctomycetales bacterium | reverse complement strand
GAAGGCGGGGCGCGCGGCCCTCGCGGGGGAGCCCCTCCGCGAGGGGACGGGGACGCGCACGGCGCTCCAGATCTCCGAGGCGATTGAGGGGGTGGGCGGGGAGTTCGACACGTCCCCGACGGGGATCACGGCCCGCGTCCGGACGCCCCACCTGGACCTCGCGCTGGACCTCGCGGCCGACGTGTTCCAGAACGCGACGATCCCGGAGGAGGCCTTCGCCCGCAAGCGCGACGAGCAGCTCTCCAACATACGGTCGGAGATGGACGAGCCCCGCACGATCGCCCAGCGGGCCATGCAGGCGCTGGCGTACGGCGACCACCCCTACGCGAACCCGCCGCTCGGGACACTCGAGAGCGTGGAGGCGCTCACGCGCGAGGACGTGACGGGCTACGTCCGGAAGTTCCTCGTTCCGGGGAACGCGGTCCTCGCGGTCGCGGGGGACGTGGACGCCGAGGACGTCCGGAAGCGGGTCGAGGCGCGCTTCTCGGGCTGGGCGGGGGATCCCCCGGAAGCCGACGCGATCCCCGAGCCCGCGCCGCAGGCCGAGCCGCGCCAGCGCTTCGTCGCCCGTCCCCAGGACGAGCAGCTCAACATCTACCTCGGCCGCGTGGGCGTCCGCCGGACGAACCCGGACTGGTACGCGCTCCTCGTGATGGACTACGTCCTCGGGACCGGCCCCGGCTTCACCGACCGGCTCTCGAAGACCCTCCGGGACGAGCTGGGGCTCGCCTACACGGTCGGCTCGCGCATCGCCGAGAACGCCGGGATCGAGCCGGGCCTCTTCTCCGCCTACATCGGCACCTCCCCGGTGAACAAGCTCAAGGCGATCTACGGCATCCGCTTCGAGATCGCGCGGATCCGGGACGAGCTGGTGAGCGATTCGGAGCTGGCCGGCGCCAAGGCCTACCTCACCGGGAGCTTCGTCTTCCAGCTCCAGACCCGCGCGCAGCTCGCGGAGCACCTCGTCGCGGCCGAGCGCTACGGCCTCGGCGACGACTACATCCGGCGCTATCCGCTCCTCGTGAACGCGGTGACGGCCGAGGACGTCCGCCGCGTCGCCCGGACGTACCTCGACCCCGAGAACGCCACGCTCACGATCGTGGGACGCGTGGACGGGGAGGGCTTCACGACCCCGCCCCCTCCCGAGGAGAAGGAGAAGTAGTCGTGGAGATCCCCGCGCTCCGCCACGCCCTGGGGCGGCTCGCGGTCCGCGCGGACCTGACGCGGGACGAGGCCCGGGAGGCGGTGCGCGAGATCATGGCCGGGTCCGCGCCGCCGTCGCAGGTCGGGGCGCTGCTGCTCGGGCTGCGGGTGAAGGGCGAGACGGTCGAGGAGTTGACGGCCTTCGCCGAGGTGCTGCGCGAGAATGTGACTCGCGTGCGGGGTCCGGAGGGGAAGGCGCTCCTCGACACCGCGGGGACCGGGGGAGACGGCCGGCGGACGTTCAACGTCTCGACCGCCGCCGCGATCGTGGCGGCCGGGGCGGGCGCTACGGTCGCGAAGCACGGGAACCGGGCGGTCTCCTCGGGGTCGGGGAGCGCCGACGTGCTCCGGGTGCTCGGCGTGGACGTGGACGCGCCGGTGGCGGCCGTCGAGAGGTGCCTCGCGGAGGCCGGGATCGCGTTCCTCTTCGCTCCGCTCCTGCACCCTGCCACCGGGAAGGTGGCGGCGATCCGCCGCGAGCTGGGGGTCCGCACGATCTTCAACCTCCTCGGGCCCCTCACGAACCCGGCCGGAGCGAGGCGCCAGGTGGCCGGGGTCTTCGCGCCCGAGTGGGTGCGGCCCATGGCCGACGTCTTCCGCGCCCTCGGGACCGAGAGGACCCTCGTCGTCCACGGGGCCGGGGGCGTGGACGAGGTCTCGCTCGAGGGCGAGACGCGCGTCGCCGAGGCGACGCCGGCCGGCGTCCGCGAGTACGCGGTCGCGCCCGAGGACTTCAGTGTCGCGCGCGCCCCGCTCGCGTCCCTCGCCGTGGACACGGCCGAGAAGAGCGCCGAGACGATCCGCGGCGTCCTCGCCGGGACCCGGGGCCCCGCGCGCGACGCTGTCCTCGCGAACGCCGCGCTCGCGCTCGTGGCGGCGGGGATCGCGTCGGACCCCCGGGACGGGGCGAGGCGCGCCGCCGAGAGCCTCGACTCGGGCGCCGCGCGCCGTGTCCTCGACCGCTGGGCCGCGGCGAGCTGCGCGAGGTAGCTACTTACCCTCCGCCGCCGCGGGCTTGTCGAGCTTGGCCAGGATGTCCCGGGCCTGGGTGACGCGCGCCGCGGGGCCGACGATCACGACGTGACGGTTGCTCGGATCCGGGCGGGCGCGGACGAAGTCCTCGCGGTGACCGTCCTTCCCGGCCTTCCCGAGGACGCCGAGCATGACGGCCAGCTCGGCCGCCCGCCCGTGCCGCAGCTCCACCACGTCGGTCACCTCGTGGTTGGGCCCAGGCCGGTCGGCCGCCGCGACCAAGGCCTCGAGGAAGCGGACCCGGTCGGGCCGCGCCTGGATGAGCACGGTCTCGGAGTCCTGGACCGCCGCCACCTTCTCCTCCCGCCGCGAGTCGAGGAAGTGCTGGAGCGTCATCGCGAGCATCGCCGCTCGCGCGTACCGCGCCTCGAGGACGCGCACGAGGAGCGCGTCGGCCGGGCCCGCGGGGATGGGCTCCCCCGGGCCGACGACCCGCGGGATCGCCGCCCGCTCCCCCGCGCCCTCCTGGGCTCCGACCGGGAGCGCCAGGGCCGCTACCGCGACCGCCGCCGCCGCGATCCACCCTTTCGTTTCCATCGCGCACCTCCCTGAGCGTGAACGCGCGACGACGGGCGCGGTTTGTAGAATCCCCACCGATGCCGGCATCGAAGCGGAAGCCCGCGCGGCGAGAAGGCGTGCGGTCCGTCGGCGGCACCGGGCGGAACGGCCGCGACGCGGTCGTCGTCGTGGCCGGCGTCCGCACGCCCTTCGCACGCGCCTTCGGCCCCCTCGCCCCCGTGCCCGCCGAAGACCTCGCGCGGATCGCGATCGGGGAGCTGCTCGCGCGCACGAACCTCGACGGGGCCGACGTGGACGAGGTGATCCTCGGCTGCGCGGGGCCGCCTGCCGAGGCGCCGAACGTGGCGCGGGTCGCGGCCCTCATGGCCGGGCTCCCGCGCGACGTGCCCGCCGTCTCGGTCCAGCGCAACTGCGGCTCGGCGCTCGAGGCTCTCACGACCGCGGCCGACCGGATCCGGGCGGGCAGCGCAGGCCTCGTGATCGCAGGCGGGACCGAGTCCATGAGCCGCTACCCCCTGCTCGCCCGGCGGGACCTCCAGGAGATCCTCGTCGCGTCCCAGCAGGCGAAGGGGAGGCTCTCGAAGTTCGGCCGGCTCCTCCGGATCCGCCCGCGCCACCTCCGGCCCGTCGTGGCGCTCCGCGTCGGCCTCACGGACCCCGTGTGCGGCCTCAACATGGGCGAGACGGCCGAGAAGCTAGCGCGCGAGCTGAAGATCTCCCGCGCGGAGCAGGACGCCTACGCCGCCGAGAGCCACAAGCGGGCCCTCGCCGCCGCAGCGAAGCTCGCCGAGGAGACGACCCCCGTCTACGTCCCGCCCGACTATGCGACGGTGGTCGAGCGCGACGTGGGCCCGCGCGAGGACTCGACGGCCGAGAAGCTCGCGAAGCTCCGGCCGATCTTCGACAAGGAGTACGGGACCGTGACGGCCGGGAACTCCTGCCAGATCACGGACGGCGCCGTCGCACTCCTCGTCGCGTCGGCCGAGAGGGCCAAGTCCCTCGGCTACGAGCCGCTCGGCCGGCTCCGCTCGCACGCCTGGGTCGGGCTCGAGCCGGAGAGGATGGGCCTCGGACCCGCGATCGCGCTCCCGGCCGCCCTCGAGCGGGCCGGAGCGAAGATGAAGGACCTAGGGCTCGTCGAGCTGAACGAGGCCTTCGCCGCGCAAGTGCTCGCCTGCCAGCGGGCCCTCGCGACCGGGGAATTCGCGAAGGAGCGTCTCGGCCTCGACGGCGCCCCCGGCGAAATCCCGCCGGACCGCCTGAACGTGAACGGAGGCGCCATCGCCCTCGGCCATCCCGTCGGCGCGACCGGCGGCCGGCTCGTGCTCACGCTCCTCCTCGAGATGAAGCGCCGCGGCGCGAGTCTCGGCGCAGCGACACTCTGCGTCGGCGGCGGACAGGGCGGGGCGGCGATCTTCGAGCGAGCCTAGATCTTGTGGTAGCGGTAGTATTTCCGCCGCTTCTTCCGGACCTTCTCGAACGTCTTCGGCTTCCACTTGCGGCGGCGCTGGGCGAGGATGTTGCGCCCGCCCTTGGTCCGCATGCGCCGCAGGAAGGACGTCATGCGGCGGTGCTTGAGTGTGCTGCGTCGGACGTTGATCTTCATAGGATTCCTCGCCCGCGGGCGCGTCCCGGACCGGCGCGGGCGAGGAATCCTAGTGGGGACCCCTCGCGCGCGCAACGGCGGAGCGGGTGATAGACTCTCACCGTGAGCGCGCTCCCGGGCGAGGGGGTGATCCTCTCCGAGTTCTGGCAGAAGGCCCGCGCGCTCTCCCGCGAGAGCTTCCTCAAGGAGTTTCCCGGGCCCTTCCTGGTCGAGGTGGCCGGGTCGGGAGCCCCCGAGGTCCGCGACTTCAAGACCTTCCACGGCGAGACGGCGTTCCCGAACCCCCTGGAGCCGCCGGCCTCCGGCCTGGACGCCACCTCCCGCATCCGCGCGGTCGCGAAGCGCGGGAGCCTCTTCCCCGGGAAGATCACCGTCGGCCGCTCCGGCAACAACGACGTCGTCGTCCTGAACGCGCGCGTGAGCAAGCTCCAGGCCTATTTCACCCTCGAGAACGGGACCCACGGCCTCGTGGACGCCGAGTCGTCGAACGGCACGTTCCTGAACGGCGAGAAGCTGAAGGCCCTCGTCCGCCACCCCGTGCGCGACACCGACGTGATCGGCTTCGGCACCCAGACCCGGTTCCTCTTCTGGACCGCCGAGCGCCTCCACGAGAAGACGAAGGCCCTCCTCGGCGGGGGGCGGCGGCCGTGATCCCCCGCTACAGCCCTCCCGACCTGGCCGCGCTCTTCACCGAGGAGGCCCGCCTCGGGACCCTCCTCGAGGTCGAGGCGGCGGTCTCCGAGGCCCTCGGCGAGCGCGGGGTCGTCCCGAAGGACGTCGCCCGCGCGATGCGGGAGAAGGGGATCCCGGACCCGAATCGGGTCCG
>JAKEIC010000147.1 GCA_022614695.1 Planctomycetales bacterium | reverse complement strand
GGTGCCTTCTCCCTCGAGGACGGGCTGCGTCTCGTGCGGCGGCGCGGGGAGCTGATGCAGGCGGCCTGCGACGCCGCGCCCTCGGGCATGGCCTCGCTGCTCGGGGCGGACCTCGCGACCGCCGAGGCGGTCTGCCGCGACGCGGCGGCGGGCGGAGTCCTCGTCGTGGCGAACGTGAACGCCCCGGACCAGGTGGCGATCTCGGGGGACCGGGAAGCGGTCGGGCGGGCGCTCGAGGCGGCGAAGGCGCGCGGCGTGAAGCGGGCGATCCCGCTCAAGGTCGCGGGGGCGTTCCACTCGCCGCTCATGAAGCCGGCCGCGGAGGGGCTCTCCGGCGCGGTCGCGGAGGCCGCGATCTCGAAGCCCCGGTTCCCCGTGGTGAGCAATGCCTGGGCGCGCGCCGTCTCGGACCCGGCGGAGATCCGGCGGGCGCTCGTCGAACAGCTGACCGCGCCGGTCCGCTGGGTCGAGGGGGTCCGGGCGCTCGCCGCCCTCGGCGCGCGGCGGTTCCTCGAGCTGGGTCCCGGCAAGGTCTGCGCGGGGCTCGTGAAGCGGATCGTGCCCGAGGCCGAGACCCTCTCCGTAGGCGCGACGGCGGACCTGGACGCGGCGATCGGGTTCATCGGCTAGAGGAGGCCCCAGCCTCGAGGAGGCCCTATGGACCTGCCCGGCAAGGTGGCTCTCGTGACCGGCGCCTCGCGGGGCATCGGCCGCGCCATCGCGGTCGCCCTCGCGGAGGGCGGGGCCGACGTCGCCTGCGTCTCGACGAAGCTCGAGGGAGCCGAGGCGGCCGCGGCCGACGTGCGCGCGAAGGGACGGAAGGCCGCGGCCCTCGCGGCGGACGTGAGCAAGCCCGAGGACGCCCAGAGGATCGTGGACGAGACGTTGGCGAAGCTCGGGAGGCTCGACGTGGTCGTGAACAACGCGGGCGTCACCGCCGACCAGCTGCTCCTCCGCATGACGGAGGAGGACTGGGACAAGGTGATGGCGGTGAACCTGCGCGGGGTCTTCCTCGTGACGAAGGCGGCCCTCCGGCCGATGCTCAAGGCGCGCGCGGGCCGGATCGTGAACATCTCCTCGGTGGTGGGGATCCGGGGGAACCCGGGCCAGGCGAACTACGCGGCGGCGAAGGCCGGCGTGATCGCCTTCACGAAGACCGTCGCGCGCGAGGTCGCCTCGCGCGGCATCACGGCGAACGTGGTGGCCCCCGGCTTCGTCCAGACCGACATGACGAAGGCGATGTCCCCCGACGCCACGAAGGCGGCCGCGGCGGCGATCCCGCTCGGCCGCTTCGGCGAGCCCCGCGACATCGCGCAGGCCGTCCGCTTCCTCGCGAGCGACGCCGCGAGCTACGTGACGGGGGCCGTGCTGGTGGTGGACGGGGGGCTGGCGCTCTAGTAGGTTGCCGACGTGCCCGACCCTTCGAAGAAGCTCGAGGACCTCGAGCGGCAGTCCCGCGAGGGCGGGGGCCCCGAGCGGGTCGAGAAGCAGCACCAGGCGGGTAAGCTCGCGGCGCGCGAGAGGCTCGACCTGCTGCTCGACCCCGGCTCTTTCGACGAGATGGACGCCTTCGTCGTCCACGACGCGACGGCGTTCGGGATGGCGGAGAAGAAGATCCTCGGGGACGGGGTGGTGACCGGGACCGGGCGCATCGAGGGGCGGCCGGTCTGCGTCTTCTCGCAGGACTTCACGGTGTTCGGCGGGAGCCTCTCGCGCCGCAACGCCGGGAAGATCTGCAAGGTGATGGACCTCGCGATGAAGATCGGGGCGCCCGTCGTGGGGCTGAACGACTCCGGCGGCGCCCGCATCCAGGAAGGCGTCGCCTCGCTCGGGGGCTACGCCGACATATTCCTCCGGAACACGCTCGCGTCGGGGGTGGTCCCGCAGATCTCGGCGGTCCTCGGCCCCTGCGCGGGGGGCGCCGTGTACTCCCCGGCGATCACGGACTTCGTCTTCGTGGTGGACGGAATCTCGCGGATGTTCGTGACGGGGCCGGACGTGATCAAGACCGTCACGCACGAGGAGGTGACCCCGGACGACCTCGGCGGGGCGCGGGTCCACGCCGAGGTCTCGGGCGTGGCGCACTTCCGCCACCCCGACGAGCGGAGCTGCCTCGCCGCGATCCGGTCCCTCCTCGGCTACCTCCCCGGGAACAACCTGGAGGACCCGCCGGCGATCCGCTCCGACGACCCCGCCGACCGGGCCGAGGTGGCCCTCGACTCGCTCGTGCCGGAGAATCCGCAGAAGCCCTACGACATGCGCGAGGCGGTCCGGCTCGTCGTGGACGACGGGCGGTTCCTCGAGACGATGGCCGGGTACGCGGGGAACATCCTCACGGGCTTCGCCCGGCTCGGGGGGCGGAGCGTGGGCGTCGTCGCCCAGCAGCCCTCGGTGCTCGCCGGGACGCTCGACATCGCGTCGTCGGTGAAGGGCGCCCGCTTCGTCCGCTTCTGCGACGCGTTCAACGTCCCTCTCGTGACGTTCGAGGACGTGCCCGGGTTCCTGCCCGGGGTCGCCCAGGAGCACGGCGGGATCATCCGGAACGGGGCGAAGCTCCTCTACGCCTACTGCGAGGCGACGGTGCCGAAGGTGACGGTCATCACGCGGAAGGCCTACGGCGGGGCCTACGACGTGATGTCCTCGAAGCACGTGCGCGGCGACGTGAACCTCGCGTGGCCGACCGCCGAGATCGCCGTGATGGGGGCCGAGGGCGCCGTGGCCATCCTCTTCAAGCGCGAGATCGAGACCGCGAAGGACCCGGAGGCGACGCGGAAGAAGCTCGTCGAGGAGTACCGCGCGAACTTCGCCCACCCCTACGACGCCGCCGCCCGCGGCTACCTGGACGCCGTGATCCGCCCGCGCGAGACGCGGCGGCGGCTCATCCACGCGCTCGAGCTGCTCAAGAACAAGCGCGAGAGCCTGCCGCGCAAGAAGCACGGGAACATCCCTCTCTGAAATCGCGCGTCTCGAAGACGAAACGCGCGATTCCAGAGATCTCGGGGCAGGAGGCGCCGCGCGCCCCGGCAGCCCTCACCTTGGGGTCTTCCCGCTCATCCCCAACTCGTGCGATCCGTCCTCGGATCGCGCGAGTTAGGGAGACCACTCCGCGTGCTCGTCCTCGACGGCGGCGCGGGGGCCGGGGATCGGCTCGGGGGGGGTGCGGGGGCCGTAGAAGCGGCTCGCGCGCCTGAGGAAGCGCTTCTCGGAGGACGAGAGCGACGTCATCCCGTCGCGGGCGATCTTCTCGAGGAGCTGCTCGACGCGCGCCCGGCTCTCCTGCTCGCGCAGCAGCGTCGCGATCCCGCGGCGGAGGTAGAGCACGCGGCGCGCGCGGCGGACGCTCGGCGCGAGGTAGAAGACGAGGAGCGCGAGGAGGGGGCCGGCCACGTGGCCCGTATAGGACCAGGTGATGTCGGGGCCGCGGACCTCGAGCGCCAGGAGGACCCCGAACAGCGACAGCACGGCGACGAAGCCCGCGAGCTTCGTAAGGATCGCCGAGCGCAACCGGACGAACGGGAGCGCGTCGGGGGCGAGGAACGCCGCCCCGAGGAGGAGCGCGAGCCCCGGACCGACGCCGCCGGCGGTCGCGGGCCCGGGCCCCTCGGGCGCCCCCCACGTCATCCAGGCGACCGACGCGAGCCCGGAGGCCGCGGCCGCCGCGACGTAGAATCCCCAGAACTTCAGCCGCCCCCACGCGCGCTCCACGACCGGCCCGGCGTAGCAGAGGAGCGCGAGCGTGAGCATGAGGTGGAAGACGTTCGTGTGGAGGAAGAGGCTCGTCCCGAAGGTCCACAGCCGAGCCGGGACCCGCGCGTCGCCCGGCTCCAGGCGGAAGTTCAGGAAGAAGTCGCGCGCCCCCGAGAGCCAGCCGATCTCGCGCGACGAGATGGTGGCGGCGGAGACGAGGGTGGTGGCGACGACCAGGATGGCAGTCGCCAAGGGGAAGCGGGCCTCGCCTCCCTCGACCTCCTCGAGATCCCCCACGTCCGGTTCCACGCGCGCCTCCTCGGGGGATTCTAAGGAGCCGGAAAGCGGGGGTTCAAGGGTTTCACCCCCGGGATCGGCCCTGCGCTAGAATCGTGGCGTGTCCGCGATCCTGCTGGACGGGAACGCGATCGCGGCGCGGATCCGCGAGGGACTCCGCGCGCGCGTCGAGGCCCTGCGACGCGCCGGCCGGCCGCCGTTCCTCGTCGCGGTGCAGGCGGGTAAGGACCCGGCCTCCGCGATCTACCTCCGCAATCAGCGCCGGCTCTGCGAGGAGAACGGCGTCGGCTACCGGCTCGACGACCTGCCGGCGGACGCGTCCCTCGACGCGGTGCTCGACCACCTCGACGCTCTCGGCCGCGACCCGTCCGTGACGGGGGTGATCGTCCAGAGGCCCCTCCCGCCCCAGGTGCCCGCCCGGGCGCTCCAGGCGGCGATCCCGCCGGTGAAGGACGTCGAGGGGACGAACCCCGCGAACCTCGGCATGGTGATCTACGGCCGGCCGACGCTCGTCACGTGCACGGCGCTGTCGGTGATGGCGATGATCCGGGAGGCGCGGGTGCCGCTCCGCGGGGCCGAGGCGGTCGTCGTCGGCCACTCCGAGATCGCGGGCAAGCCCACGGCGCTCCTCCTCCTCGACGAGCTGGCGACGGTGACCGTCTGCCACATTGGGACGCGCGACCTGGCGCTCCACACGCGCCGCGCCGACATCCTCGTCGTGGCGGTCGGGAAGCCGGGGCTCGTCCGCGCGGACATGGTCAAGAAGGGGGCCCTCATCGTGGATGTGGGGATCAACCGCGTGGGAAACCGGACCGTCGGGGACGTGGACGAGGGGGCCCGCGATGTCGCCGGGTTCCTGACGCCGGTCCCGGGCGGGGTGGGGCCGGTCACGGTGACGACGCTGCTCCGGAACACCGTCGAGTGCGCCCGGGTCCAGGCGGGCCTGCCCGCCTGGCAGGAGGGGTAGGAGCTACCTCGGCCGCGGGACGAAGGTGTCGGCGCTCTTGCGCCACCACTCCGCCCACTTGCCGGCGGCGAAGTCCCGCGCCGACTTCACCTCCGAGGGGTCGAAGGCGAAGGACTGGCCGGTGTACTCGCGGAGGATGTAGTCCGCCTGGCGCCGCACGTGGAGGTCGGGGTGGTAGAGCGCGCGGAAGAGGATCGGGACGCCGTTCTTGTTCTGGAAGCCCTCGACCAGGGAGCCGGCGGCCCCGAACCGGACCGTCTCGGCCGGGTCGTCGAGGAGCTTCACGAGGGGCTCCTCGGCCCGGCGGTCCCCGATCTGCCCCAGGACGAAGGCGCAGTTCTCGCGGACCTTGGCCGACGTGTGAGCCAACCCCTCCGAGACCAGGGCCGGGACGGCGAGCGGCCCGGCGAGCACGAGGCTCCGGACCAGGAACTCGGTCTGGGCCCGGTGCGACTCGGGCTTCACGCCCTCGAGCGCGAGCCCCGCGATCCACTCGCGGACCTTCTCGAGGCGCTCCTCGGAACTCTCGCCGGGCGGCGCCTGGATGGGCGTGCTCGGCCCAGAGGGGTTCTTGAGCCGCACTTCGGTGACGCACGCCGCGGCGGACGCCGCAGCGAGTCCAGTCGCGAGGAGCGCTCCGCGCATGGTGCGGGATCGTAGGGGAACCGGCGGGAGCGGTCAATCGGGGTGCTAGACTCCCGGCGTGGCCGAGGATCCCAAATACCTGGACGCCGTCGAGATCGTGCGGGCGCTCCGCCGCGCCGGCCACGAGGCCTACCTCGCGGGAGGCTGCGTCCGCGACCGGCTGCTCGGGCGCGAGCCGTCGGACTACGACGTCGCGACGAGCGCGCCGCCCGACGCGGTCCGGCGCCTGTTCCCGCGGACCGCCGCCGTGGGCGAGGCCTTCGGCGTGGTCCTCGTGATCGTCCGTAGCGCGCCGTTCGAGGTCGCGACGTTCCGGGTGGACGGCCCCTACAAGGACGGCCGGCGGCCCGAATCGGTCACGTTCACGCCGTCCGCGCGGGGCGACGTCGAGAGGCGCGACTTCACGCTGAACGCGCTGCTCTGGGACCCCGAGCGCTCCGAGGTCGTGGACCACGTGGGCGGGCGCGCCGACATCGAGCGGAAGGTCGTCCGCGCCGTCGGGGACCCGCGCGCGCGGTTCGCCGAAGACCGGCTCCGGATGCTCCGCGCGGTGCGGTTCGCCTGCCGGTTCGGCTTCACGATCGAGCCGGCGACGCTCGCGGCCGTCCGCGAGCGCGCCCCCGAGATCGGGATGGTCTCGGCCGAGAGGATCCGGGACGAGTGGGAGGCGATGCTCACGGGGCCGGACGCGGGGCGCGCGCTCGACCTGCTCGAGGAGACGGGGCTCCTCCGGGCCACGCTCCCCGAGGTGGCGGCGCTCCGCGGGGTGGCGCAGCCCCCCGACGTGCACCCCGAGGGGGACGTGCTCGCGCACACGCGGCTCCTCCTCTCGAAGCTCCCCCCGGACCCGGCCCCGGCGCTCGCCTGGGGGGCGCTCCTCCACGACATCGGGAAGCCCGCCACCCTCGCGCGGTCGGGCGAGGGGCGGATCTCGTTCCACGGCCACGAGGAGGTCGGCGCCCGGATGGCGGACGCGATCGCGGAGAGGCTCCGCTTCTCCCGCGCCGACCGGGAGCGGGTGGTCGGTCTCGTCGAGGGCCACATGAAGTTCTTCGCCGCCCCCGCCATGCGCGCGGCGACGCTCAAGCGCTTCCTCGCGGGGAGCGGATTCGCGGAGCTCCTCGAGCTGCACCGCCTCGACGTGCTCGCGAGCAACGGCGACCTCCGGACCTGGGAGTTCTGCCGGGAGGCGCTCGCCCGCCTCGGCGAGGCCGGGATCCGGCCGGCGCCGCTCCTCCGCGGCGAGGACGTCCTCCAGCTCGGGGTCCCCCGCGGCCCCCGCGTGGGCGAGATCCTCCGCGCCGTGGAGGAGGCCCAGCTCGAGGGGACGGTGACGACGCGGGAGGAGGCGGAGGCCCTCGCGCGGCGGCTGGCAGCCGGTTAGGGGGGCGCCTCAGCGCCCCCGCACCTGCCAGAGCCAGGCCGTGTAGCCCTCGTAGGAGGAGAAGCCGTCGAACGTGAGACCCGTCCAGTCGAGGTGCCTCTGGCTCCCGAGGAGGATCTCGACGCCGCGGTTGCGGTCGGCGACGGGGGCGCGGTTCACGAGGGCGACGGCAAGCGCGCGGAGGTTCAGCCCCTGCGCGACGCCCCAGCCCTCGCGCACGAGCTTCCCGACCGTCTCGTCCTCGACGAAGAGGAGCCGCGGGCCGTCCAGGAGGAACGCCGTCAGCACGAGCGCGTACGAGCCCTCGTCGCCGAACTCCTCCGCCCCCGCCCTCCGCGCGAGCCCGGCCGCCAGGAGGACGATCTCCCCGTAGGAGCACTCGAGGAACCCGAGGTTGGTCTCGGCCTGGACCCCGTGGGCGAGCAGGAGCACCCGGCTCGCCTCGGCGAGGGACGGAAGCTCCCGGAGCGTCGCCTCGTCGCGGGCCGTCGCGGCGATGCCGGCCTTCGCCAGGGCCCGCACGCGCTCGCGCGCGTCCGCCTCGGCGAGACCCCGCCCGAGGAACCCGCGCGCCTCCCCGAGGTCGCGAGCGACGTCGTCGGGCGGGCGGCCGGTCGCCTCGGCGAGGACGCGGCCGGCCGCCGCGGGGTCCGCCGCCTCGTCGGAGGAGGCGAGCACCGCCCAGGCTCCCGCGCCGCCGCGCCGCCAGCCGGCCGGACGCGGCGGGGGCGGCGCCTCGACGACTCGCGCCGGCGCCTCGCGCGAGTAGACCGGCGCGCCCCGCTCGTCGAGCGCGTCGGGGAGCGGCGGCCTGCCGCGACCCCAGAGCGGCGTCACGCGTGGGCGGGCGCGCGGGGGGGGCGCTCCGGCGAGGAGGCGCTCCTTCAGGAGGAACCCGAGCCCCGCGCCGACCACGAAGCCTCCGATGTGCGCGAGGTAGGCGACCCCTCCGACCCCCGCGCGCTCGAGGAGCGCGGTCATCAGCGCCTGCCCCGCGAACCAGATCCCCAGGGCCCACTTCGCCGAGATGAAGAACGTCCCCCACCAGAACCAGGCGAAGAAGTAGAAGATCTTGATCTGGTGGTTCGGGAAGAGGACGGCGTACATCCCGAGGACCCCCGCGACGGCGCCCGAGGCGCCGACGACGGGGACGGAGGAACCGTGGTGCATCGCGAAGTGGGCGACGGCCGCGGCGACCCCGCAGCCGATGTAGAAGACCGGGTACCAGACCCGCCCGAGCTTGTCCTCGACGTTGTCCCCGAAGATCCAGAGGAAGAGCATGTTGCCGAGGAGGTGGCCGAATCCGCCGTGGAGGAACATCGAGGTGATCACGTCCACCGGCTGCGGACGGGCCGGGACGAAGGCGTAGTCCTTGATGACCGCCTCGAGGCTCCCGGCCGTGAGCAGGAAGGCGAGGACGTTCAGCCCGATCAGGCTCCAGTTGACGTAGGGCCATCGCTCGGTCGGGTTCTCGTCGCCGATCGGGATCACGAGCGGGGCGGATTATAGGGTAGGATCGGCGCGGTCATGGGAAAGGCGCGGCTCGCGGCCGGGGGGGCGCTCGCGGCGACGCTCGCCTGCCAGGCGGGCGGCGGAAGCGTGCGCGTGCCGGTCCTCGAGACCGCCTTCGGGGAGGGGCTCGAGGGCACGGCCTCGCTCCCCCCGCGCGAGCGACACGAGAGGGCCTACGCCCACTACGAGGGGGGCGAGGGGATGGCGCGGTCCGGCGCGATCCGCGAAGACCCCCGCCTGATCGCGGCGGGCGCGGACCGGGCGGTCGAGGGGCTCGAGGCCGTCGCGCCGCTCCTCGCCGTGGCCGCCGAGCGCGAGGCGTGCGCGGCCGCCGCCGCCGCGTGGAGGGACCTCGCCACCGAGGCCCGCGTCGGCGGCCGCCTGAACCGTCCGCAGAGGATGGTCGCCGACAGGGCGGCCCGGTCGCGCCGGTTCGCCCCGGGCGCGGTCGCCGTGATCGCGGCGCCGCCTCCGCCGAGGGAGGAGGGTCCCGCGGCGGCCCCGCCCGCCGCTCCCGGCGAGAGGCCGGAGGGCGTCGTCCTCAGGAAGCGCACGGAGACGCGGGCCGGACCCGCCGGCGAGGTGCTCGTCCGCTCGGTCGTCGTCCTCCGCCCGGACGGGCGCGAGGTCGAGGTGTCCGTGACCGATTCGGAGTGGGACGCCGCCAGGATCGGGCAGCCGCTCCCGGGCGTCGCGGGGGGGGGCAGCGCGCGATGAACGGGATGCCGGGGACGCCCGACTTGGAGCTCCCGCGCCGGAGCGGCCTGATCACCGCCGTCGCGGTCCTGAACGTCGTCATCGGGCTCCTCTGCGGCTGCGTCGGGTCCCTCCAAGGCGCGGTGTTGCTCTTCGTGTTCGACCTCCCGTCGTGGATGGGCAAGCTCCAGGAGGGGTACGACCGGTCCCGGGCCGAGGTCCAGCAGGAGTTCGACGCGAAGGTCGCGGCGGCCGCCACCGACCAGGAGAAGGCCTCCCTCGAGTCCCAGAGGGCCCGCCTCGTGCCGCCCGCGCTCGACTTCGAGCCCCTCGGCAGGATCGTCTCCGACCCGGCGCTGAAGACCTACTTCGCGGGGGACGCCGCGATCGGCGCGTTCGGGAACCTTCTCCTGCTGATCTCCGGCGTCGGCCTCCTCGGCCGCCGCCACTGGGGTCGCACGCTCGCGATCGCGACCGCGTTCGCAAAGATGCTCGGCATGGGCGCCCTCCTGCTCGTCGGATGGGCCGCCGTGGGGCGGATCGTCCCCGAGATCGAGGCCTTCCTCGAGCAGGTCGTTGCGGCGGCCCCCGCGGGCCAAGCCCCGCCCATCGGGCTGATCGGCCCGCAGATCAAGCTCTGGATGGCCTTCCAGGGCGGGCTCGGCCTCGCGATCGCGTCCGTCTGGCCGGCGGTCCAGCTCCTCGTCCTCGTGCCCGGCGGCGCGCGCGCCGAGTTCGACGAGTGGGCGGCGTGGCGCGCCCGGGGAGGCGTGTGAGCGCGGTCGAGGCCCCCGGGCCGGCCGAGGCCCCGCCCGAAGCTCGTCCATGAGCGACGCGATCGGGACCGGCCGGCGGCTCTCCTACCGCAACGGCGGCGGATGCCTCATCCTGTTCGGGCTCCCGTTCCTCGTCCCGGGCCTCCTCGTGGCGACGAGTCCGCTCTGGGGAGAGATGACGACCGAGTCGGGAGAAGCGGCCCCGGTCTTCTTCGTCGTCCCGTTCGGCCTCCTCTTCACCGCGGTGGGGGCGGGGTTCGTCTTCGGGCGGTCCGGGGCGATCCTGGACAAGGACGAGGGGACCGCGACCTCGTGGTGGGGTCTCCTCGTCCCCTTCCGGAGGACCGTCCGCCCCCTCGCGGACTTCCGCGAAGTCGCCGTCGTGCGCGAGATCCGCCGGAGCAAGAACTCGACCTACACCGTCTTCGTGGTGCGGCTCGCGGGCGCGGGGAAGCCCCTCGACCTGCGCGAGCCCCGGGACCCCGTTGCGGCCCGGAGGCTCGCGGAGGAGGCGGCCGGGTTCCTCGGGCTCCCCGTCCGCGACACCACGGGCGAGCGGCCCCTCGTGCGCGAGGCGGCCCGGCTCGACGAGCCGCTGCGCGAGAGGCTCCGGCGCACCGGCGAGCGGGCGCCGCGGCCTGCGCCGCCGCTCGAGACCCCCGTCGGTCACGAGATCGCGAACGACGGCGCGACCCTCGAGATGCCCGCCCCCGGCCTGCGCGCCGCGCTCGTCCTCCCCCTGCTCATCGGGGCGGCCATCTCCGCGGTGGTCCTCTTCGCCTTCGTGCACCCCGTCCTCGCCCACGTCGCCGCCGACGAGCGCGAAGGGGCGGGGGTCGCCCTCGCGCTCTTCTCGGGCCCCTGCGTCGCCGTGGGGCTCGCGCCGCTCGCGCTGGTCGGGCTCCCGTTCCTCCGTGCGGCCCGGACGCGCGATCGGGTGGGGCTCTCCCGGACAGGGGTGCGGGTCGAGCGGCGGGGGCTCCTCCTCTCGAAGGCGATCGAGATGGAGGCGTCCGAGGTGGAGGAGGTCGGGATCGCGAAGGCGGAGGGCCGTCCCTGGAAGCCGCTCGGCGGGGAGGTCGTGGCGATCCGCTGCGACGACGGCACGGTCGAGATCGGGGCCGGGCTCCCGAAGCGCGATCTCGAGTGGCTGCGCGACCTCGCGCGACACTACCTGGGGCAGCCGTGAGGAACACTTGCCCGAAGTGCGCCGGCCTCATGATGGAGGGGAGGCTCCGCGGGACCGAGATGGACCGGTGCTCCTCGTGTCGCGGCCTCTGGCTCGACGGGGGAGAGCTGGCGGCGCTCCTCGGGACGCCGGCCGACCTGCCGCCGGGGGAGGCGGGGCGCCCGACGAACCGCGGCTGCCCCCGCTGCGGTGTCGGCCTCTCGGAGAGGCGGTACCGGCGGGACTCGGAGGTCCTCGTGGACGCCTGCGCGAAGTGCGGCGGGGTCTTCCTCGACGCGGGCGAGCTGCCCCGGGTCGAGGCGCTCTCTCAGGGGCTCGACGACCCCTTCCCGCCCGCTCGGCTCGCGCGGCTCGAGCGGCGCTCCCGGAGCTGGGAGGAGGCCTCGAGGAGGGCGGGAGTCGAGAAGCCCGCCTGGAAGGCGCCCCTGGTGTCGCGACTCGGCTACCTCCAGCGGGTCTACGGGCTGCTCGCGGGGACCCTCGCGATCGCCGCGGGAGGGGCGCTCCTCGGGCGCGCGGAGGCGCTCGTGACGCGGGCGTGGTTCGTCGCCGTCGCGGCGGGCCTCGCCTGCCTCGTGGCGCTCTGGCCGCGGCCGCGGCTCCCCGGCGCGGTCGTGCCGCTCCTCTGCGGGCTCACGGCCTCGATCGGGTTCCTCATCGGGGCCGTGGACGTTCTCCTCGCGCGGTCGGGGCACTTCCCGGTCGTCTGGGCCGCGCTCGCGCTCGCCGCGGCGCTCTTCGGGACTCTCGCGACCGTGGTCGCGGTCCGCGGACAAGACCTCGAGTGGGCGCTCGCGGCCGTGGGAGCCGCCGGCGTGGGACTCGTCCTCTTCCTCGTGGGGAAGGGGCTCTTCCCCGCAGCCGCCGCGCCGATCGGGACGAGCCTCTCGATCGGCGTGATCCTCTTCGCATCCCTACTATTCGCGGCCGGGAAGTCCCTCCTGAACCACCAGGCGACGGAAGCGGCCCCGGCCGTGACGGAGATCTACGTCACCTTCGGGGGCGCGGTGCTCCTGATCCTCATTCTGATACTCACGTCCCGCCGCCGGTATGGGTACGGCTACCGGCGCCGGTACGGGTTGCTGGACATGCTGATCCGGTAGGCGAGCGGCGTAGCCCGGAGCTACTTCGGAAGTCCCAGCGCGAACCGCAGAGCGTCGTCAAACCGTCCGAGGGCGTCGCCACTCAACGCAGCGATCTTCTTGGTGAGCGCTCGCTTCGGGATCGTGACGAGGCTGTCGGCGTTCGCCACAGAGGGCCGCGCGAGCCCCTGTGCCGGGCCCAGGGGCACCTCGGCCGGGATGCCCCGGATCCGGGTAGTGACCGGAGCGACCATGACGAAGTCCCGCACCGCGTAGGCAGGGTCGCGCGAAGCCAGCAGGACCGGCCGTCGCCCCATCGGCGCCGGAAGGTCCGCCCACCAGACCTCGCCTCGCCTCACTCCCAGGGCTCCGCGGCCAGCGCCTCGGCCGAAGCGGCCAAGAGGGCCTTGCCTTCCCGCGGAGTCTCCGGATGCCGCCGGTAACCCTCGATGTAAGCCTTCACGAGAGCCGCCTCATCCCACCTCCGGAAGAGCGTCTCGATGGCGCGTCGTACGAAGGCGCTGCGACTCTCCCGCGTCCTGCGCCGGCGGCGCTCCATGCGCGCGAACAGCTCGCGCGGCAGGCTGGCGGCGAACTTGGTGGTGTTGGCCAGGGCTGGCGCGGTCCCCGTGAACGGGATCATACCAGATTCATACCGGAACCCCAGCGACTCGGGGGAGGCCCG
>JAKEIC010000146.1 GCA_022614695.1 Planctomycetales bacterium | reverse complement strand
GGGCGCCGGCACGACGCGACGAGCAGGCGTCGCCGCAGCTCGCCAGGGCCTGTGGCGGTCAACGGCCCGCCTCCCGGAGCCACGCCTCGACCGTCGGCAGGATCTCGGCCGGCCGCGCGGTCGTCACGACGGCGGCCGCCACCCGCTTCGCGAGGAGCCTCCCGAGGTCGCCCGGGCCGCACGGGAGCGGGGCCTCGCGGACGGCGATGCGCATCCTCCAGAGCCGGGCGAGCGCCTCGCCCGCGGAAAGAGGCTCGACCCGCGCCGGACCTCGCGCGAGGAGGGCGACGGCGCGGAGCGGGAACTCCTCACCCGCGGGGCCCACGGGAACGGCGGGCCCGGCGAGGCGGCCGGGACGGATCGCCCGGACGGTGCGAGGGGCCCGGTCTCGGGTCCGGAACCTGAGGATCGCCGTGCGCCACCCGCGCGGGAGCGGGCGGAGGGCCCGCGGGACGGGCCCCTTGAGGGTGAGGGCCACCCCGACGGGGGCGAGGGTGCCGCGCCGCGGGTCGAGGAGCGCGACGTCGTCCCCGAGGAAGCGCCAGCCGGCGCGGGCGAGCGCGAGCGCCGCAGTGCTCTTCCCTGCGCCGGAGCGGCCCGCGAGGAGCACGCCGAACCCCCGGGGGTGGACGAGGGAGGCCGCGTGCAGGACGAGGCGCCGCCGCAGCGCCCAGAGCAGCTCCTCGAGGACGAGCCCCTGCACGAACGGCCCCAGCTCCTCCGGATCGCGGGAGCCCCAGGGCCTCCCGCGCGGCGCCTCGACGATCCAGCGCGTCCGGTCCCTCCCGTCCCGGCGGAGGCGGTAGGCGACCTCGCGGGCGCCGGGTCGCGGGGGGCCCCCCAGGAAGAGGGGTTCGACGCGTCGCGCGAGCGAGGGCGTCTCCGACTCGACCCGGACGGAGAGGGGTCCCAGGCCGAAGCGGAGGACCGAGCCGCTACGCAAGGAGCCTCTCACGGCGCAGCTCCGCCAGGCACCGCTCCACGTCGGCCGAGACGCGCTCCGGGGCCGGAGCCTTCTCGCCGAGCGTCGCGACGATCTCGTCGGCGATCGCGGCCGCGTCCCGGGTCCCGTCGCAGAGCAGCCAGACGGCCGCGGCCGTGGCGTTCAGCACCGCCGCCCGGTCGCCGGCGGAGTCCACGAGCACGACCTCCCCGGTCTCCTCGATCTCCTCGAGCAGCAGCTCGTCGCGGCGGCGGGGCGGAGGGGTCAAGGCGACTCCGCCCCCGTCGCCCCGGTCGCGAGGGCCGCGAGGCCCGCCGCGGCCACGCGGCATTCCCCGCACTGGAGCCGGACGATCGAGCAGGCCGCCGGGTCGCCGGGGGCCCACGCCGCCGACGGTCTCGCCTCGAGGAGCACCTGGCGCAGGCGGCGTCCCGGGCCGACCCGTCCGAGCGGCGCCCACCGCGTGAAGATGCACGGGACGACGCTCCCGTCGGGGAGGACGGCGAGGCGGCCGAGCCGGCGCGCCGTCCGGGGGTCGGTCTCGTCGCACGCCTCCGCCGGACGGGAGCGGTGGAAGCCCCCGCTCCCGCCTCTCTCGACGGGAGGTCTCTGCACGCGCGGGTCGAAGGCGCCGCGGCCGACGGAGTGGGAGACATCCAGCCCGATCGAGTCCTCGCGCACCCCGAGCGACCGGGCGTAGACGATCGTCGCCTCGCCCCGGCCCGCGTTCTCGCCCATCAGGATGATCCCGACCCGCACGCGGCCCCCGGCGGCGATCGCGCGCCGGATGGCGTCGCTCGTGCGGGCGTGACTCCCGGGGACCCGCGTCACGCGGTCGTGGGGCTCGGGGGTGTCACCGTAGAGGCTGAAGGCGAAGTCGGAGCGGAGGGCGGCGAGCTCCGCGAGGAGGTCCGGCCGGAGCGCCAACCCGTTCGTGTAGACCTCGACCCCGAGGCCGAGGGCGCGCGTCCGCCTCGCCGCCTCGACCAGGAACGGGCAGAGGAGCGGGTCCCCTCCCGTGAACTGGACCATCTGGAACCGGAGGGCGGCCGCGTCCTCGACGAGCTCGAGGACGGTCTCCCGGGAGAGGGCCTCGGTCCTCTCGGGGCTGCTCTCCGCGTAGCAGTGGACGCATCGCTCGTTGCAGCGGGCCGTGAGCTCCACCCAGAGCATGTCCCACCCGTCCCGGCGAAGGAGGTCCTCGGAGGTGGCTGGCCGGAATCGGCCCTCGGCCGCCGCCATGAGCGCGTCGCGGGCGGGCCCCCGGGTAGCCCGGGCGAGCGCCACGAGCCGCGAACGGGCCGCCGCCGCCGCCGCCCCTCCCCCTGCCGCCTCCCCGATGTCTCGCGCACAGCACCCGGTGAACTCGAGCCGGAGGCCGTCCCGGAAGTCCTCGACGACGAGCCGCCCGTCTGCGCGCCTCGCGACCAGGCCGGGCTCGGGCGCGACGAGGACCATCCCGCTCTCGCTCCCGCTACCGGGGGGGGCAGGGCCTCGGGGGACAGCTCGACGGCGTGCAGGGACTGCACGTCGCCGCCTCGGCGGGGCGGGTCACCGTGAACGTCCCGAGGATGGCGGGGACGGCGTAGAGACCGAGTCCCAGGAGCTTCCGGCGCGCGAGGCGCAGATCGTCCCGGCCATCCTCCCGCGGGGCCCCGGACGCATCCATCGTCGCGCGATGGTAGCAGATACGCGTTAGGGCGGGCAGGGCGGGGTGCAGCCCGGGCCGCCGTGCGGGGTGCAGGGGATGCAGTGGATTCCCGTCGGGTCCCCCGTCGTGTGGGCTTCGGCGCTCCGGGTCACGGCGAACGACCCGAGGAGCGCCGGGACGACGTAGGCTCCGGCGCGGAGGAGAGCCCGCCGGGCGAGGCGCTGGCGCCCGTCCCCGTTCTCGGCCGCTCCGCCCTCGCGCGTCATCGGAAACCTCTCACCGCCGCGGCTTGCAGTTCCGTCGCGCCGGCTCGCACTGGCTCGGCTGGCAGGGGGCGCAAGTGACCGCGCCCGCGCTCCGAGAGACGGCGAAGGTGCCGAGGATCGCGGGGACCGTCCAGCCGGCCAGGCGGAGCACCTTCCGTCGCGCCCGACGCCGAGCCTCCTCCGAGGTCAGCGGGTCGGGGGCATCCATCGAGAGACGATTCTACCGCAATCCGGCGAGCGCCGCGAGACGGCGGGCTCGGAGGGAGATGGTGGCCCGTCCCGGCGTCTCGAAGTACATCCGCCGGAGCCGCTCGGCCGGGGGGCAGAGCGCGTCGGCGGCGAGCGCGAGGCGCGCCCTCAGACCCGGGACGGCGACGAGGGTCGCCCGAGCGCGGGAGACCCCTCCCAGCGGGTCCCGCGCGAGCGCGGCCGCGAGCCGCGCCTCGGCCGGTCGCGTTCCCCCCGGCGCGGCCGGCGCCTCCACGCCGAGGACCGACGCGAGGGCGGCCCGCGCGATCCGCCAGGGGCTCCCGAGCCCGAGCGTCGCGGCGCGCGCGGCGAGGCGGCCCGGCTCCGGGGGGGCCGCCGCGAGGAGCCGGGCGAGGTCCACCAGGAGGAGGAGCCGGTCGTAGGCGGACCGGAGTGCGTGCTCGGCGAGGTGGAGCGCGGCGTCGGCGGGAGCGAGGACCCTCAGGTTCGCGGGCCCCCCGGGCGTGGGCTCGGTCTCGAGCGCCGAGAGCGGGAGCCGCGCGAGCCCGCGCGTGGCCGGGGAGTTCCGGAGATCCCAGTGCAGGTGGACCGGGATCCCGGAGAGCTCGTAGAGGGCCGACGGGAGGCCCGCCGGGGGCCGGCGGAGGTCTCGCGGCGGGTTCCGGGGGACGGCGCCCGCCCGCGCGAGCCGCTCGTGCGCGGCGGCCAGGTCCTCCGGGAGGACGAGCAGATCGAGGTCCCCGGGCGGCCGCGCCCCGACGTCCCCGTAGGCGCGTTCGGCGAGAAGCGGGCCCTTCACCGAGCAGGCGGTGACGGGCTCGATCGCGGAGGCGGCGGCCCGCAGGACCGAGAGGCGCCCCCGCGCCTCGGCCCGCTGGAGGGCCGCCGTCGCCGCGGCGCGCGTCGCGAGCATGGGCGGCGAGGCTGCCGGCAGGAACGCCACGAGGCCGTGCCGGATCGCGAGCCGGAGGCCCGTGTCCGGGTCCAGCCCGGGAGCCGGCGGCGGGGGCCCCTCCCGCCGCGCGGCCGCCGCCGCGACGCGGACCAGCCACGCGCCGGTCGCTCCCCCCGTCACGAGCCGCATGGTAACTTGCCGGCGTGCGCGTGGCGCTCTTCGTTCCGTGCTTCGTCGGGATCGCCGCGCCGCGAGTGGCGGCGGCCGCCCGGAGGGTCCTCGAGCGCCTCGGCTGCGACGTGACGGTCCCCCCCGGCCAGACCTGTTGCGGCCAGCCCGCCTTCTCGGTGGGAGCCCGCGCCGAGGCCCGCGACGTGGCCGCCCGCTGGACCGAGGTCTTCGCCGGCGCCGAGTGGGTCGTCGCCCCCTCGGGCTCGTGCGTCGGGATGGTCCGGAAGCACTACGAGACCCTGGGCGTCCGGGCCGACGTCGTCCCGCGGACTCGCGAACTGGCGGAGTTCCTGGTCGAGGTGCTCGGCGTGACCCGGGTCCCGGGCGCGAAGCTCCCCGGCCCGGCGGGCTTCCACGGGGCCTGCCATCTGCTCCGCGACCTCCGGAACGCCGGCCCGGCCCGAACCCTCCTCCGGAACGTCGAGGGCGCCGAGCTGCGCGACTTGGATACCGAGGAGTGGTGCTGCGGGTTCGGGGGCCTGTTCAGCGTGGCCCACCCCGAGCTCTCCTGCCGGATGGCCGAGTGGAAGCTCCGGGATGCGGCCGGGGAGGAGCTGCCCGTCGTCCCGCCGGGTCCCGCGCGGCCGCCCGCAGTCCGGTGGCTCGTCTCGCCCGAGGCTTCGTGCCTCCTCCAGCTCCAGGGCGTCGCCGGGCGGGCGGGGCTCCCAGTCCGGGTGGTCCACCTCGCGGAAGTGCTGGCGGGGGACCTCTCGTGACCACCACCGACCTCGCCGCCGCCGCCCGGGCCGCCGTCGCCGAGCCGGCCCTCGGCGCGCGCGTCCACCGGGCCACCGCCCACGCGATCGAGGGGCGGCTCCGGCTCGCCGCCGAGGACCCGCGATGGGAGGCGCTCCGGGAGAGGGCTCGGGCCCTCAAGCGCCACGCGCTCGCGAACCTCGACCGGTACCTCCAGGAGTTCGCGCGGAACGCCGGGAAGGCCGGGGTCGCCGTCTCGGTCGCCCGCGACGCGGCCGAGGCTCGCCGGATCGTCGTCCGGCTCGCGAGGGACGCCGGCGCGCGCGTGATCCTCAAGGGCAAGTCCATGACCGCGGAGGAGGTGGGCCTGAACGAGGCCCTCGAGGCGGCCGGGTTCCGCCCCCTCGAGACCGACCTCGGCGAATTCATCGTCCAGATCGCGGGAGAGCCGCCCTCCCACATCACCGCCCCCGCGATCCACCGGGACGCCGCGAGCATCGCGGGGCTCTTCCTCGAGAAGGGCGTGATCGCCGAGCTGCCGCCGGCGCTCCGCCCCGGGGGCGCGGCGGGGCGGGCCGAGGTCGAGGCCGCCGCGCGGGAGCTCTCCCTCGCCGCGCGGCGGTTCCTGCGGCGCGACCTCCTCGGCGCGGCGATGGGCCATACGATGGGAGTGACCGGCGCGAACTTCCTCGTGGCCGAGACGGGGACCGTCGTCCTCGTCGAGAACGAGGGGAACATCCGGTTCACCACCACGACGCCGGACGTCCACGTGGTCCTGGCGGGGATCGAGAAGGTGATCCCGAGGATGGCGGACCTCGGGGTCTTCCTCTCCCTGCTGGCGCCCTCCTCCACGGGCCAGCGCCAGTCCGCCTACGTCTCGCTCCTCGGCCGTCCCTTCGGCAAGCGGCGCCACGTCGTCCTCCTCGACAACGGGCGCGTCGAGACCCTCCGGCTCGGAGAGGAGTCGGACGTCCTCTCCTGTATCCGCTGCGGGGCGTGCCTGAACGTCTGTCCGGTCTACCGGAACGTCTCCGGCCACGCCTACGGGGGCGCCTACCCGGGGCCGATCGGGAAGGTGATCCTGCCGCATCTCGGCGCGGACGGCCGCGCGCGCCATGGGGCGCTGCCATTCTTCTCGACGCTCTGCGGCGCGTGCGCCGACGCCTGCCCGGTGCGGATCCCGATTCCCGAGAGGCTCCTCGGGTGGCGCGCGAGGCTCCACGCCGAAGGCCGCACGGGCTGGCGGCGCCGGCTCGGGATGCGGCTCTTCGCCGCCGCGGCGCGGAGGCCCTGGGCATTCCGCGTCGGCGGCTGGGCGTGGCGGCGACTCCCCTGGCTCGCGCGGCTCGCCCCGCCGCTCCGGCGGTGGCTGCGTGGGAGGGACTTGCCGTCGTGAGCCACCTCCCCGAGCTGCTCGACCGCATCCGTGGCGCCCTCGCGGACGGCGAGCGCCTCCCTTACCCCGCCGGCGAGCCCGAGGGCAGGCCCGATCTGGCCGGGGCGGACCGGGAGTCGCTGGCCGCGAGGATCTCGGAGCGGCTCGATGCGCTCCGCGGACCCGGGGACCGCGAGCCGGCCGTGCTCCGGGTCCCCGACGCGGCCGCCGCCCTCCGGACCGTCCGCGAGGCCCTCGAGGGGGTCCCGCGCGCCGAGGTGCTCCTCCCGGGCGATGCGAGGGAGCCCCGCGACTACCGGGCCGGGGTCACGGGCGCCCTCGCGCTCGTCGCCGAGACGGGCTCGGTCCTCCTCGAGGTTCCCGACCGCGACTCGGCGTGGGCCTCCCTCGCCGTCGAGACCCACTGGGTCGTGGCCGGGGAGGACCTCCTCGTGCCCGATCTCGTGACGGTCTACTCTGGGCTCGCGGCGCGGGCGGGCCTCGCCGCGCGTTCCTTCCGCCGGGAGAACCCGACGAACCTCGTCCAGGTCACCGGCAGCAGCCGGACCGCGGACGTGGAGAAGATCGTCGTGGTTCCGGCGCACGGCCCGACGCGGCTCCGAGTCGTCCTGTCGCGCGAGCCGGTGCCGGCGGCGGCGCTCAGGACGCTCGCGGGCTGACGAGCAGCGCGTCGGCGGCGTGCGCCGGGATCCGCCGCGCGCACGCGTACCGGCCGCAGCGGCCGAGGAAGGCCAGGCAGTCGAGGTGGTGCCGCGCGCCGCAGGTGGCGCACGCGACCGAGTCGGCAAGGACCGCTCCGCAACAGACCGGACACGAGGGGGCGTCCTCGGTAAGGACCCCGAAGCGGATGCCCGGGTGCGCCGTCTCCGCGAGACGCGCCACCGCCCCGGCGAGGGCGAGGGCGCGCTCCTCGAGGAACGGGAGGTCGCGCGGCTCGGGGCGCGCGCCGGGGAGCGTCACCTCGAGGCCCTCGGGCGCGAGGGTGGCCCGCAGGGCGTAGAGGTCCCGCCACCCGAAGAGGTCCCGGAGCGCCGCGACACCCTCGGCCGGGAGCCGCGCGGCGGCCTCGGCCCCTCCGGGACCGCTCCAGACGAGGTCGGTGAAGGCGGCATGGTCGAGG
>JAKEIC010000145.1 GCA_022614695.1 Planctomycetales bacterium | reverse complement strand
GGACACGCCGGCGACGGCCTCGAAGCTCGTCGAGGTGCTCGCCGAGGCCGGGGTGCCGGCGGGGGTCGTGAACCTGGTCCACGGCTCGGGGAGCGCCGTCGGGATGCCGCTGGCGACGCACGCGGGCGTCCGGTGCGTCTCCTTCACGGGCTCGTCCGAGGTGGGCCGCCGGCTCGGCGAAGCGTGCGGGCGGAAGCTCCGGAAGCTCTCGCTCGAGCTGGGCGGGAAGAACGCGCAGATCGTGCTGGAGGACGCGGACCTGGATCTCGCCGTCGAGGGGGCCCTCTGGGGAGCCTTCGGCACCACGGGCCAGCGCTGCACCGCGACGAGCCGGCTCATCGTCCACAAGAGGGTGAAGAACGAGATGATCGCGCGGCTCTCCGAGCGGGCGCGGAGACTGAAGCTCGGTGACGGCCTCGACGAGTCGGTGGAGGTCGGCCCCCTCGTGAACGAGGGACAGAGGAAGACCGTCGCGCAGTACGTCGGGATCGGGAGGGAGGAAGGGGCGAGGCTCCTCTGTGGCGGCGAGGCCGCCTCGGAGGGCGACCTCGCCAAGGGCTGGTTCTACAAGCCGACGATCTTCGACGGGGTGACGCCGAAGATGCGCATCGCGCGCGAGGAGATCTTCGGCCCGGTGCTCTCGGTCCTCGCGGTGGAGTCCCTCGACGAGGCGATCGCGGTGCACAACGACACGGACTACGGGCTCTCCTCCTCGATCTACACGCGCGACGTGAACCGAGCCTTCCGGGCGATCGAGGACCTCGAGGCCGGCATTACCTACGTGAACGGCCCGACGATCGGGGCGGAGGTCCACCTCCCCTTCGGCGGGCTGAAGGACACGGGGAACGGACACCGCGAGGGGGGGAAGACGGTCCTCGACGTCTTCAGCGAGTGGAAGTCCGTCTACGTGGACTGGAGCGGGAAGCTCCAGAAGGCGCAGATAGACGCGGACAAGCTCTCGGGGCTCGGGGGATAGGCGCCGTCAGCGGCCGCGGGGGGGACCGAGGACCGGCGGTTAATAGGGGACCGGAGGCCCATGCGCGCCCTCGCCTCGTTGCTTGCGCCGATCCTCGTCGGAGCGCCCGCCGCCGCCTGGCAGGAGGCGCCGCCAGAGGCCGACCCCCGCCCCGCGGTCTCCTGGCCCCGCGAGGGGCTCGCGCAGGTCCCGGCGGCGCTCGCGGAGGCGGCGGCCTCCGGCAAGAAGCTCCTCGTCGGCCTCGCCGGCAGCCCAGGCTGATGAGACCAGTTCCAGTTCGAGAGCCGTGGGCTCTCGGAAGTCTGGACGGACCCGGCGGTCGTGGCGGTCGCGAACGACTTCGTCCGCGTCCTCGTCCGCGTGCCCGAGGCCTACTGGCTGGTCAAGGACTACAAGGTCTCGCGGCCTGGGGCGCTCTTCCTCGATGCCGCCGGCCGCAAGCTCGCCGCCGTCGCTCTCGATGCCTCGAAGCCGGACGAGGGCGCGGCGGAGATCCTGGCGGCGGCCGCCCGCGCGGCCGAGGCCGACGCGGGCGCGGGCGACTCTCCGCCCTCGGTGGAGGTGGCGCTCGATCTCGCCGCGCCGCCCGGACCCGCCGCGCGGCCCCCGCTGCGTGAGGTCGTGGAGCGGGCGGGGGGAGTGCTGGCGGTGCGCGTCGAGGGGAAGCGGCTCCTGGTTTCCGCTTCGCGTCTCTTTGCCGACCCCGACGGGCTCGCCGTGGCAGCGGAGCTCGCGGGGGCACAGGCGCGACCCGCGAGCCACGAGAGGAAGGCGATCGCCGTGCAGATCGCGGACACGCCCGCGACGCTGTTCGTGGGCCGCCTCGAGAAGCTCGAGGGGATCGTCTCGGCCTGGCCCGACCTGGCGAGGCGCGAAGTGCGGGTCCTCCTCCGCCGCGGGGCGTTCACCGACGAGGGTCTGCGCTCCGCCGCGGCGGATGCGGGGCTGAGTCTGCGCCCGTCCTCGCCCGCGACGCGATAGGTCCGGGGGGACTCCGCGCGCCTTCGCCAGTGTGCAGGGCCTTGCGCCCCTGCTCGCCCTTGGCTAACATACCCCTAAATAACGAGGTGATGGAATCGACGTGGATTCTGCTTGACACCCACTACCGCTGGTGTAGATTCTCGCCCCGCCGACGAAGGGTAGTAGAGGCGGCATCGCCTGTCACCCCTGGGGAATCGTCGGTGCGAGGGGGGAATCGGGGGGGCGAGAACGGAGTCGCGTGAGGGACGCGACCGCCTCTTCCCGATTGGACTGACAGGCGTGAATCGACCGCCTTCGAGAGGGTCTGAAATGATCATCAAGAGCGAAGAGAAGAAGAGCCGGCTGCCCGCGGTGCTCGCCGCGCTCCCCGACTCGGCCGTCTCGGCCGAGGAGGGCCAGGGGCTCCGGATCCACCGGATGCACACGCGCCCCGGGGTCCACCCCTACGACGAGGTGACCTGGGAGAGGCGCACCGCGCAGATCAGCGGGGACGACGGGCAGGTCGTCTTCAAGCAGGAGGGGGTGGAGGTCCCCTCCTCCTGGTCCCAGATGGCGACGAACGTCGTCGTCTCGAAGTACTTCCGCGGCGCCGTCGGCGCTCCCGGCCGGGAGTGGAGCGTGAAGCAGCTCCTCTCGCGCGTCGTGGACACGATCGCGCAGTGGGGCCGCGCGGGCGGCTACTTCGCGACCGACGAGGACGCGGCCGCGTTCCAGGCGGAGCTCATGCACTTGGTGCTCCAGCAGAAGATGAGTTTCAACAGCCCGGTCTGGTTCAATTTTGGGGTCGAGCCCCGCCCCCAAGGGTCGGCGTGCTTCATCAACTCCATCACCGACACGATGGAGTCCATCATGGACCTCGCCCGCACCGAGGCGCTCCTCTTCAAGTATGGGAGCGGCACCGGGACGAACCTCTCGGCGCTGCGCTCCTCGAAGGAGCGGCTCTCGACGGGCGGCGTGGCGAGCGGGCCGGTCTCGTTCATGAAGGGGTTCGACGCGTTCGCGGGAGTGATCAAGAGCGGCGGAAAAACGAGAAGGGCCGCAAAGATGGTGATCCTCGACGTGGATCACCCCGACATCGTCGAATTCGTGAAATGCAAGGAGCACGAGGAGAAGAAGGCCTGGGCGCTCATTGACGCGGGCTACGACGGGTCGCTGAACGGCGAGGCCTACTCCTCGGTCTACTTCCAGAACTCGAACAACTCGGTTCGCATCCCCGACGCCTTCATGGAGGCCTACCTCGCGGGGAAGGACTGGGAGACCAAGGCCCGCACCGACGGCCGCGTGATGGAGCGGATCCCCGCGCGGAAGCTCGTGCGGCAGATCGCCGAGGCGGCCCACGCCTCGGGCGACCCCGGGCTCCAGTTCGACACGACGATCCAGGAGTGGAACCCGTGCTCGAAGTCGGACCGGATCAACGCGACAAATCCATGCTCAGAATTTGTTTTTCTGGACGACACTGCCTGCAACCTCGCATCCCTCAACCTCATGCGCTTCCGCAAGCCCGACGGCGAGTTCGACGTGGCGGCCTTCCGCCACGCCTGCGCGGTGACGATCCTCGCGCAGGAGATCATCGTGGATAACGCCTCCTACCCCCGCGAGCGGATCGCGGAGAGGAGCCACTCCTTCCGGCCCCTCGGGCTCGGCTACGCGAACCTCGGGGCGCTGCTCATGGCGCGCGGGATCCCCTACGACTCGGACCAGGGCCGCTCGATCACGAGCGCGATCACCGCGACGCTCACCGGGGAGGCCTACCGCACGTCGGCGCTCGTCGCGGAGGCGCTCGGTCCGTTCTCGGGCTACGCCGAGAACCGCGAGCCGTTCCAGCGCGTCATGCGGAAGCACCGCGACGCGGTCGCGGGCGTGGACGCACGTCAGGTCCCGGCCGACCTGATGGAGGCCGCGCGCAAGACCTGGGACGACGTGGTCGAGTTCTCCGAGCGCTACGGCGTGAAGAACGCCCAGGCGACGGTCATCGCGCCGACGGGCACGATCGCCTTCATGATGGACTGCGACACGACGGGCGTGGAGCCCGACATCGCGCTCGTGAAGTACAAGCGGCTCGTGGGGGGCGGGGTCCTCAAGATCGTGAACCGAACCGTTCCCGAGGCGCTCCAGAGGCTCGGCTACTCGGCCGAGACGGTGGCGGCGATCCTCGGTCACATCGAGCAGAAGGGGACGATCGAGGGGGCGCCCGGGCTCCGGCCCGAGCACCTGCCGGTCTTCGACTGCGCCTTCAAGCCCGCGGGCGGAGTGAGGGTCGTCTCGCCGATGGGCCACGTGCGGATGGTCGCGGCGGTCCAGCCGTTCGTCTCGGGCAGCATCTCGAAGACGATCAACGTCCCGAACGAGTTCACCGTCGCCGAGGTCGAGGGTATCTACGTCCAGAGCTGGCGGCTCGGCTTGAAGTGCATCGCCCTCTACCGCGACGGGTGCAAGAGGACCCAGCCGCTCTCGACGTCGCTCGAGTCCACGTCCAGGACGACGACCGGCGGGAACGGGAAGACCGACGCGGCTCCTGCCCCGGTTCCCGTTGCGGAATCCCCGGCCCCGCCGCCACCCGCGCCCGTGCCGGCCGCCGACGCCCGCCCGACGCCGGTCCGCCGCCGGCTCCAGGACGAGCGGCGGTCCATCACGCACAAGTTCAGCGTGGGCGGCCACGAGGGCTACATCACGGTGGGGATGTACGAGGACGGGACTCCCGGCGAGATCTTCATCACGATGGCGAAGGAGGGGTCGGTCGTCTCCGGGCTCATGGACACCGTCGCGACCTCCAGCTCGATCGCGCTCCAGTACGGCGTGCCCCTCCGGGTGCTCGTCAACAAGTTCACGCACACGCGATTCGAGCCCGCGGGCCTCACGAACAACGCCAAGATCCCGATCGCGAAGTCGGTGATTGACTACGTGTTCCGCTGGCTGGAGCTCAAGTTCCTCGCGCCCGAGGGCGAGGCGGCCTCGCACGCGGAGCCCTCGCCCACCGTGCCGCCGGTCCCGGCCGTCGAGGTCGCCGCCGGCACGATCGCCGAGGAGGACGAGGCCGCACTGGCTGCCACGGCCGTGAAGGCGGTCGAGGGGAAGGTCTTCAAGGCCCAGTCCGACTCGCCGCCGTGCCCCGACTGCGGCTCGATCATGGTGAGGTCGGGGGCCTGCTACCGGTGCCTCAACTGCGGGGCGCAGAACGGGTGCTCGTAGCATGACCACGGGCGACGTCGCGAGCGGCTCCAGGGCTCGGTTCCGCTTCCTGGCCCGCGTGGGCGGGCAGGGACTCCACGCCGACCAGGTGCTCGACTGGGAGCCGCTCGTCGGGGACGGGATCCTAGCGACGGTCCGGGAGCCGAGGGTCAAGGCGCCCGATCGGGCCGCCGAGTCCCCCGACCTCGTCGCGGCCTTCGAGACGACCGCGAAGGCGGCCGCCCTCGGCTGGCAGCCCTACCCCGGGGACCCGTGGCTCGTGCCGGGGAGCCTGGAGGCGATCCGGGAGGAGTAGAAGTTCGTTGCGGCGCCAGGGCGGCGCCGGTAGCCTCCTCCAGGAGTCCCGATGAGTCCCGGGTTCTCTCCTGCTCCGAAGGTCCGCATCGTCAACGCCTTCGCACGGCCCTACGAGAACGCCGTCGCGACGGCGCGGACGTGCTACTCCTCGAAGGGCATCATCTCGACCGAGGAGGTCTCCGGGGACGAGCTCGCCGACCCCGAGAAGAGGCGGGCCCGCGTCGAGCAGCGCGACCGGATCGCGAAGAGCATCTTCGAGGCCGGCCACCACACGACCCTCCAGCACGCGCACTTCCAGTTCGCGCTCGAGAACGTCTCGCGGCAGTTCCTCTGGGCGTTCCTGCACTCCCATCCGTTCTATAACAGCGAGCAGGTCAGCCAGCGCTATGTCGAGGTGAAGCCCGACGCGGTGGCGATGCCGCCGCTCGAGGGCGCGGCGCGGGAGACCTACGCGACGACGGTGCGCGCCGAGATGGACGCCTACCGGCGGCTCATCGGGCTGCTCGAGCCGGCGGCCGAGGCCGAGTACCTGGCGCGCTTCCCGGCGCGGCGCGGGAAGCCGCGGGTCGCGAAGGAGATCCAGAAGAAGGCGCAGGAGATCGCCCGCTACGTCCTGCCGCTCGGGACCCTCGCCTACCTCTACCACACCGTCTCGGCGCTCACGCTCATGCGCTACCACCGCCTCTGCGAGGAGTGGGACGCGCCGCTCGAGCAGCGGACCGTCGTCCGGGCGATGGTGGACGAGGTGCTGAAGCTCGACCCGCTCTTCGGGACCCTCCTCGAGGAGCCGATCCCGCTCGAGGAGACGCTCGAGTACCGGGCGTTCGAGGTCCTCGGCGGCGACGGGGCCGCGGCGCCCCTCCCGCAGCGTCGCATCTTCCTCGCCGAGTTCGACCGCGCGCTCGAGGGGCGCACGAGCCGGCTCGTCGAGTGGAAGGGGGGGAACGAGAGGCTCCTGGCGCAGGGGGTGCGTGAAGTCCTCGGCGTACCCGCGGCGGCGCTCCCGGACGCGCAGGCGATCGGGCTCGTGATGGACCCGGCCCGGAACCCCTACCTCGGCGAGACCCTCACCCTCACGACGCTCGGGAAGCTCACGCGCGCCCTCCACCACCCCCACTACACGTTCCGGAAGAAGCTCTCCCACACGGCCGACTCCCAGGACCAGCGCCACCGGACGACCCCGGCGTCGCGCCCGTGCCTCATGGCCCACTTCACGGGCGAGCCCGACTTCATCCTGCCGGGCCTCGTCGAGGCGGCGGGCGGCGAGGCGGCGAGGCTCTTCCGCGGGACGATGGAGCGCTCCTGGGAAGGGGCGCGCCGGATGATCGAGGAGGGCGCGCGGCCCGAGTTCGCCGCCTACGCGCTCCCGAACGCCGTCGCGGTGCGGTTCACCGAGTCGGCCGACCTCGCCGCCCTCCAGCACAAGCTCGCCATGCGGCTCTGCTGGAACGCGCAGGAGGAGATCTGGCGCGCCTCGATGGACGAGGCCGAGCAGATCGCGGCGGTGGACCCGGAGATCGGCCGTCACTTCGGGCCTCCGTGCGTGCTGCGCGAGCGGGCCGGCCGCTCCCCCTGGTGCCCCGAGGGCGACCGTTACTGCGGCGTCCCCGCGTGGCGGAACTGGAGCCTCGAACATGGGAAGTACTCGAGGGTGATCTGACGACCCCGACGGGGACGATCGTCCTCGGCGAGAACCTCGCCGTGCTGCGCGAGAGGGTCGCGGACGGCGCCGCGCGGCTCGTCTACCTGGACCCGCCGTTCAATACGGGGAAGGAGCGGGCCCACACCCGGCTCCGGACGGTCCGGGACGAGGCTGGGGACCGGACGGGGTTCCAGGGCCGGCGGTACCGGACTGTCCCGCTCGGGAAGTCGGCCTACGCGGACGTGCACGACGACTACCTCGCGTTCCTCGAGCCCCGGCTCCGCGAGGCGCAGCGGGTCCTCGCCGACGACGGGACCCTCTACCTGCACCTCGACTCGCGCGAGGCGCACTACGCGAAGGTGCTCCTCGATGGGATCTTCGGCCGGGAGAGCTTCCTCAACGAGGTCATCTGGGCCTACGACTACGGCGGCCGCGGGAAGCGCCGCTGGCCCGAGAAGCACGACACGATCCTCGTCTACGTGAAGGATCCCGAGCGCTACGTCTTCGACGCGGAGGCGATCGAGAGGATCCCCTACATGGCGCCGGGGCTCGTGGGCCCCGAGAAGGCCGCGCGCGGGAAGCTCCCGACAGACGTCTGGTGGCACACGATCGTCCCGACGAACGGGAAGGAGAGGACGGGCTACCCGACCCAGAAGCCTCTCGGGATCCTGCGGCGGATCGTGCAGGCGTCGTCCCGGCGCGGGGACCTCGTGCTCGACTTCTTCGCTGGCAGCGGGACGACGGGGGCCGCCGCGCTCGAGCTGGGCCGGCGGTTCCTCCTCGTGGACGAGAACCCCGAGGCGCTCGAGGTGATGGCGCGGCGGTTCGAGGGGGTCCCCGGGATCGAGTGGGTGGGGTTCGATCCGGCGAGTGCTCGGAGGGGGATGGAGCCCCTGTTCGCACGAGGCAGATCCGCGGTCCGGTGACGGCAGGGGTCAGGGAGCCGGATTGCGTCCCTGGGGACGCCGAGACCCCCCGAACAGACGCGAAAGGCCCCGTGCGAGGGCGCCCGTGGCGAGTCCGCTCACGGCGCCGAAGATCCCCATCGTGACGGCGTACAAGGCCGGCGACCTAGAATCCTGGCTGAGGGCGAGGACATAGCCGCCGACTGCGCCAAGGACGGCGCCGCCGACGATCATCGCCGGGATGTCCCTTCTGTTCAGGACCCGTGCGATCTTCTCATCCTCGGGCTCGAGGGCCACGAGACGCAGGTGGGCGGACGCCATCCAGACACCGTCCCTGAGCAGGTCTGGCGGCGACGAACCCTCGGCGAGGGTGACGTGGTAGACGCGCCGGTTCTGTGAGTCGTCCTCTCCAGGTGAGGTGGTCTCGCAGAGAACGGCTCCGGGGACGGCAGAGACGTTGAGGGTCTCCTTTGCGATCCGCGCGACGGCCGCCGCGTCCTCCTCCCATGGCCGCACCTGGCCGCTCGGGAATCTCAAGGTCTCTTCACCTGTGATGGCGTCTCGCCGGCGCAGCAGCCAGACATTGCCGTCCCAACGTCGGAGCACGAGGACCAGTTCCACGTTCCCCCCCACACCCCGGATCCTACCTTCCCGAGACTGGGCACGACGGAACAGTCCCGGTAGGATCCAGCTTGGTAACCCCTCCGGGGGCCCCGCGGGAGACACCCCCGCACGCCTCACACGCACGGACCACCGCCCGCCTTCGCCCTGTCGGGCTTCGGCGCGCCGCGGGAGACACCCCCGCAACAGCAGGCATCAAGCAGGAAGGGAGGGCCATCATGGCCCCGATGTCTCAGCTCACCGAGCGCAAGCTCGCGCTCGCGGTCGTGGATCTCACGGGCTTCATGCGCGCCTCGGAGAAGACCGAGGCCGCCCCGCTCGCCCGGTTCCTCGACGACTGGTACGGGGTGGTCGCCGAGTCGGTCGCGCCGGCGGGAGGGGCTGTCGTCAAGTGCGTCGGCGACGGGTGCCTCGTCGCGTTCCCGCCCGAGCGCTGCGCCGATGCGGTGACAGCCGTCTCCGGGCTCGGGGACGCCGTCGCCGCGCTCGGGAAGCGCCACGGGCAGAAGGTCGGTTACGGGGCGAACGTGCACCTCGCCGTCGTGGCCGACGGGGAGATCGGGCCCCCGAACGACCGCCGTCGCGACGTGGTCGGCGCGGGAGTGAACCACGTCTTCACCATGGGCAACGGCGCGGGCGTCCGCGTGAGCGAGCCGGTCTACCGGCAGCTCCCGAACGACCGGCGCCGGGCATGGAGGAAGCGGAAGCCCCCGGCGACCTACACCTTCGAAGGGTAGCGGTCAGCGCCCCCGGGAGGCGCCGAGCCGCTCCTCGAGGTCGCGCAGCAGCCTCTCGGCCCCGGGCCTCTCGGGGTGCGTCGGGAAGCGTCGCAGGAATTCCCGCGCCGCGGCGGCGGCGGCGGGGAGGTCCCCTGCCTCCCCGCGGGCGCGGGCGAGGTCGAGCTGCGCCCCCGCGTCGCCGGGCCGGATCGAGAGCAGGGCCTCGAAGTCGGCGCACGCCGCGGCAGGGTTCCCGAGCTCGCGCCGGGCGCTTGCCCGGACGGCGAGGGCGTT
>JAKEIC010000144.1 GCA_022614695.1 Planctomycetales bacterium | reverse complement strand
CGGGTGCGGTTCGACAAGGGAGACGTGCTGCTCAAGAAGGTGACCTTCAAGCGCCCCGCGAAGGAGCTGCTGCACCAGCTCGAGACGGACGACGACGTGACGGGCCGGATCGAGGCCGCCGAGGCGCTCGCCGAGATGGCCGGGAAGCTCGCGGGGGGGGAGCGCGACGACGCCCGGGCCCGGCTCGCGGCGGCCCGGTCGGGAGACAAGTTCCACGCCGTGCGCTCGGCGGCGGCGCGGGCGCTCGCGAAGCTCGGGAAGGAGGCCATCCCGGCGCTCCTCGAGGGGCTCGGGGACTCGCACCCGAAGGCGCGGCGCGCGGCGGTCGAGGCCCTCGGCGAGGCGGCGAAGGGGGCGGACGAGAAGGAGAAGGGCCGGACGGCCTCGAAGCTCGCGGCCCTCTTCGACTCGGAGCCCTCGCCCCACGCCCGCGCGGCGGCGCTCCGCGCGCTCGCGGCGCTCGGGACGGACGAGGCCCCGAGGGTCCTCCTCGCCGCGCTCGCCGTCCCCTCGCACCGCGAGATGATCCGGGGAGCGGCGGTCGAGGGGCTCGCCGAGATGAAGCACCCGAACGCCCTCGAGCTGGCGACGAACCTCTCGCGCTACGGGAACCCGTCGCGGTTGCGGGGGGCCGCCCTCTCGGCCCTCGAGAAGCTCGGGAAGGGGAACAAGCGGGTCCTCGAGCACCTCATCGGCCTCACGCGCGACCCCTTCATCTGGACGCGCGAGAAGGCCTACGAGGTGCTCGGCTCGCTCGGCGCTCCCGAGGCGATCCCGGTCCTCCGGGAGCGGATCGAGAAGGAGTTCGACGCCAGGCTCCAGGAGGCGGCGCGGAAGGCGCTCGTGCAGGTCGAGGAGGCCGCCGCCTCGAAGCTCTCGCCCGAGGCGGCGCTCGAGGCGAAGGCGAAGCGGATGGAGCTCGAGGCCCGCGAGAAGGAGCTCAGGGCGAAGAAGGACCTATTGGACGCCGAGATCCTCGCGCGCGAGGCCGAGAAGCTGCGGGCCGAGGCGGAGCTCTCGAAGATCCAGAAGGAGCGCGAGGCGATCGAGGAGAAGCTGAAGAAGGCCGGGGCAGCGGCCGGGACGGCGAGCGGGGGCTAGGCTCGGCCACCCCTCCTGGCCAGGCGACGGAGGGACTCGGCGGGGGACAAGACGGCGATCCCCGCGCGCCGATCGGGAGGGAAGTCCTTCAGGTTCCCCGTGACCAGCGCTTCCGCGCGGCCTCCCAGCGCCACCTCGAGGAACATCGAGTCGTCCGGATCCCGGAGGGGGCGGACGAGCGGGGTGCCGACCACCGTCTCCCCGTGGAGCCGAATCCCGTCGAGAACCTCCTCGACGCGGGCCCGATCGAACCCGAACTCAGGGCGGAGCAGCACCTCTCGATACTCGGCCAGGATCCGTGCGTCGCGGAGGACGACGACCCTTCCGGAGGGGACCATCCGGACGATCTGACCCGGCGGGCCGAAGGGAGAGAGGAGTCCCGACACCAGGACGTTCGTGTCGAGGACCGCGCGAGTCAGCGCCGCCTCGCCCGCCGCACGGCACGGATCACCCGGTTGATCTGCCCGAGGGTCATCCGGTCCGTTCCCCGCTTCACCGAGGCGCGCTGGAGCGCGTCCACCGCCGCGATCCCACGAGCCCTCCGGATGGCCGCAAGGGACTCCTCGAGATCCTGCGGCGTCACGGCCGAGAGGATCCCGATCGGGCGTCCGTTCGAGGTGACCACGATCTCCCGCTCGCGGGCGAGGCGCTTCCACACCTCCCGTGGACGACCGCGCAGTTCTCGGACCGAGACGAAGCTCATGAGTGTCACCCGAAATGGTACACGGACGTCATCCGACCCGCCAGCCGCATTGCCCCCGAGCGGCGGGGCGCCCGACGGGCCCCGGCTGCTACCATCCCGGCTCCGTGACCTGCGCGGAGCTGAGTCCCCTCCTCGCGGCGCACGCCGACGGGGAACTCCCCTCGATCGAGCGGGCCGCGGCGGTCGCGCACCTCCAGAAGTGTCCCGACTGCTCGGCGCGGGGGGAGCAGGTGCGTCGTACCGTCGGGCGCCTGGAGGCGGCGCTCTCGGGCTACCGCGTGCCGGGGAGGGTCGCGGAGGCCTGCCTGCCCCTCGCGCTCCGTTCGCTCGGCCGGACGGGTCCGTGGTACGTCTCGCCGGGGTTCCAGGTGGCGCTCGCGCTCCTCGCGCCGGCGCTGATCGCGGTCGCGATGAACGCGAGCCTCCGCGGGACGGCCGCGGCCTGGGGGTACGTGGGGACGTGGCGCGCCCGCGACCTGGACGCGGCGCAGGTCGTCGCCGGGTTCGCCGTGCCCGCGGTGGCGGCCGCTCTCTGGGCCGTCGCGTGGGCCCGGTCGCGCCGGGCGGGCCGCTCCGGGAGGGTGGAGGTCGTGCTCTACGGCCTCGCGACAGCGGCCTCCTCGTTCCTCGCCTGGTTCGGGGCCCTGGTCTCCTTCTTCGGATGGCGCGACCTCGGAATGTACGGACGGTCCTACGCATACGGCCTCCCGTACGGGGCCACCCCGCCTTGGTTCCCCGTCCTGGAGCTCTCCCAGACGATATTCCCGGTGATTTCCGCGCTCCTCCTCGTGTGCGCCGCCGCGAGAGTCGGATCCTTCGCCCTCGCGCCCGCGCCTCCCGCCGAGACCGCGGCGCTCTCCGAGCGGGAGAGGGGCCGCGGGGCCGCCGGGCGCCGCCTCGTCTCCGGCCTCCATCTCCTGGCCCTCTCGGCCTTCGAGGCGACGGGCGACCTCTTCGAGTCCTCGCGGCTCGCCGAGGAAGCCCTCGGCGCCGTCGCCCGCGCGCTCGGCGCCGCCCCGCAGGACGGCCCGTTCTTCCGCAAGTGGGTGGGCGAGCGGCTCCGCGAGGTCGCGCCCCACACGGCCGACGGTCCGGTGGACCGCCCCACGCTCCAGCTCAAGAAGGTCGCCGAGCGCCGCGGCCTCGAGGCGGCGCTCCACGGGCTCCCGCCCGACCCCCGCGCCGCCGCCTACCTCCGGCTCGTCCAAGGCCTCCGAGCCGAGGAGACGGAGAAGCTCCTCTCGCTCCCGCGCGCCGCGCTCGCGCTCTCATTCGGCGCCGCCGTCGCCGCGCTCGCCCCGGCCCTCCCGGCGGAGGCATAGGCGCCGGGTCCTTCGCCGCCGCGCCCTGAGCTTATCGAAGGGCGTCGCCGTGTGGTGCCGGTCAGCCGCGTGCCAGCCGCGCCCGCGCGATCCAGAGCCCGGGATAGAGCGTCAGGATCCCCACGGCCGAGAGGAGGAGGGCCGACGCGGCGAGGAGGAAGCCGTCGGGGCCCTCGACGCCCCGGCCGCCGAGACCCGCGCCGGAGGCGGCGGCCCAAGGCGAGAGCAGCAGGAGGAAGGGCGGCAGGCCCGCCGCGAGGGTCGGGGCGAGGAAGGGGAGGAGCGCGGCGGCGAGGGGCGGACCGCCGGCCACGAGTAGGACGCCGCCGGCCGCGCCGAGGAGCGCCCGGCCGCCCGTCCCGGCGAGCGCGCCGGCGAGCGTCCCGATCCCGAGGCCGAGGAGGAGGCACGCCGCGGCGAGAAGAACCTCCCAGCCGAGCGCGAGGAACGCGGCGAGGGTCCGCCACCCCGGGATCCCGATCGCGGGGAGGACGAGGGAGGGGAGGGCGCCGAGGAAGAAGGCTCCTGCGAGGCACGCCCCGAGGGCGAGCGCCGCGAGCGCCTTCCCGCGAGGGATCGCCCGCTCGGACCCGGGGACCATCCGCAGGAGATCGAGGGTCCGGCGTTCCCTCTCGAGCGGGAGCGCGATCGCCGCGGCCGCCGCGGTCGCGAGCGCCGCGGCCATGGCGAGGCTCCCCGGGAGGCGGCCCAGCGCCCCGAGGGCGGGGACCCCGATCAGCCCCGCGACGAAGGCCCACGGGAGGGCGATCCCACCGAGGCCGGTGAGCGCGCCGGAGAGCTCCCGCAGGAAGTAGGAGTTCCCCCCGTCGGGCCAGCGCGAGGGGTTCGGGACCCTCGCGGCCAGCGCGGAGCGGACCCGCCGCCGGGGCGGCTCGCCGGCCGTCTCGCGCGCCCAGGGCCGCGCGCGGAAGCGGGCGGGGCCGGCCGGGGCGCCCTCGGCCCCGCGCCCGAACGCGCGCGCCGCGAGGCCCACGACCAGGACCGCGGCCAGGAGCCCGCAGACCGCCGCGGAGGCGCCCAGCTCGAGCGGCGCCCCCGTCGCGCTCGAGGCCGCCGGAGCGGCGAACGCCGCGAGCGCGAGGAGCGGCGCCCCGAGCGCGAGCCCGAGGAGCGCCGCGGGGAGCACGCGCTGGGCGGCGGCCGAGGCCAGCGTCCCGACCGCGGCCGACGCGAGGATCTCGCCCAGGACCAGGAACGACGCCCCCGCGAGCTGCTCGGGCCGGACCGCCCCGAGGAGGAGGCACGCCCCCCACGCGGGGAGCCCGATCGCGACGAGGAGCGCGAGGAGGAACGCGGCCGCCGCCCACTTCGCGAGCACGATCGTCCCCGGCCGGACCGGCGCGGCCCGCAGGAGGTCGAGGGTGCGCCGCTCGCGCTCGCCCGCGAGCGACCCCGCGGCGAGCAGCGGCCCGAGGACGCCGACCGCCACGACCTGCGCGAGGAGCACCTGGCCGAAGAAGGTCGCCGAGAGCGCCGCCCTCTCGTCCGGCGCGGTCGCCCCCGTCGGCCACGCGAGCACGAGGAACAGGCAGAGCCCCGCGGTCCCAAGGATCGCGACGGCCGTCGGGCCTCGGGCGCGCAGCAGCCGCAGGACCTCGGCGCGGACGAAGGTGGTCACGAGACCTCGCCCTTGGTGTGCCTCAGGAAGGCATCGAGCAGGCGATCGCCCCGCTCCCGGAACCAGAGGAGCGGCACGGCGACCGCGAGCTTCCGGTGGAGGCGCGCCACCTCGTCCGGGCCGCCCTCGACCTCGAACCGGATCCGGCCGTCCTCGCGCTCGAGGGCCCGGACCGTGGGCTCGCTCGCGAGCATCGTCTCGGCGTCGGCGGCGCGGTCGAGCACCTCGACCTCGACCGGCCGGCGCCCGTCCGTCCGGCCGATCCCCCCGAGGGGGCCCGAGGCGACGAGTCGGCCGCGCTCGAGGACGATGACGGTCGTGCAGAACTCGGCGAGGTCCTCGAGGAGGTGGCTCGAAACGAGGATCGTCTTCTTGAGCGAGCGCAGCTCCCGCACGAGGGCCCCGAACTCGAGCCGCGCGCGCGGGTCGAGCCCCGAGGTCGGCTCATCCAAGAGCAGCACGGGCGGGTCGTGGACGAGGGCGCGGGCGAGCCCGAGGCGCTGCCGCATCCCGCGCGAGAGCGACGCGACGTCGGCGTCGCGCTTCGGGGCGAGGTCGGTGAGTGCGAGGAGGTCCCCGATCACGGCCTTCCTCTTCGCCCGAGGCACGCCGTAGGCGTGGGCGAAGAACTCGAGGTACTCGGCGACGGGCATCCCGTCATAGACCCCGAAGCTCTCGGGGAGATACCCCACCCGCGACCGCACCGCCTCGGGCTCGCTCCGGACGCTCGCCCCCGCGACGACGGCCGTCCCCGAGTCGGGCCGGATGAGGGTCGCGAGCACCTTGAGGAGCGTGCTCTTCCCCGCCCCGTTCGGCCCCACGAGCCCGCAGACCTCGCCGGTCTTCACGTCGGCGGTGACCCCGGCGAGCGCGGCCGACCCCGCGTAGCGCTTCTCGATCTTCTCGAGGCGGATCATCGGCGCTCGTGCTCCGAACGGACGACGACGCTTCTGATCCAGATCGAGGGGCCCAGGACCGAGATCAGGTGGCGAAGGAGAACGCGGTTCTCCCGGGGCGCCCGGTTCGAAGCCTCCTCCTCGAGGAAAGTCGAGCCTATCACGAGGCGAATCTCCCCGTCATCGTCGAGAAGGCGGCACGCCTCAGGGAGGCGTATGGGGTGACCGGTTGGGACCTCGACGGCCGGCCCCCAGCGGCCCGTCTTCGGGTCACGCACTCGAACTTCCAGCCGAATCGGCCCTACGCGCTCTTCCGGAAACCGGCGACCGATCTCGGCGGCGACCTGTCGCCACGCATCAGGAGGGTCGAGGTGCTCGAACGCGCGATCTACGAAGACCTCGACGGAAGCACCCCGTGGGGGGAGGATCGCCGGGCGAAGTGCCACGTACGCCTGGAATTCCGCCCCGGCGATCGGCCAAGAGGGCAGGATGCGGCACGGAGTCTTGAGATCTGACCCCCATGGCTGGCCCGAGACGGGCCACGTTCCGGGCTCCGCACTTCGTTGTTCAAAGGGGTCGACCCTCGCCGGGTTTCCGGGACGAACCGAGATGCCGGGCCACGTGGCCCCTCGGCTCTCCGTCGGCTGTCCTCGAAGCACGACGATGACCTGGCCAGGCGTGAAGATCCGGCGGCCAGGGAGCGACACATCGGCCAGAGGACCGTCGGTCTCGGCGAGGACGAGGAGGGAGTCAGGACCGCGAGGCTGCCGCCGCATCTCGGAACGGAATAGCGCCGCGGCCTCGGAAGCGTCGGCCGGGGGCGGATCGGCCTCCGAGGTCTCGGCCACTTGGCGCATGTCCGAACTTCCCGCGCTCCGGCGGAGGAGGGCCTCGACGAGCTGTTGCTGGAAGAGAGTGTGATACGTCAGATCTCCGACTCGGGTGGCCAAGTCCGCATCGCGCGCTTCCGAGGCGTTCTCGGGCCACACGTCCACGACGGAGCCTGGCGTCATGTCGCCCGCAAGCCCGCGTTGCTTGGCGTCCAAGACCTCGACATTTCGGAGAGCCCGTCCCGTCCCGTTCCGGATCCGCCAGCCCTTCCTTGTCTCCCCTTCCTGGATTGGCTCTACGAAGAGCCCGTCCCCGAGCGAGAGGGTTCCCTCGAGCCGAAACCCCGTCGCGGCCCGCGGAGCGAGGTGGACTCGCGCGGCGGCCCCCTCCACCGTTCCGCACGGCAGCGGCGGCTCGGTACCGGGCGGGAGTCTCGGCGGCGCCGCGATTCTCTCGGCCGGCGCCGAGGCCGATAGGACGTCCTCGACTCCGGTCGGCGAGTAGACTGCGACCGAGGACGTTGCCGACACGGACCTCCCCCCGACCGCGCCTTCGGCGATCGTGAGCGAGGCGCCGGCCAGAGTTGCGCTGAACTGGGCACCGGCGCGGACCGAAAGCCCGACAAATGCCGCGACGCCTCCGATTGCCGCGAGGACCCAGGCGAGCGCCGGCCTCCGGAGCCGGCGACCAAGGAGCAGTAGGGCCGTGGTCACGGCCGCACAATAGCCCCCGAGAACCCTCGCCACGCTCGCACCTGCCGGAAGCGGGAGCTTCAGCGACCGCTGCGGAGCGGCCCAGATAGCGTATTCGTCGCCCGTCGGGAGAGCGGTCGGACCGCTGTCTCGGTCGAGCGGCACGAGTTTCCCGTCCCTCCAGGCGTAGTAGTTCGGCCGCCCCGTCCCGTCATTGATGAGGATCGCGTCATAACCCAAGACCCGGGCTCCACCCCGGACTGCCCAGAGTCTTCGGGCCGGAGCTCTGGCGCCGCCTGGGTAGGCCCAGAGGGTTCCCTGCGAGTTGCCAATGGAAAGGGCCCCACTCGACAAGCCTGCGTCGACGGCCCCTGCCGCGAGCCGTTTCCCGGTTACGAGAACCTCCAAGAGCGCTTTCCCCACCCCTGCCTTCCTCAGCGCCGAGTCCCCGAGCCCGCACGCGAGCCACGCGACCGTCCCGAGGCCTCGCGTCGCCAGCGCGGCCAGCGGCGACCCGTCCGGCGCGAACGCGAGCGCCACCCCGTCCCGCAGCCGAGCCCTGACCAGCGGAACCGGCAACGGTTCCGCTTCCCGCACGAACATCTCGGCGATCGGCCGGAGGTCCCCGGCGGCCGTCCCCTCCGGGACGACAGGCAGCAGAGACAGCGCCGGCCCCGCCGCGGCGAGGCCCGCGTCCCCTCCCGCGACGAGCAGGACCCCTCCCGACCCCACGAACGCTCCGAGCCCCGGGGACAGCGCCACCGCCTCGGAGCCCGGGTCGCCGCCGATCACGACCGCGTCCGCCCCCTCGAGCGCCGTCGCGCCCGGTGGCAGGAGATCCGCCCGGACCGCCGACACGACCCAAGGCGGCACCCACTCGTCCCCCGCGTCCTCGGGCTTCCTCGCCACGAGCGAAGAGAGCGCCGCCGGGTCCCCGCCCAGCACGAGGACCCACGACTGCTCCGGCTCGAGCGGCGCGAGCTTCGGGATCGAGTCGCGCGCCACGACCTTCCCCCCCGACTGCCACAGCGCCTCGAGTGCCTGCGCCTTCTCCGAGAGAGGGAGCCCGAGCCCCCGCACGAGCCGCGTCCCCCCGGGCGGCAGGTCCACATCCGCCTCGAACACGGGCGTCTCGACCGGGGAGTCGGGGTCCGGCAAACGGACGACCGTCACGCGCCCCGCGACCCCCTGCGTCGCCGGGGCCGCCAGCTCGAGCGCGATCGGCAGCGGAGCCCCGGGCCGGAACACCGTCCCGACGGGCTGTCCCCCGATCCGGAGCCGGACCGTGGGGCCTGCCGGGCCCCCGTCGCCGCGGGCGATCCCCGTGGCTAACAAGAGGAAGAGGATCCTCCCGTCCCCCCAGAGGTGCATCCGGAGCCTCCGGAGAGTCTAACGATTCTCGGGCGCCCCCGGATCGAGTCGCGCGGCGCGGATGCGGAGCTTGGAGAGGCGGAGCGCGAGGAGCGCCCGCATCTCGGTCCATTGCTCGGTCATCCGTTGCCGCCCATCCTCGGGGGGAATGAGCCGGGAGAAGTCGAGTTGGAGCCGCGCCTCGCCCTTGTCGTCGAGGTAGTCCCGCACGTTCGGGACGCGCACGCGGCGCAGGTCGGGCTGCACGAGCGGGGTGAGCCGGCCGTGGGTGGGCTGCAGGACAGAGATGGCGGGGGAGGGCACGCGCAAACTGTCCGGGAGGCGATGCCCGCCCCCGCGGAGGATGTCGGCGTTGTTGCCCACCACCGCCGACTCGCCACCGCAGAGGTCGAGGTCGATGACAAGCTGCCACCCGCGGGGCGGCAGGGGGGCGAACCGAAGCCCCAATCCGAGCCGGGCCTCCCGGGAGACCGGCCAGGTGAGCGAGAGCACTCCGGGGATTGGGACGGGGGACGGGAGCGGTTCCCCGACGCGACGGGAGCGGCCGCGAAGGAGCGGCGAAGGTTCGCCCCCGAGGTTGTCCGGGTCGAGGCCTCGTGCGAGCACGACCGGCCATCCGCCTCCCTCTAGCGGGCCGGCGGCGCCGTGCATCACCAGCAGGGTCGGCCCCGGCGTGAAGACCCTGCGCCCGGGGAGCGAGACCTCCGCCAGCGGGCCGTCGGTCTCCGCGAGGACCACGAGGGACCCGACCGCGAGCGGCACCCGTCCGAGGGCGTCCCGGAGCCTCTCCACGGCCGCCTCGAGGTCCCGCGGACCCTCGTCGGGTCGGGCGCCGTCGCCCGGCGTGTCGAACCAGAGCACGGGGGCGTCGGGGGGGAAGGACCCCGTCGGCGGGACGAGCGCGCGGCGGCGAGCCGGCTCCGGCGACTCGGGCGGGTCCCGCTCCCAGCGGCCCGGAGAGAGCGCGACGGTCGCGCCGGAGTCGGGGGAGAGGTCGACGCGCTCGCTCCGGCGGCTCCCGGCGAGGACCTGGACGTCCCGCAGCCGCCGTCCCGTGCGGTTCTCGAGGCGGAAGCCCGTCAGCTCCTCGCCCGTCGCGAGCGGCACCGCCGTGATCCCGCCGCCGAGTGGGAGGGCTCCTGTCACTTGCAGCGCCGCGGCCGCGCGCGGGGCGAGCCGCACGCGCGCCCGGGCGCCCTCGGTAGCGCCGAGCGGGAGCGGCGGCGGCACGCCCGGGAGCGCGCGGGGCGGGCCGAGGATCCGCTCGGCGGGCGCCGTCGCCGCGAGGGGCCCCTCGAAGCCCTCGGGCGAGTAGATCGCGACCGACGACGTGGCCGTGGCGAAGCGGCCGCCCACGGCGCCCTCTGCGAGCGTGAGCGACGCCCCTGCGAGCGTCGAGCGGAAGCTCCGGTCCGCCTCGGCGGCGAGCCCCCCGAAGGCCGCGAGCCCCCCGGCCCCGGCGAGCGCCCAGGCGATCCCCGGCCGCCGCAGCAGCCGGCCGAGGAGGAGGAGGAGCGCCACGGCCGCGCTGTACCCGACGAGCCTCGCGCCCGCGTCCCTGCCGGACGGGAGAGGGAGCTTGAGCGACCGCCCGGGCGCGGACCAGACCTCGGCCGTCGTATCACCGAGAGAGGAGAAGTCGAAGGACGCAGGCACGCGCGCGTTCGAGTCCAGGGCATAGTAGCCCCCCTCCACGGTGCGGAGCTGGATGAGCGCGCCCGCGTAAAAGCCCGAGGACATCGAGAACCGGAGCGTCGCATCGCGCGACTCCATCACGGTCCTGTGGCACTTCTGGCAGACGCCCACCTCCGTGGCATGAAGCTGG
>JAKEIC010000143.1 GCA_022614695.1 Planctomycetales bacterium | reverse complement strand
TCACCGCGCGTGCGGGGATGGTCACGCCGTGGACGGCGAGGCCATGCACGCGCGGGGCGGCCGCGGGGAGGAGCCGTTTCTGGATCCGGCTCGCGAGGGCGCTCGGGAAGCACGGGCGCCTGGGGGCGACCGAGCTGGTCGGCGAGATCCTCGGGGAGATCCAGCGCCACGTCCGCGACGAGGAGCCCCACGACGACCTGACGCTGGTGGCGCTCAAGCGCGAATGAGCCGCGGTCAGTTCCCCTTCGGGTCCCCCCAGAGCCGCCGATCGCGCTCCGACTCCGACTCCTTCGTGAGGTAGGGCGAGGTCTTGGGCTTCCCCGCGGTCGGACTCTCCTTCATGAGGCCGAGCTTCAGGTCCAGCTCCAGCTCGATCCGTATCTCCTGGCGCTCGTCCCGCCCGTCGGACTCCCACTCGGCCGCATAGGGGTCGAGGGTCGCCTGGATGTTCACGTTCTTCTCGCGCAGGCACTGCAGCTGGAGGTAGGGCCCCTTGCTGCCCTCCTTCACCCAGAGGTGGAGCTGCCGTCGGAACCCGGTCTGGTAGTGCACGCCGAGCACCACGTCCCATTCCGTGTTCAGGTAGAAGGCGTCCTCGTCCACGTCCCGGATCCTGAAGTGCTTGGCCACGATCTCCTTGATCCGCTCCCAGAGGTCCTCCTTCTTGAGCTTCACGTACTCCTTGGTCTCGGTGGAGCCCGCCGGGACCAGGCTCTCGATGAGCCCGAAGATGATGCAACCCGGAGTCGCCGCAAGGGCGAGGCTCGCCGCGAGGAGCAGGGCCCGGGGTCCCAAGGGCCCGGGATTGTACGGACGCGCGGCGCCGTGGCACAACCGGCGATGACCGGGCCGTGACCGATTCCGCTTGACGGCCGCGCGGGGCGCTCCTAGCTTTGGTCCCGCATGAGCGCGGCGACATCCCCCCTGCGCGAGTCGAGGCTCCCGGGCCTGACCCTCTTCCGCCGCGGGAAGGTCCGCGACGTCTACGACCTCGGCGAGCACCTGCTCTTCGTCGCGACGGACCGGATCTCGGCTTTCGACGTCGTGCTGCCGACCGGGATCCCCGACAAGGGTCGCGTCCTCTCCGGCCTCTCGGCCTTCTGGTTCGAGAGGACCCGCGGGATCGTCCCGAACCACCTCGTCACGGCCGACCCCGCGCGGTTCCCGAAGGCCCTCGCGCCGCACCGGCCCTTGCTCGCCGGCCGCTCGATGCTCGTCCGCAAGGCCGAGGTCTTCCCCGTCGAGTGCGTCGTGCGCGGGTACCTCGCCGGGAGCGGGTGGAGGGAGTACCGGGAGACCGGACGCGTCTGCGGGGTGCTCCTGCCCGGGGGGCTATGCGACGGGGACCGGCTCCCCGAGCCGATCTTCACGCCGGCCACCAAGGCCGAGCAGGGCCACGACGAGAACATCCCGTTCGAGCGGATGGAGGCGATCGTGGGGCGGGACGCCGCGGCGCAGCTCCGGCGGACCTCCCTCGACCTCTACGGCTTCGCCCGGGGCTACGCCCGCGAGCGGGGCCTCATCCTCGCCGACACGAAGTTCGAGTTCGGCCGCATCGAGGGCGAGATCGCGCTGGTGGACGAGGCGCTCACCCCCGACTCCTCGCGCTACTGGCCCGCCGACCGCTGGAAGCCCGGGGGCGCGCAACCGTCCTTCGACAAGCAGTTCGTCCGGGACTACCTCGACAGCCTGAAGTGGAACCACACCCCGCCCGGGCCGGACCTCCCGCCCGGGGTCGTCGAGAAGACCCGCGAGAAGTACCTCGCGGCGTACCGGATCCTCACGGGGCGGGATCTCCCAACGTAGGCGAGCCGTGCCCCCCCGCTTCGTGCGCGTGCTCGTTCTCGCGCTCGTGCTCGGCGCCGGAGTCCCCGGCTGCGGCGGCGGCTATCTGCACACCCACCCCCACCTCTGTCGCGACGGCAGCCCGCGGACCCACCGCCACTGGCACTCGGAGGACGGCCGGGACGGCCACCACCCTCCCGAGGGGGGGAACCCCGAGTGGCACCGCGACATGGCGTGGGGGGACTAGCGGCCCCCCAGCCACCGCACGAAGGCCACGGCCTGCGTGTAGACGAGGGGATCGTCCGGCGCGTCCACGGCGTCGAGGGGGTGGGTCGTGATCGTCGTCTCGCCGAGGACGTGGCCCGACTCGTCCTCGACCTTGTAGTGGACGGAGATGGGGTCGGCGTAGAGCCACGGGGCCCCGCCCATGCCCTTGGACCAGCCGCGGCGGGGGTAGTCGGTGATCTCGGCCCTCACCGTGACCTGCTTCCCCTGCCCGGGCGAGTCCCGCAGGAGCCCCCGGTCCATGGCCATCCGCGGGATCGCGTCCTTGAGCCCCTGCCGGGTCTGCCGGTCGGCGCTCCCGTCGGTCGTGTGGTCCACGACGGAGAAGACCTCGAGGGACGCGACCGGGCCCAGCCGGAGCGACCCGGCGCCGCAGCCGGCCACGGCGAGCGCGATCCACGCCGATCCGAGCCCGAGGAACCCTCTCATCGCCGACCTCCCTTCGAGGAAAGTGTCTCACGGACGCGCCGGCGTCTCGGGGCCGGCCGGGCGCCGAGGAGGCGCGCGATGGCCGCATCCCCCGGCTTCCGGATCACCCCCCGATCCGTCACGATCGCGGAGATCAGTCTGGCCGGGGTGACGTCGAAGGCCGGGTTCCAGGCGGGGACGCCGTCCGGGGCGACGGCCAGGCCGCCGGGGCGCAGGATCTCCGCCGGGTCCCGCTCCTCGATCGGGATCCCGGCCCCGGACCCGATCGAGAGGTCGAACGTGCTGGAGGGCGCCGCCACCGCGAACGGGACCTTGTGGGCCCTGGCCAGGACCGCGAGGCCGTAGGTCCCGATCTTGTTGGCGACGTCGCCGTTGCGGGCGATGCGGTCGGCTCCGACGAGGACCATCCGCACGCGGCCCGCCTTCATGGCCGCGCCGGCCATCGAGTCGGCGATCACCG
>JAKEIC010000142.1 GCA_022614695.1 Planctomycetales bacterium | reverse complement strand
TCTCGGCCTCCTTCGGCTCGATCTCGACCGCGACGGCGAGGTCGAGCGGGCCGGCGCCGTCGGCGTCCACGAGGGCGCAGGCGGCGGGCTTCCCCTCGACGGCGATCCCGGGAAGGACGCGGGGGAACTGGAGCCTCCCGTCCCGCCACTCGTGGACCCCGACCGCCCTCTCGACGGGCGAGAGGACGACCACGTCGGCCGCCCCGTCCCCCGTCACGTCCCCGATCTGCGTGGCGGTCACGCCCGAGAGGGTCGGGAACTCCTCCCACCGCGAGAAGGTCCCGGAGGAGTCCTGGCGGAAGACGGAGAGCTGGCTCCCCTTCTGCTCGGCTACGAGGATGTCGTTCCGGCCGTCGCCGTCCACGTCGCCGACCGAGACGGAGCGTTCCTTCGCCTTTGCGAGCGGGAGCGGGAGGAACTGCGGGGAGCCCAGGCCCTTCGCCGGCCCCTCCCCGTAGGAGAGGACCCGCAGCCGCCCGGTCCGGAGCTCCACGAAGAGGATCTCGTCGCCGCGGCCCCGACCGATGTCGGCCACGTCCACGGCCCGGCACGGTCCGAGGTCGGGCGCCACCTCGGGGCGGAACCCGGTCGGGGTCCCGATCCGGATCCGGACCGGGGTCTCGGTCTCGGACTTCATGAACACGAGGTCCAGGCGGCCGTCCCCCGAGACGTCCCGAGGGTAGCAGTACCAGAAGTCGTCCTCGGTGAGGGGCATCACGGTCGGCGCCCCGAAGACGCCCGGGGACTTCCAGGGGAGCAGGAAGAGCTTCCCCTTGCCGAGGACCAGGATGTCGGGCTTCCCGTCGCCGGTCACGTCCGCGGACGAGAGGGAGCCCGCGTGGAGGTGGCCCTCCCGGACGGGATGGATCGCGGGCTCGGACCAGCCGGACGCCGTACGGAGCTGGATGCGGAGCTCCGGCGGGTCGGTGTAGTAGGCGACGTCGGTGAGACCGTCCCCGTTCCAGTCGCCGGTCACGAGCCCGACCGCCTTCCGGGGGAGCGGGATCCCCTCCCGCTTGAACCGGGCGTCCGAGCCGGGGTGGTTCGGCCCCTCGGTCGTCTCCTTGACGGCCGGCTCGCCGGGCTTCCTCTGGACCAGGACCTCGACCTTCACCTTCTCGTGGTTGCTGACGAACAGGTCGGGGATCTTGTCCCCGTTCGCGTCCCCGACCGAGAGGTTCGCCCCGTTGCTCGCGATCTTGTAGACCTCCATCGGACCGAAGCCGAACGTCGCCGCCGGCGTGTCGCCCCGGGCGAGGCTCGTGAGCGGGAGCGCGAGGAGGACGAGGGCGAGGGGGCGGGGGAGGCACGGCATCGGGGGACCTCCTCGAGGGGCGCGTGCCGGCCGCGGAGCCCCGCGCCTGCATCGCGTGCGGGAGTATAGGGGCTCGGCCGCGCAGCGGCGAGGGGAGGCGGGCTACCGCGTGCTCCAGAGCCTCACCGAGCCGTCCCGGGCGCCCGTCGCGACCTCGCGTCCGGCCGGCGAGAGCGCGACGGCCGTCACGGGGCCGGGATGGCCGTCGAGCTTCGCACGCTCGTCCCCGGTCCCCGCGTCGAGGACCCGCGACGTCCGGTCGGCGAGGCCCACGGCGGCCCGCAGCCCGTCGGGGGAGAGCGCCGTCGAGCGGACTCTCCCGAACTTCGGCGGGAGCCGGCGCACCTCGCTCCCCGTGCCCGGGTCCCAGGCGGTGAGTCCCCCGTCCGGGGCGAGGGCCACGACGGGAGCTCCCCGCGGGGCGGCCACCGCGCTCACGCCTCGCTGCCTCGTCGGGACGCTCCAGAGTCGCTTCCCGCCGTCCGCGGGGCCCGCCGAGCCCGAGGCGAACGCCTCGAGCCGCGACTTGCGCGTGCCGCAGAGGATCCCGCCGTCGGCCGCGAAGGCGAGCGTCTCGACCCTTCCCGTCATGTCGCGGAGCATCCCCGCCGGCTCGAAGGTGCCGAGCCGCCAGAGGAAGACGGCCCGGGAAGCGCCGCCGGCCGCCAGGAGCCGCCCGTCGGCCGCGACCGCGACCGTCGCGAGCGCCGACCGGTCGGGGGTCGCCAGGTGCACCACCTCGCGGCTCTCCCCGAAGTCCCAGAGGACGAGCCCGCCGTCTTCGAGCGCCGCCGCGAGCGCCGTCCTCCCGGGGACGAAGGCGAGCGAGCGAGCGACGGAGAGGACGGCCATCGGGGCCGCCAGCTCGCGCCCGTCGGGGACGGCCCAGAGCCGGACGGTCCGGTCGAGGGCCGCGCTCGCGAGCGACCGGCCGTCGGCCGAGAAGGCGAGCGCAGTCACCGAGTACCGGTGGCCCGCCGCCGCCCGCTCGAGCATCTCGACGTGGTCCTGGTAGCGGGAGACGTACTTCTCCTTCCGGGTCCCGATCGGTATCCCGACGAACGTGCTGCGCACGTCCCGGGTCTCGTAGACCGGCACCTTGTAGACGTGGCGCTCCGACGAGGGCCCCGGGCGGACCCACCGGACGATCCATGCCGGGCCCGCCTGAGCCCGTGCCGGCGCCGCCGGGGGCGCGGGAGCCGGAGCCGGCGCGGGGGCCGGCGGGGGGACCGGGGAGGGGACCGGAGCGGGGGCCGGGGGGCGCGCGCGGGCCGGAGGAGGCGGGAGGGGCGCCGGGGCAGGCGACGCGGCGGGGACGGGGGCCGCCGGGCGCGAGGCGGGCCTTGGAGAAGCCGCCCTCGCCGCGGCCGTGCCCTTCCGCGCGAGCGCCTCCTTGAGCGTCGGCACGGAGGCGAGGGGGCCGGCGCACGCGTCGCGGAGCGCCTGGGAGAGCCGCTCCACGTCGGGGTCCTTCACGGATCGCAGCGCGCCGAAGACGGGCGCGGCGTCGGGCTTCTGGAAGTCGGAACGGCGCAGGAGGAGGTTCTCCCCGTGGTGGAACTTCTTCCACAGCTCCGGGGCCTTCGCCACCGCCCGGAGCGAGAGCGCGATCACGAGGGAGGAGAAGCGGTCCAGCCTCTCGTGGAAGTCGGTCGCGGCCCGCTGCGGATGCTGGTAGTCGGGGTGCCCCGTCTCGTGGCTCGCGCGGCCCCGGAGGGCCGGGACGTACATGCCGTCGTAGTCGATGAGCGTGAGGGCCCCGTCCGTCGCGAGGATGTTCCCGTGCTGCAGGTCCCCGTGGGCGGCCCCCTGCTTCTCGAGCGCCGCCGCGAGGTCGGCGAGGCGGTCGGCTGCCTTGTGGATCGCTTTCGGCCGTCCGAGGTTCTTCTGGACGTACACGTTGAGAGTGTCGCCCGCCGCCCAGTCCATCTTCAGGATCGGGTACCACTCGCCGCGGACCCGGATCCCCTCCGGGAGGTACTCGAAGCCGACCATCGAGGCCTGCGGCCGGGACTTCAGGAACTTGCTGATGACCTCGTAGCGTTCCCGGATGTCGGGGATCCTGTGGAGGAAGCAGCGCACGGCCCAGTGCGATCTCCCGAGGCTCATCTCGTAGACGCTCGCGAAGGCCCCCGTGACGGCCCGCGGGAGGCCGAAGGCCCCCGGGGCGGCCTTCGCCCCCCGGAGCCGCGGATCGGAGAAGCAGGAGGCCGGGTTCTGGACCGCCTCCTGGTAGTCCGACATCGTGGGCCAGGCGGCGCCGGCCATCACGTCACCTCGACGCGGACGAGGGTCGAGTCGTCGTTGCGGATCGCCCCGCCCCGCCGGAGGAGGTCCAGGAACGAGGCGAACTGCTCGGGGGCCCGGATCCCGCGGAGCGACCCCCAGGGCTTGCGGCGCAGCTCCGACTCGCGCAGGAACCACTCGGCCAGCGCGTCGGTCATCAGGAACAGGACGTCCCCCGGCTGCGCGTCGCCCTCCCCGCGCCGCGCCCGGTCCCAGATCCCCTCGTTCGAGGCCGCGACGCTCGAGAGGAGGACCGGCCGGTTGTGGAACTCGGCCGACGTCTCGATCGGGAAGGCCGCCGCGACCTTGTTGCGCCGGACACCCACGAGGCAGCAGTCCCCGAGCGCGAACGCGCGCCACCGGCCGGCCGCCGCGTCCACCTCCACCCCCAGGAGCGCGGCGTAGGCCCCGGCCTTGAGCTTCTCCTCGGCGTACCACGGGACGCTAGCGCCGGCGCGCCCGCGGTCCCACTCCTCCTGGAGGGGCTGGAGCCACCCGGCGAGGGCCTCGCCCCCGTCCGGCGGGGGCTCGGAGATGGTGCGCTCCACGAGCTGGCGGGCCCAGGGCCCGGCGAACATCGTCTCGCTCGCGCCGTCGGCCACCGCGAACCGGCCGGCGGCCGCGTCGGTCGCCGACGCGTCCTCGTAGTCCTCCGGCCGGCCCCCGGCCTTCGGGAGCCAGAAGCTCGCGGCCGAGAGCGCGGGCACGGGGCCTACCGGAGGTTGCTCGGCCGGGTCCCGATGTCCAGGAACCGGATCAGCTCCACCAGGTCGGCGTTGAAGGCGAATCCGCGGGTGTGCTCGGAGACGGAGAAGCCCTCGCGGGAGGCCGCCTCACGGACCGGCTCGGGGAGGCGGGAGGACATCCCGAAGAGGAGCTTCGCGTACTGGTCCGGGAGCCCCTCGGGCGCGTCGGTGAAGAGCACCGACTCGCCGGCCGCGGACGAGATGTGGCAGTTGAAGAGCAGCACGTCCCCGTCGGAGGTCGAGAGGCTCGCGACCTCCTTCGCCGCCTCCGAGGGGTCCCCATCGGTGGACTCGCCGTCGGTGATGTTGATCACCGCGGGCGGGTAGCTGTACTCGTGGGCCTTCACCCAGGGCTCGAGGGTCTCGCGGGCGAGCTTCAGCGCCTTGCACATCGGCGTCGCGCCGGCGGCCTGCGCCTTGAACCAGACGGGGAACTTCACCTTCTCCTCGACGACCCCGCCCGAGCCGTCCTCGGCCTTCTTCGTCCGCTCCTCGATCGAGGCCGGGTTGTTCGCGACCTCGCTGATCGGGACGAGCGCGCGGCCGGCGAGCGGGCCGCCGAAGGCGGGCTGGACCTTCTTCCCGTAGGAGATGACGCCCACCTCGAAGTAGTCGCGGATCCCGTCGCTCTTGCTGCACTTGATGGCCAGGTTCTGCAGCAGCCGGTTGATGGCGTCGGCGACCCCATCGGCCTTGCGCTTCGCCCCGGCCTGGCCGCCGAACTTGTCCACCATCGAGCCCGAGTTGTCTATCAGGAACAGGAACGCGCTCGGGTTGTCGCGACCGATCTCCGCCTCGTAGGCCATGACGACCTCCCCTCCGCCCTCCGCGGGCCCACCGGGCGGATCATACCAGCGCGCGCCGGAGGGACGCCACGCGGAGGTCGGCGAGGCGCGTCGGCTCCGGGATCCGGAAGCCCCGGCCGCATGCGAGCACGAGGTCGCGCGCCGCCTCGAGCGAGATCCGGTGGCCCACCGAGACGTAGACGGGGCGGACCCGGTCGCGGGTGCGGAGGGCGAGGCCGACGACCTCGCCCCGGTGGACGAGCGGCGCGGAGGAGCCGCGCCGGGACCCGAGCTCCCCGTGCTCGCCGACGAGGAGGCTCTTCGCGCACCCGGCCGTCGGGACGCCGAGGTGGAGCCCGACGTGGCACGCGAGCCCGAACCGCCGCGGGTGCGCGAGCCCTTGCCCGTCGCAGAGGACGGCGTCGGGGCGGCGGCGGAGCCGCCGGAAGGCGTCGAGGAGCGTGGGCGCTTCGCGGAAGGAGAGGAGACCGGGGACGTAGGGGAAGGCGGTGCGTCCGACGGCTGTCGCCTCCTCGACCACGGCGCCGGTCGCCAGGTCCCAGAGGACCACGCAGGCCACGTGGCGCCCGGAGCGCTCGTCGTAGGCGAGGTCCCCGCCCGCCACGAGGCGGAACGGGCCGCGGGGGTGGCGCGCGACGACGCGCGCCGCGAGCCGGCGCTGGAGCGCGACGGCCGCGCGAGGGGAGAGGTCCCAACGGTGGAGGCGTGCGACGCGCAAGCAGGCTATCGGCCGCCGCCCCGCGCCGAGAGCGAGGCGCGGGCCTCGGCGAGCAACCCCTCTGCCCTCTCTCGGTCCTGCCAATCGGGTGGTGCGACTCGCAGCGCTCGGAGGAAGTCCTCGATCGCGTCTTCGAGACGCCCGCTCCGCGAGCGCAGGAGTCCGCGGTTGAATAGCGCCTCCGGATAGTCGGGTTGCAGTCCGAGCGCCTCCTCATAGTCTGCGAGTGCTCCCTGGTCGTCCCCCTGTGTCATCCGGGCGATCCCGCGGCTGTTCAGGATCCTGGGATCCTGGGGCTTGATTCGAAGGTACGACGTCCAGTCGGTGACCGCCCCTTCGGGGTCTCCCGCGTCCATGCGCGTCATCGCCCTGTTGTTGAGGGCGTGCCATGAGTCCGGCCTTCGACGAAGCGCCTCGGTGAAGCTCGCGATCGCGTCCGTGAGGCGGCCGAGGGAGTGGAGGATGACCCCCCGCGAATCCCAGTAGCTCGCGTTCTCTGGATCGAGCCTCAGCGCCGCGTCGATGTCCTCGAGGGCTGCCGCAGGGTTCGACTCCAGCCTTCTCACGGCCGCGCGGTTGTTCAGGGCCTCCCCGTAGTCCGCACGAAGCCGCAACGCCGACGTGAAATCCTCGGCCGCTTCGCCGAGCCTGCCCAGGCTGACGCGAGCCATTCCGCGTCCGTTGTGAGCCCAGGCGAACGGAATGCCCTCCTCGAGGACCGCGGTGAACTCAGCCTCGGCCCGACCCGGGTCTCCGGACGGATCCGTGATCTCGACATAGGCCCGGAGGAGAGACGCCTCCCAGCCCAGGATCGGCCGCAGCACGGCTCGCGCCGCCGCCCACTCCTCCTTCCAGCAGGCCAGGAGTCCTCGCGCGAGTTGAGACTCGCTCGTGTCGCCCTCGGCGAGCGCGCGCATCTCGGACTCGGCCAGACCGGCCCCGATTCCGCTGCGCCCCTGCTCGAATGCGGTCGCCAGCAGGCCGTAGAGCCGCGCCCGGGCGAAGTGCGGCGACTCGGGGCCGACCGAGCCCCACTCGGACCTCGCTCCCGCGGTCCGACCGACGGACCAGAGGAGAAGCCCCCGCTCGAGCCGCCATGGGTCCTGCCAGGGCTCCTGCTCCAGGGCGCGACGGAGGAGATCGGCGGCCCCGCCCGGGTCGGATCGCCAGAGCGCGCGGGCCTTGGCGGCGAGCGCCCCCGTTCGCGGGCCCGGCACGCGCACCTGGGTTGGCACCTGCGACCCGCCCTCGGGACCGGTGGCCACGGCCGCCCACGCCGCCGCGGCCACGGCGAGCGCTGCCGCGGCCGTCCTCCGGCGCCAGGCCCCGGGCAGCCGTGCCCTAGGCCGCTCGCCGCGCAGGACGCGTTCGAGGTCGCCCCGAAGCGCGCCGGCATCGCCGTACCGCCGTCGCAGGTTCTTCAGGAGACAGACCCGCACGACCGTCCGTATCGCGCGCGGCAGGTCCTCGCGGAGCCTCCCGAGGGGGGGCGGCTCCGAGACGAGCACCTGCCCCACGACCGCCGCGGCTGTCCCCCCCTCGAACGGCTGCCGGCCCGCGACCATCTCGTAGAGGACGCAGCCGAGGCTCCAGACGTCGGACGCGGGCCCGACTCCCGAGACTCCGCCCCGAGCGGCGTCGAGGGGCTCGCCCCGCGCCTGCTCGGGGGACATGTAGGCCGGTGTCCCGAGCGCCTCGCCGGCGTGGGTGAGCCTCGATCCGGTCGCGACGGACTTGGCGAGGCCGAAGTCGGTCAGGAAGCACCCCACTGTTGACGGTTCACGGTTCACCGTGGCCGGACGGGCAACATGCGCTTCCGTCTGTGAACCGTGAACGGTGAACCGTCTACCGCCGAATGGCACCGGGGCAGTCTACCGCGGGCGCCGCTATACTCCGCGCGCATGGCGCTCGCGGCGGACATCCTCGAGAACATCCGCGGCTTCTCGAAGGCCATGTACTCGACCTGGGTCTTCTACCGGCCCGCGCGGGCTCTCTTCGACGCGGGCGAAGGGGTCGCGACGGCGCTCGGCAACTTCGTCTTCGCCGTCGAGCAGGCCTTCCTCTCCCACGGCCACTACGACCACGTGGGCGGCGTCGCGGGCTTCGTCCTCGCGCGCGCGGCAGCCATGGGCGAGAAGACGAAGCCCCTCGAGATCCACTACCCCGAGGGGGACGGGCTCGTCGAGATGGCCCGGGACTACGCGCGGCGGATCGGGCGGAACGTCCAGTACCCCCTCGCCTGGAAGGCGATCGGGGCGGGCGCGCACATCCGGGTGACCGGGACCGACGCGCCGTGGCGGGTGCGCTCCTTCCGCACGAGCCACGTGCGCGGGATGCTCACGCTCGGCTACGCGCTCGAGGAGACCCGGCGCCGGCTCCGCCCGGAGCTGCAGGGCCTCCCCGAGGACGAGATCAAGAAGCGGGCCCGCTCCGGCGGGCGCGACGCCGTGACCGAGGAGTACCGGCGGACCCTGCTCGCCTACACGGGCGACGCGATGCCCGTGGACCCCGCGGACGTCCGCGGCGCGGTCGTCCTCATGCACGACGCGACCTTCCTCGACGGGAAGGACCGCGAGACCAAGACCCACGCGACGGTCGAGGAGGCCCTCGACGTGGCGAAGGCCGCGGAGGTCGAGACCCTCCTCCTCTATCACGTCTCGACGCGCTACCGGCGCCGCGACATCGAGGCGGGGATCCGGGACCTGGCGCGCAAGCGCGGCCTCGCCGCGCCGCTCCACCTCCTGCACCTCGGGAAGCTCGCGCCGCTCCCGGACGGGATGGCCGGAGACGCGGACTCGACGCGGGGACCCCCTCCGACGGGCTCAGGGGGAGCCGGCGACGCCCCTCGACAAGCTCCGGGCACGGCGGCGACGCGGCGGGAAGAGCCGAGTCCCCCGGTTGCCCCTCCCAAGCCTGCCTGCTAGGCTCTGCCCCCTCCCGGAGGAGAGAGAGCATGCACACCCGAACGGCCCTCGTCGCCGCGGCCCTCGTCTCGCTCGCGGCGCCGGCCCTGGCCCAGGACGACGCCCTCGAGCGCGAGATCCGGGAACGGGTGCGCGGCGAGAGGATCCTCTCGAAGGCCACCTCGCCGCCGGAGAGCGAGCAGCCCCGCGTGGAGGGCGACCGCGCGGTGTGCCCGCACGACGGCGAGGCCCTGCGCGTCTTCTTCCTGCGGAGCGGGGGCGAGGACGAGCCGCGGACCGCGGCGCTCTTCTGCGCGAAGGAGCGGGCCTTCTGGACCTTCGCCTGGAAGCGGGGCGAGGGCGCCTACCGGGTCGTGAACGGCCCCTTCTCGCTCGCCCGCGAGAAGGAGGTCACCCGCGAGGAGGTCGAGAAGAAGCTCCGCTCGCTCATCCCGGCCGAGGGGAGCCCGGGCTACTACGAGGGGATGTACGCGGAGATGGGGACGCTCGGCCGCGGGGTCGTGAAGCACCTGATCGCGATCGTCCGGGACGGGGGCGCGGATTTCCTGCCCAGCATGGCGACCCGCGCGCTCGGCGAGATCGCCAAGCCCGGCGACGTCCCCGCCATCCGGCAGCTCGCCGAGGACCTCCGGGGGGATCCCCTGTACATGGAGCTGTCGTTCTCCCTCGCGCGGCTCGGCCACCGCGAGGTCGCCGACGAGATCCTGAACAACCTGAACGCGGAGATCCGGGGGCGGGCGCGGCTCAACCCGGAGGAGCCGGGGCTGGGCGGCCTCTACTCGATGCGCGCCATGGTCCACTTCCAGCTCGGCCAGCGCGAGAAGGCGATCGCCGACTACAAGGAGGCCATCGCGCGGGACGCCGGGAACCGCGGGATCCACTCCTACAACCTCGCCTGCGCCCACGCCCTCATGGGCGAGAGCGACAAGGCCCTCGACGCCCTCGAGGAGTCGGTGAAGGCGGGCTACACCGAGTTCGAGTGGATGAAACGGGACGGGGACCTCCGGAGCCTCCGCGGCCACCCGCGGTTCCAGGCGCTCGTCCAGGGCAAGAAGAAGAAGGACTACTAGTGAGAACCCCCTTCGCGACCATCGAGGCCGACACGATCGAGATCTTCTTCTCGACGGCCGACTTCACCATCGCCACCGTCCTCGCCGCGGTCCGCGAGCACCTGGACAAGCTCGAGGAGATGGAGGTCCAGTTCCTCGGGGCGCAGACCGAGGTGCCCGCGGGGCCGACGCCCGTCTTCCGCCCCGTCACGATCCGGGCGGTCTTCCAGTACGGGGGGAAGGGCCACGCTCAGGCGGTCCTCGAGAAGACCTACCGGACCGTCTGGGAGGGGATCACGACCACGTTCCCGAAGGAGCCCGAGTGGGCCGCGGCGAAGGAGGCCCTCTCGCACTACGTCGTCGCGCAGGCGGACCTCCTCCGCGCACGGGCCGAGGTGGCGAGGGGCGAGGGCGGGACGTAGGCCGCGGGCCGACGCGGCGACACGGCGAAACGGGGATGCGGCGACACGAGTCGGTCACGAGGACGAGCACGGCCACCGGCGCGCGGGGGGAAGGCCGGGCTGGGGTGAGCCTCGTGACGGCGCTCCCGCTCGCGGCCGGGGCGGGGAGCGGGTGCCAGGACCTCGCGAACCGGGCGCGGGACTTCGGGGAGTGCTTCCGGCGTTTGGGCCTGCCCGTCACGCGCAGCGGATGACGACATGAACGCCGCCCCGCTGCGCGTCGCGTCCGTCGGAGGCTCCGCCCTCGCGGCGCTGTTCGTGGGCTGGGCCGGGGGGTCGGCGCTCGCGGGGCCGGCGGGATCCTGGGAGGTTCCCGCGCGGCTCGCGGTCGCGGCGGCGATCTCGGCGGCGGCGGCGGGGATCTGGCGGCGGAAGCTCGAGGCCCTCGCGGCCGTCGAGCGCGGGCGGCCGGCGATCTCCCTCGCGCGGGGCGACTGGGCGCCCCTCGCCGCGGAGGCCGAGAGGGCCGCCGCGCTCGCGCGACCTGTCCCGCTCGCGCCGCTCGAGGCTGCACTCGTCGCGGGCTGCCCACCGGCCTGGGCGGCGGCGGCGCTCCTCGCCGAACTCGTGCGAGCGGGCGTCCTCCGCGAGGGCGGGGTGATCGAGGGCGATGGGCGGGGCGGCGATCCGCCCGCGCTCTTCGTGGCCGGGGGATCGCCGGCCGGCGGCGATCCCTACGCCCGCGCTGCCGGGGCGGGAGGGCCGGGAGCGCGCGTGGGGACCGAGGCCGTCCTCGCTCTCCTCGCCCACGCCGCCGACGCGCTGGCGCGCCGGGCGCCGGGGGCGGCCCGGGCCGCCTCGGCCGCCTACTTCGCCGCCGCCTTCCGGGAGGCCCCGGGGGCCGGGAACGGCGATCCCTGGCCCGAGCCGCTCCTGATCCCGGCCGCCTCCGTCTCGTTCGCGCGGGACGTCGCGTCGGGACTGGACCCGGAGCGGCCTCCGGCGACGGCGTGGGTGCCCTGGCTCGCGCGGCTGCTGCGACCTGCGGTCCCCGCGGGGATCGGGGATGCGCTCCCGGCGGCCGAGGCGGGGGCGGCGGCCGGGCTCGCGGCGGCGCCGGTCGGCGAGGCGGCCGTGTCCGGTGGCTCGGTCGGGGGAGGAGCCGCTTGAGCGGTCCCCTCCTCCCGATTCCCGGCCTCGGCGCCCGCGCCCGCGAGGCGATCGCCGCGGGCGCCCTCGTCGCCGGTCCCGCGCTCGTCCTGCTCGGGGACTGGGCGTCGGGCGCGGGCGCCCTCGCCCTTGCGGCGGCGCTGCTCGCGCCCCGGGCCCTCCGCGATTCGCCGGGCTGGACGGCAGGGGAGGCGCGCTGGGCGCCGGTCACCGCGGCCGAGCTGGCGCGCCTCCGGCACCTGCTCGTCGCGCGCTGGCGGTGGGCCCGGGACCCGTTCCACGCGGCGTCGGCGCCGGGGCTCGTCCTGCTCGTCGTCCTCGCGCTCGCGGCCGGTGCGGCGGCTCTCGTCCTCGCGCTCGCGGGCGCCCCGGGGCTCGCCGGCCCGCTCGCCCTCGCGGCGGCCCTCGCGCTCGCGCCTCCGTTCCTGCTGGGCGCGCACCTCGCCGCGACCCCGCGGGGGCTCCCGGAGGAGCTCGCCGCGGCCGAGTCGGTCCTCGAGGCCGCCGCCGCGCGCCCGGAGCCCTGGTGGGTGCCGGTCCCCGAGCTGTTCCTGGCACCGGCGGAGGCAGCGAACGGGGGGGGCGCGGTCCCCGCGGGTGTCCGGGTCCGCCTCGCCATGCCCGGCGCCTCGGACGCCCTCCTCGGGGCGACCCTCGAGTCCGTCGGCCCGGCCCTCTCGCGCGGCGTGCTCCGGGTCCGCCCCGAGCCGGCGGTCCGCGCGGCGCTCGCCTCGCGACCCGACCTCGCCGTCGAGGCCGCGGCCGACCACCTCCGAGTCGCCCTTCCGCCCGGACCCGACGCCCTCGGGCGGACCCTCGCCCTCGCGCGCGCCCTGGCGGCGGGGACGGCGTAGTGCCGCGCTACGAGAGCTCCTTCAGCAGCTTCTCCGACTCCGGCTCGGCAGCGAAGAGCTTCCGCACCGCGGCGAGGTCCTCGCGGGCGCGGGACTTGAGCCCGGTCGCCTCGCCCGGCCTCTCCTTCGCGAGAGCGAGGAGCGCGCCCGCTCGCGCGAGCCGCAGGTCCATCATCTGCATCTCGCCGTTGCGCTTGGCGGCGTTCTCGTCCACCGGATTCCCCCGGCCCGAGCCCCGGCCCGAGCCTCCCCCCTGCCCCCCCGAGAACCTCCGCCTCCAGTCCTCGGCCGCCTTCTCGGCCGCGTCGGCCGCGGCGACCGCCTCGGCGGCCTTCCCCGAGGCCGCGAGAGCGCGGGTCCTCCCCGCGGCCGCCGGCAGGTAGTAGCCGATCCGGGACCAGAAGCGGCTGCTCCGGGTGTCGAGGAGGTCCGAGAAGCCCTCGGCCGCCTCCGCCGCCTTCCCCTCGGCGAGCAGCAGCTCCGACTCGAAGTAGTCGCGGTCGTTCTCGGCGAGGTCCCCGATCGTCGCCCGGGCGTCGGCCACGCGGCCCGCGAGGATCCGCGCCCGGAGGAGGGCGATCCGATCCGGCGGGGAGTCCTGCGGCCCGGACGTCGCCGCGAGGTCGTCGGCCGCCGCGGCGAACCGGCGCCCCTCGAGGTGGACGAGGCCGCGCGACTTCCGGTGGCCCGCGTTCCGGGGGTCGAGCCTCACCGCCTCGTCCAGGTCCGCGATGGCGCCGGCGTAGTCCCACTTCTCGAACCACCTCACGTTCCGGCCCCGGAGGGCGTGCGCCCAGGCGAGGTCCCCCTCGATCTCGCGGAGGATGTCGCCCGCCTCCGCCGCCTGCCGGACCTCGGGGTCCTCCCGGAGCCGCGCCGGGAACGGCTCGGCCGCGAGGTCGCAGAGGTCGAGGAGCCCCGCCACGGACTTCCGGGCCTCCGCGAGGACCTTCCAGGCCTCGTCGTACTTCCCGCTCCCGAGCAGGCCCTTGGCCGCCAGGTTCCTCTCTCTCGCAAAGCCCCGGTGCTTCTGGATCTGGGCGAGGGTCTCGGTGCGGGCGGTCCGGAGCGCCTCCGCCTCGTGGAACTTCGCCGACTCGGCCTCACGCCCCCGCGCCTCCTCCGCCCGCTTCCGCTCGACCTCGGCCTTGGCCTCGGCTTCCTTCTTCTCCCGCTCGAGGCGGCGCGTCTTCTTCTGGGACTCCTCGGCCTCGATCGAGGCCGACCGCGCCGTAACGGCCCAGACCGCGACCCCCACCAAGAGGACCGCCGCCCCGCCCGCGACGAAATGCCAGCGCCGGCGCGCGACCCGCACCGCCCGGACGAAGACCGTCGGGCGGGAGACCGAGACCGCCTCTCCCGCGAGGAACCGCCGGAGGTCCCTGGCGAGCGCGTCGGCCGAGGCGTACCGGGAGGCCGGGGCCTTCTCCAGCGCCTTGAGGACCACGGCCTCCATGTCCCCGGGGAGGTTCCGGGCGATCGTCCCGGGCATCGGCGGCTCGAGCGAGACGACGCGCTGCATCGTCTGCATCATCGAGGAGCCCTTGAACGGGCTCTTCCCGGTGACGAGGTGATAGAGGATCACTCCGAGCGAGAAGACGTCGCTCCGGGCGTCGAGGGCCCGGGCCCCCTGCGCCTGCTCGGGCGACATGTACTCCGGGGTCCCGAGGACGCTCCCCGCGGCGGTGAGCCCCTTGCCCGCGGTCGTGTCCCTCGCGATCCCGAAGTCGGTGACGTGGGGCCGGCCCTCCTCGTCGAGCAGGACGTTGCCGGGCTTCAGGTCGCGGTGGATGACGCCCTCCTCGTGGGCGTGGTGGACCGCCTCGGCGACGGCGGCCATGATCTCGGCCGCGCGATCGGGGGGGATCTTCCCCTTGGCCATCAGGCCCTCGAGAGTCTGACCCTCGATGAAGTCCATCGCGATGTAGTGGTGGCCCGCCTCGACCCCGACGTCGTGCACCTGGACGATGCCCGGGTGGCGGAGGCGCGAGGCGGCTTGAGCCTCCCGGTGGAGCCTCGCGACCATCTCCGGAGTCGCCCCTTCCCCGGCCATGAGCACCTTGAGGGCGACGATGCGGCCCAGCCGGCCGTCCTTGGCCCGCAGGATGGCTCCCATCCCCCCCCGGGCGACCTCCGAGAGGACCACGTAGGGGCCGAGGTGCGCCCCGGGCTTGAGCGATCCCGCCGACGCCGACGCATCCGTCAAGACCAGGACTGCCTTGCACTTGGGGCAGGCGGGCATGTCGCCGTCCGGCTGTTTCCCTGCGGGCGCCTTGAATGCCTTCCCGCAGGCAGGGCAGAGCAGGATCTTGCCGGTGTCCGCCAAGTTCGTCCCAAGGTATGACGGACGCGAGGCGAAGGCAAGTTCCTCCCCGCCCGGCCTCCCGCCAGGGGGCCTTTCCTCGTGCCCACATGTTGACAGATGGTCTTGTAAAGTGTAAAGCGTAAACTGCCGATGGAACGACGGGAGGGGGTCTGCCCGCGCGGGCCGCCCCCCCACCGCGCGCTCGGGGGAAGAGCGCGGAGGATCGCCGACGATGCCGACCGCCCCGCGGAAGCTCTTCAAGATCGGCGAGGTCATGGGACACACCGGGCTCTCGCGGCAGACCATCCACAACTACACGATCCTCGGGCTGATCCGCGAGGAGAAGAGGACCGACTCGGGCCACCGCCTCTACGGGGAGGAGGTCTTCGACCGGCTCCGGAAGGTCGAGAGGTGGAAACTCCACCACACGCTCCGGGAGGTGAAGCAGATGCTCGAGGCGGAGGAGTCGTCGCGCGGGCGGAAGACCCGCGAGAGGGAGCGCGTCTGACGGCGGCCCGGCCCGCCCCTTTTTTTCGGATAAATCATAAAGCATGATTTATAAAGTACGAATTCCCGGAGGGACCCTGCGAGCGGCCGCCGCGCTCCTCGCCGCCTCGGCGTGCTTCGCGGACGAGTCGCCTGCCCCCGGGGGCCCCGGGGCCGGGGACGGCCCCGCCATCGCGACGGGGGTCCCCGCGAAGCGCCAGGTCGAGGAACACTACGCCCAGAAGATCCAGCGCCTCCTCGGGCCCTGCTTCCGGCAGCCGCCCGCGGTGTCGGTGGACGTCGAGCTGGACCTCGAGGCGGTCACCCGGGCCACCCGGACGACGGAGACCTCGGGGGCGACGGAGACCACCGAGACGATTGTCAGGACGCCCGGCGCCGTCCGGCGCCGCTCCGTGGCCGTAGCTCTTCCCGCGGAAGAGGTGGGCGCCGAAGGGCTCGCGCCCTACCGCAAGCTCCTCGAGCGCGGGCTCTCCCTCGCCGAGGGGGAGCTGGAGCTGATGGTGCTCCCCCTCCGCCCGCCCGAGCTCCCCCGCCCGCCGGCCGCGCCGACGCTCTCGGAGCGGGTCCTCGGGCTGCTCGCCCGCCACGGCGGGGATCTCGTCTGGGCGGGCGCGGTAGTCCTGGTCGCGGGAGTGGCGGGGTTCGCTGGCCTTCGGGCGCTCGCGCGCCACTCGAGGGCCGCCCCCGCGCCGGTCGCCACCCCCGCGCCGGTCGCGTGGGTGCCCGCGCGGCCGGCGGGGGAGGCGGTGTTCGCCGCGGCTCCGCTCGCCCCGGCGCCCCCGATCCCGGCGGCCGCGGCGGCGCCGGGTCCCCGGGCCCCCGCGGTCGTGGAAGAGCCCCTCCACGAGATGCGCCGGCTCGCCGAGGAGGACCCGGCCCGGGCGGCCGAGGTCCTCCGGGAGCTGATCGAGGCCTGACATGACGCCGCCGACCCTCGCCACCTGGCCCTCGTCCTCCCCGGCCAGCCGCGCCCCCGGGCTCCCCGGCGCGCCCGGCGCGATGCGCCCCGGGCTCCGGACCGCCGCCATCGTGCTGATGGCGCTGCCGTCGGAGCTCGCCGCGCGCGTCCTCGCCGGGCTTCCGCGGCCGCTCGTGGACGCGGTGACCCTCGCCGTCGTCCGGCTCCGGGACGTGACCCGGGACGAGCAGGCGCGAGCGGTCGCCGACTTCGCGGCGCGTCTCCGCGCCGCCGCGGCGGGAGGGCTCGGCGGGGTCGAGAGGGCCCGCGCGCTCGTGCAGAGGGCCTTCCCGCCCGAGGAGGCGGCGCGCCACCTCGAGCGGATCTCCCGCGAGTCGCACCGGAATCCCTTCGAGTTCGTCGTCGAGGCGGGGGTCGCCCGGGTCCTGCCGTTCCTGCGTGACGAGAACCCGCAGACGATCGCACTCATCTGCGCGTGCGTGGGCCCCGCCCCCGCCGCCGAGATCCTGCTCGGGCTCCCGGGGGCGCTCCAGGGAGAGGTGCTGCGGCGCGTCGCCTCGCTCGGGGGCGTCCACCCGGACGCCGCGGCGGCGGCGTCCGCGAGCCTCGAGAGGCGGGTCTCGACCGCGCCCCCGCTCGACGTGCGCGGCGGCCCCGCGGCGATCCTCCGGATCGTGGCGGCGGCCGGGCCGGGGGCCGAGGCGATCCGCCGCTCCCTCGCGGAGGCCGACCCCGACCTGGCGCGCGCGCTCGCCGCGATGGGGCCGCTCCGGCCCGAGGAGGGGCTCGCCGAGGCGCTCCTCGAGACTCCGCCGGAGGCGCTCGCGCGGGCGCTGCGCGACGTCCCGGTCCCCACGCTCGCGCGGGCGCTCCGGGCCGCCCCGCCCGACCTCGCTGACCGCATCTCGGGGGCGCTGCCGGCCGCCCTCCGCGACGTCCTCCGGCAGGAGGCGGCGCGGCTCGGGCCCGTGCGGGTGGGCGAGGCCGAGGAGGCTCTCGACGCGATCCGCCGGGTCCTCGGGGGTGCGCGATGAGCCTGTCCACATTCCCGATGGGCTGCCCGACGGGCGCGTCCGCCCGGCCCTCGCGGTTCGTCGGCGCCACCTGGGAGCTGGCGCTGCGGAAGGCCCGCGCCGCCCTCGGGCGCGAGGCCGTGATCCTCGAGAGCCGGCGCGTCACCCGCCGCGGCCCGTTCGGGTTGCCCCGGGGGACCGCGGTCGAGATCACGGCCGCCGCGGGCGTCCGTCTCGCCCGGGACCCCGCTCCCCCGCCCGCCCCCGCCTGCCCCGAGCCCGGTCGAGGGGCTCCCGCTCCCGAGCCCCCCGCAGTCGCCTCCCTCAAAGACGACGTCCGCGACCTCCGCGCCGCCGTGCAGGAGCTGATCGAGAGGGCCAAGAGGCGCCCTTCGGGCCGTGCGGCGGCCCCCGAGCCCGCCCCGGATCCTCCGGCCTTCTCCGAGGCCGCCGACCTCCTCCGCGCGAGCCGCGCCGACGACGAGGTCGTGCGCAAACTCCTCCAGGTCCTGCGCGAGAACGTGCCGGCCGACGCGGACCGGGAGACGGTGCGCGAGCGGCTCCGCTCCTACGTCGAGGCGCTGCTTCCCACATCGGGGCCGATCCTCCCGCCAGCCGGGCCGGCGGCCGGGCCGCCGGCCGGCCCGGCGGCCGGTTCCGGTGCCCGCCGCGTCGCGCTCGTCGGGCCGACGGGCGTCGGGAAGACCACGACCCTCGCGAAGCTCGCCGCCGCCGCGGCGCTCCGCGACCGGCGCCGCGTGGGGCTCCTCACGATGGACACCTACCGGATCGCCGCGGTCGAGCAGCTCGGTCGCTACGCGGAGATCCTCGGCGTCCCCGTGCGGACGGCGCACGCCCCGGCGGACCTCTCGCGGGACGCCGACGCGCTCGCCGGGGAGGGGCTCGACCTGCTCCTGCTCGACACGGCGGGCCGGAGCCCCCGCGACGAGATCCGGCTCCGGGAGCTCGCGGGGTTCCTCGAGGCGTTCCGTCCCGACGAGACCCACCTCGTGCTCGCCGCGCCCACCGCCTCGTCCGCCCTCCTCGGGGCGCTCCACCGCTACGGCCGGTTCGCCCCGGGCCGCATCCTCCTCACGAAACTCGACGAGGCCGAACGCTACGGGTTCGTCCTCGACGTGGCCGCCCGCTCGCGGCTCCCGTTCTCGTACCTCGCGACCGGGCAGGACGTGCCCGAGGACCTCGAGGTGGCCGCCCCGGGCCGCCTCGCACGGCTGGTCCTCGGCGAGGAGAGGATCGGATGAGCGGCGCGCTGCTGGGCGACCCTGCGGCGCGTCACGACCAGGCGGCGGGGCTCCGCCGGCTCGTCGCGGGCCGCCGCACCCGGCCCGTGGTGATCGCGGTCGCGGGAGCGAAGGGCGGGGTCGGGAAGACGGTGGTCGCCGTCGGGGTGGCCCTCGCGCTCGCCGAGGCGGGCCGGCGGGTCGTGCTCGTGGACGCCGACCTCGGCGCCGCGAACGCCGACCTCCACCTCGGCGTCCCCGCGGCGGGCCCGGGCCTCGGCGAGGTCCTCTCGGGGACCGCCCGGCCGGAGGACGCCCTCGTCCTCGCGGGGCCGGAGGGAAGCGAGATCCTCTTCTGTCCCGGCTCGGTCCCGGTCCCGGGACGCTCCACGGAGATGGGCCCGGAGCGGCTCCGGGAGGGTCTCGCCGCCGCGGTGCGCGCGCTCGGCTCCCGCGGCGAGATCTGCGTCGTGGACACCCCGGCGGGGAGCGCGGGCGCCTTCGTCGCCGCCGCGACCGACCCCGACACGGCCGTGATCGTCACGACCCCGGAGCCCCCCGCCGTGCTCGAGGCCTACGCCACGGCGAAGGCCCTCGCGCGGGCCGGAATCGCCGGCCGGCTCGGGATCGTCGTGAACCAGGCGGGCCCCGCGGAGGCCGCCCGGACGGCCGGGCGGCTCGCGGAGGTCGCCCGCCGGTTCCTCGGGACGACGTTGGAGTCGTTCGGGCACGTCCCCCCGGACCCCGCGGTCGCGGCCGCGGTCCGGGAGGGGGTGCCCGTGCTTCGCGCGGCGCCGCGATCGCACGCGGCGCACGCGCTCCGCGGCCTCGCGCTCGCCCTCGACCCGCTCGGCGCGGGTCGGGCGAGCCCCACGGCCGCACCGGTGCGAGGAGGACGGACGGAAGTTCCCACAAACGGAGGAGAGTAAGCCATGGCAGAAGCGACGCTCGGGGCGACGGTGGCGAGGACGGCGACGGGGACGCGGGCCCCGGACGCGGCCGGGGCGGCGGCGCCCCTCTGGGCGCGGTTCCTCGCGCAGCGGGACTCCGACTCCCGCAACCGGCTGGTCGAGCACTACTACCCGCTCGTGCGGTACCTCGCCGAGAAGCTGAAGGCGCGGCTCCCGCTCTCGGTGGACGTGGACGACCTCTCCTCGGCCGGGGCGCAGGGGCTGCTCTCGGCCGTCGAGGGGTTCGAACCGGAGAGGGGCGTGAAGTTCGAGACCTACTGCACGGCCCGGGTCCGGGGCTCGATGCTCGACGAGCTCCGGAGCGAGGACTGGGCCCCGCGGCAGCTGCGGCACACGGCCACGAAGCTCCGGACGACGCAGGCGACGCTCGCCCGGGAGCTCGGGCGCGAGCCGACGGAGGAGGAGATGGCGGAGCGTTTCGGACTCGCCACGGAGGAGTTCCGGGCGCTCGCCCGGTCGGCGGCGGCCGCGTCCCGGGTCTCGCTCGAGGCGACCGAGGAGACGCCTCAGGGACCGCCGGTCCGGCGCGCCGACATCCTCGAGGACCGTCGGGCCGAAGACCCCTGGGAAGGACTCCGGCGGGAGGACGTGTTCCAGTACGTCCTCAAGGACCTCACCCCGAAGGAGCGCCTGATCGTCGTGCTGTACTACTGGGAGGATCTCACAATGAAGGAGATCGGACAGATCTTCGGCGTCACCGAGTCGAGGATCTGCCAGCTTCACACGCGGATCCTCCGGGCGCTCCGTCAGAGACTGAAGCACCGGGCGGGCGAGATCTAGCGGACTGCCAAGTCCCTGGGCAGGTGTATAGGAGCGGCAACACATCCGCCGGCTCGCGCTGTCACGTAAAGCCGATTGCCGCCGCAAGTGCCCCGTTGACAGTGGGTTCGGTACACACCGGCGGACGACGCGGTCGCCGGGACTGGCACGAGGCATGCACTCCTTTCGCGTTTGAGCCAGGGACCCGGGGGACCCGCCCCCCCCTTGACCGAGGGTCCCGGATGACATAGAAGGAACCGCTCCCAGGGGGCGACCCAGGGGGTCGCCGAGGAGGTGGGCCGTGGACCGGATGACACGTCGGACGGTCTGGATGGTGGGGCTTGCACTGGCCGCGGGATGCGGCGGCGGCGGGGGCGGGGGCGGCGGAACCCCTGCGCCTCCGGCACCCACGGTTCCCGGCGCCCCTCCGGGGCTCGTCGGCATCCCCGGGAACGCAACCATCGCGCTCTCCTGGGGCGCGGTCTCGGGCGCCAACTTCTACAACGTCTACTACGACGACGACGCCGCCTACCCGCCTTGGGACCCCACCCCGAACGCGACCGAGGGCGCGCCTCCGATCAATAACCCGACCAACACCCTCACCCTGACCGGGCTCACGAACGGGACGACCTACTACTGCGCGGTCACGGCCGTGAACTCCATCGGGGAGAGCTCCCTCTCGACGGTGATCCTGGCGACCCCCGACGTCCCGCCTCCGGCCCCGACGGGGGTGTCGGCGACGGCGGGCTCGGCCTCCATCCAGGTGACCTGGAGCGCCGTGACCGGCGCCGCGTCCTACAATGTCTACTACGACGACGACGCCTCGACGCCCTGGGACCCGAGCCCGTTCGCCGCGCAGGGCGGCCCGCCGGTCCAGGGGATCACGGGCACGAGCTACCTGCTCACCGGACTCACGCCCGGCACCGCCTACACGCTTGCGGTCTCGGCGGTGAAGCCCATCGGGGAGGGCGCCCTCTCGAGCACCGTCACGGCGACCCCCACGGGCACGGCGGACGACACCTACGAGCAGAACGACAGCTTCTCGACGGCCGCCTTCCTCTCGTCCGGGACGTACACGAGCCTCCAGTGCAACGACGACGACTACTACCAGATCTCCCTCGCGGCCGGGGACGGGATGCAGGTGACGATCAACTTCACGAACGCGTCGGGGAACCTGGACCTCGCGGTGCTGGACCCTTCCCAGGCCACGGTGGGCACGTCGGTGAGCACCACGGCGAACTCGGAGTCGGTGACGTTCAACAACTCGGTGACGGGGAACTACCGGGTCCGGGTGTACCAGGGGACGGCCGGGGTCGCCAACTCGTACTCGATGACGATCATCCGGTTCCGCTCGGACGAGGGATGGGAGTCGAACTCGATCTTCGGCTCGATCCCCGGATGGACTTCGGGCGGCTCGACGGCGTGGACGATCACGTCGGCGGACAAGAACACCGGGACGTACTCGGCGCAGTCGGGAGCCATCGCGGACTCTCAGACCAGCTTCCTCGAGCTGACGGTCGCCAATCCGACCGGGACGATCGGGTTCTTCTACAAGGTGGACTCGGCGTCGGGGGACCAGATCCGGTTCCTGATCGACTCCGTGGCCCAGACCTTCCCGGGGGCGACGTCGGGGACGGTGCCCTGGACCTGGGTGACGTTCTCGGTGACCACGTCGGGGGCCCACACCTACCGCTGGGAGTACGTGAAGGACGCGTCCGGCTCCGCGGGGCTGGACCGGGCGTGGGTGGACGACATTGACCTGCCGTCCGGGCTCACGATCACCGAAGGATTCGAGTCGGGGACCATGACGGTCCCGCTCCCGTGGACGACGGGCGGGAACGTGGTCTCCTCGGGGAACCCCAACTGGACGATCACCACGCTGAGCGTCATGACCGGGACCTACGCCGTCCGCTCGGGCACTCCCACCCCCACCAACTCCGGCGTCTCGACGAACCAGAACTCCTACATCCAGCTCATCCAGAACTGCCGCGCGGGGAACATCACCTTCGCCTACCGCGTGGACTCGGAGGCGGGTTGGGACTTCCTCCAGTTCTCCATTGACGGGGTCCAGCAGGGCTCCTGGTCGGGGGCCGTCGCGTGGACCACCGCCACGTACGCCGTGTCGGCCGGGAGCCACACGTTCCGCTGGAACTACTTCAAGGACACGCTCTTCGACAACGGCGCCGACGCGGCCTGGATTGACGACATCCAGATCCCGCGCCAGTAGGCACGGCGGGGTCCGCCGGGCCATCCCCGAATGACCGCGGTCCGGGCCAGGGGCGCGCCTCTCGTCGCCCTCGCCCTGCTGGCGGGGATCGGCCTCTGGGCGCTCCTCTTCCGCGGGGACGGGGACGGGGGCGGGGGCCCGCCGTCCCTCGACGCAAGCGCCGGCCCGGGAGCGGAGGCCGCCCTCCGCCCCGCGACGCCCGGGCCCGGCGCCCGCGGGCAATTCGGTGAGGGTCCCGCCGGGCTCCCGCGATCCGACGGCGGGCGCGAGGCGGCCGGACCGTCGTCGGCGGGCCAAGCGGCGACCCGCGCCGGGGCGGCCGGCGGGGGCGGGAGCGGCCGACCGGGTCCCGATCCCCCCGCCCCCACGGGAGGCCGGGGGGAGCCGGGGGCCCCTCCCGTCCCCGGGTCCGGGACCGGGGCGGCCCGCGGGGGCCGCGCAGTCCCCGGCGGGATCCCGCTCCCCGGCAGCTGCTCCCACGGGGCCTACGTCGGCGCCGAGGGGTCGGCATCCTTCCGATTCGCCGCCGCCATCGGGCCCGACGGGGCGCCCCTCGTCGAGCGGGCCACCTTCTCGCCCGAGGAAGCCGTCGTCTACGCCGCCGCGCAGAACGAGGGGCCGCTGCGCGAGACCCCCGACCTCCACGTGCGCCTCGAGAGGCTCGCCTCCCACGACTCGGCCGCTCCCCCGGCGATCCTCTACGACTCGCCAGTCCGCCTCCCGACGGGCGGGACCCACGTCACGTTCGCGTACCCGCGCCCGGCCGAGGGCTGGCTCGCCGGGACCTACCGGGTCGCCTACTTCCCCGCGAGCTGCGGGGGATGGGACCGCCGCTGCGCCCTCGTCCGCGGGGACTTCCGGATCGGGGCCCCGGAGGGCGCCTGGGTCGGCGCGCTCCGCTTCTCGGTCGCGGGCTCGACCGCCTTCCCCGACGTCCACCAGGTGCCGACGTTCGTCGGCCCCGAGAGGGCCCGCGAGGTCGCCGTGGAGGCCGCCGGAGGGGGCTTCCCGGCGGGGACGGCCCTCCGCGCGGCCCTCGTCGCGGGCGGCGAGGAAATCCCGGGCGCCGCGCCCACGGAGGCGCCGGCTCCCGTCCCGGGTCACGCGCTCCGGTTCCTCGTCTCTCCCCCGCGCGGATTCGAGCCGGGGACCTACGAGGTCCGGCTCACTCTCGGGGAGGCCCTCGTCCAGTCCGGCCGGTTCCGGTTCCACGAGTAGCGTCCTGTCGGCCCGACCATCCTGGGGACAAGCTCCGGTGTGCATGTCCGTTCTTGCAGATTCTGCTCTTCGCCGCGTCGCCCCGAAGGCAGGGCGAGAGCGTCGTGACGGATGGGGACGCCCCGGAGCGAAGCTCCGGGGAGCGGCCCCGTCCGGCGCGACGGTCTCGCCGCGACGCGGCCGTGACCGGGGCCCCGAGGGCCACCCCTACGGGGTCGGCGTACCCCCTTCCTCCTCGCCCCGG
>JAKEIC010000141.1 GCA_022614695.1 Planctomycetales bacterium | reverse complement strand
GTCCGGAGACGAACGCGCCCTGACCGATCCGGCTGAACTGGTGGACGATCACGTTGGCCGAGACGAATACCCGGTCCTCGACCGTCGTGTGGCCGGCGAGCAGGGTGTTGCTTGCGAGCGTGACTCGGTCCCCGAGAGTGCAGTTGTGGGCGACGTGCGCGAAGCCCATCAGGTAGTTGTCGTTGCCGATGACCGTGGCCGAGCCCTCCGCGCTCCCGCGGTGGATCCAGGACCCCTCCCGGAAGACGTTCCGGTCCCCGATCCGAACGTGGGAGACGGCTCCCTTGAAGGCCCGGTCCTGCGGGACGTTCCCGAGAATGGCGCCGTCGTGGACCTCGTTATCCCGCCCCATCTCCGTGTGCTCGAAGATGTGCGCGCGGCCGTGGAGCCTCGTCCCGGAGCCGATCTTCACGTTCGCCTCGACGACGCAGTAGGGACCGATGTCCACACCCGAGGCGATCTCGGCCTTGGGGGAGACGATCGCCGTGGGGTGGATGGCCATGTGCCCCGGGGTTCCGGGACGGGCGATTATACCAGGGGCGGGGGGAACAAGGGGGCAGGCGGGGCTACCCGCCCCCGAGATACGTCTCCACGAACGTGGTATCCACGTCCCCCGTGATGTAGTTCGTGTGGCCGAACAGCTCGAGGTAGAGGGGGATGGTGGTCTTCACCCCCTCGACGACGAACTCCTCCAGCGCCCGTCGCATGGCGGCGATCGCGTCGCGGCGGTTCTCGCGGTGGACGATGAGCTTGGCGAGGAGCGAATCGTAGAAGGGGCTCACCGTGTAGCCCGAGTGGACGTGGCTGTCCACCCGGGTGCCGGGCCCTCCCGGCGGCGAGAAGAGCGAGACCTTGCCCGCGCACGGGGCGAAGTCGTTCTCCGGGTCCTCGGCGTTGATCCGGCACTCGATGGCGCAGCCGTGGAGCCGGACGTCCTCCTGGGCGAGCCGGAGCGATTCCCCCGAGGCGATCCGGAGCTGCTCCTTCACCAGGTCGAGGCCGGTCACCATCTCGGTCACGGGGTGCTCGACCTGGATCCGGCAGTTCATCTCGATGAAGTAGAACTGGGAGTCGGGGGCGAGGAGGAACTCGGCCGTGCCGAGGTGGGTGTAGCCGGCCGCCCGCGCGACGGCCAGGGCCGCCGCGCCCATCCGTTGGCGTGCCTCGGGCGTGAGCGCCGGGGAGGGCGACTCCTCGACGAGCTTCTGGTGGCGCCGCTGGAGCGAGCAGTCGCGCTCGCCGAGGTGGATGAGGCGGCCCTGCAGGTCGCCCATCACCTGGAACTCGACGTGGCGGGCGCGGGGGATGTACTTCTCGACGTAGACGCCGCTCTTCTTGAAGGCCGCCTCGGCCTCCGAGCGCGCCGCCCGGAGCCCGGTCGAGAGGCTCGCGTCGTTGTGGGCGACTCGCAGCCCCCGGCCCCCTCCCCCCGAGGCCGCCTTGATCATGACGGGGTAGCCGATCTCTCGGGCGACCGAGAGGGCCTCCGCCTCCTCGACGACGATGCCGGGGCTCCCCGGGACGACGGGGACGCCCGCCTCGCGGGCGAGCTTCCGCGCCTCCACCTTGTCGCCGAGCTTCCGCATGGTCTCCGGCGAGGGGCCGATGAACTGGATGTGACAGCTCCGGCACACCTCGGCGAACTGGGCGTTCTCCGAGAGGAAGCCGTAGCCGGGGTGGATCGCCTCCACGTCGGTGATCTCGGCCGCGGAGATGATGCGGGGGATGTCGAGGTACGACTGCTTGCTCGGGCCGGGCCCGATGCAGACGGTCTCGTCGGCCAGGCGTAGATACAGCGCGTCCTTGTCGGCCTCGGAGTAGACCGCGACCGTCTGGATCCCCAGTTCCTGGCAGGCCCGGATCACCCGGAGGGCGATCTCACCGCGGTTCGCGACTAGGATCCGGTTGAACATCCCCGGGCCTAGGCCGTCCGGACGCGGAAGAGCGCCTGGCCGAACTCGACCGCCTCGCCGTTCTCGACGAGCACGGCCTCGACGACCCCCGCGACCTCGGCCTTGATCTCGTTCATGACCTTCATCGCCTCGACGATGCAGACCACGCTCTCCGGCGTGAGCTTGTCCCCCACGTCCACGAACGGCGCCGCCTCGGGGTTCGGCGCGCGATAGAAGGTCCCGACCATGGGGCTCTTGACCTGGGCCGTGCCGGGGGCCTCCTTCGCCGGGGCCGCCCCGGCGGGCGACTCGGCCGCGACCGGAGCCGCCGGGACCCGGCCGGCGGCCGGCGCCGGCGCGGCGGGGTTCCCAACCGGCGCCCGGGCGTCCGCAACGTGCTTGCGGAGCCGGACCCGGTGCCCCTCCTCCTCGACCTCGACCTCGCTGAGGTCGTGCTGCTCCATGAGGGCGATCAGCTCGCGGACGATCTTCAAGTCCAAGGGACTCCCCCTAGCGGTGCTCCGCCCCGCCGGCCGGCGGGGCCCCGGCTCCCCGCGCCACCCGGGCCGCGCGGACGCGGGCCCGGGCCCGCCCGAGCGCGGCGCTCCGAGCCTCGCGCTCGGCGGCCCCCCGCGCGACCCGGTCCCGAACCTCCCGGGCCTCCTTCTCCGCCGCCTCGGGGTCCAGGTCGCGGCCGTCGGTGACCTCGCGGGCGGCGACGACGACGCGGTCGGGACCGACCTCGGCGAACCCGCCCGCGAGGGCGAAGGCCCGGGCGCCTTCCGGGGACCTCACCCGCAGCACCCCGGTGCCGAGCAGCGCGAGGAGGGGCGTGTGGCCCGGCAGCACGCCGATCTCGCCGTCCACCGCCGGGAGCGTCACCGCCTCGGCGGGGGAGTCGAGGTGCGTCCGGTCCGGGGTCACGACGCGGCAGCGGATCCCGCTCACTTGCCCGCCGACTCCCTGCGGATCTTCTCCGCCTTCTCGACGGCCTCCTCGATGGCGCCCACGTACATGAAGGCCTGCTCGGGCAGGTCGTCGTGTCTGCCCTCGACGAGGCCCTTGAAGGAGCGGACCGTGTCGGCGACGCTCACGAACTTCCCCTTGATCCCCGTGAAGGCCTCGGCCACGTGGAAGGGCTGCGAGAAGAACCGCTCGATCTTGCGCGCCCGCTGCACGATCACCTTGTCCTCCTCGGAGAGCTCGTCTATCCCGAGGATCGCGATGATATCCTGCAGGTCGCGGTAGCGCTGCAGGATCACCTGGACCCGCCGCGCGACCGCGTAGTGCTCCTCGCCCACGTATTGGGCGGCCAGGATCCGGGACGAGCTCTTGAGGGGGTCGATGGCGGGGTAGATCCCCTTCTCGGTGATCCTGCGCTCGAGCACGGTGGTGGCGTCGAGGTGGGTGAAGGCCGTCGCCGGAGCCGGGTCCGTCAGGTCGTCGGCCGGCACGTAGATCGCCTGCACCGACGTGATCGAGCCGTGCCGGGTCGAGGTGATGCGCTCCTGCAGCTCGCCCATCTCGGTGCCGAGGGTGGGCTGGTAGCCGACGGCCGAGGGCATCCGGCCGAGGAGGGCCGACACCTCGGAGCCCGCCTGGGAGAAGCGGAAGATGTTGTCTATGAAGAGGAGCACGTCGGCCCCGGTCTGGTCGCGGAAGTGCTCGGCCATCGTCAGCGCCGAGAGGGCCACCCGGAGCCGCGCCCCGGGGGGCTCGTTCATCTGGCCGAACACCATGACCGTCTTGTCGATGACCCCCGACTCCTTCATCTCGAGCCAGAGGTCGTTCCCCTCGCGGGTCCTCTCGCCCACGCCGGCGAAGACCGAGTAGCCGCCGTGCTTCATGGCAACGTTGTGGATCAGCTCCTGGATGAGCACCGTCTTGCCGAGGCCGGCCCCGCCGAAGAGGCCGGTCTTGCCGCCCTTCGAGTACGGGGTGAGCAGGTCGACGACCTTCAGGCCCGTCTCGAACACCTGCGTCTTCGGCTCCAGGTCCTGGAAGAGGGGCGACGGCTGGTGGATCGCGCGCCGGGCCTCGGCGTGGACCGCGGGTCCCTGGTCGATCGGCTCGCCGACCAGGTTGAAGACACGCCCGAGGGTCTCCTTGCCGACCGGGACGCTGATCGGGGCGCCCGTATCCAGGATCTCGGTGTCCCGGACGACCCCGTCCGTCGAGGCGAGGGCGATCGCGCGGACGCGCCCGCCGCCGAGGTGCTGCTGGACCTCGGAGACGAGCGTCTCGGTCTTGCCCCCGACCGTCCGCCGGATCTCGAGCGCGTTGTAGATCTGGGGGAGCTTGTCCTCCGGGAACGCGGCATCCAGGGTCGCGCCGATCACGCGCACGACCCGGCCCACGGCCCCCGGGGCCCCGGGCCCACCGTGGCCGGGGCTCTTCGCCGGTTGCTTCCCGCTCTGGCTCATCCGCGTCTCCCTCCTGGCACCGTGAACCGTGAACTGTGAACTTTCCTATGAGAGCGCCAGCGCCCCTCCCATGACCTCCGCGATCTCCTGCGTGATCTGCGCCTGCCGGGCCCGGTTGTAGGTGCGGGTGAGGTCGCCGATCATCTCGTCGGCGTTGTCGGTTGCGAGCTTCATCGCGATCCGGCGCGCGACCTGCTCCGACGCCGCCGCCTCCACGAACGCCTCGAAGAGCGAGGTGGCCGCGACGAGCGGGAGCAGCTCGCCGAGGAGCGCCGCCGGCGCGGGGTGGAGGATCGGCTCGACTCGGATCCCCTTCGGCGCGGGAGGAGGCGTGATCGGGAGCAGGGTCTTCCGGCGGGGCTTCTGCTCGGACGACGACAGGTAGCGGCACGAGACGAGGTCCACCCGCTGCACGTCCCCCCGGGCGAACGCCGCCACGAGCGGCCGGGCCACCGCCTCCACCTCCTCGAACCTGGGCTTGTCGGCGAACTGCGTGTAGCCCTCCGCCACCGGGATCCTGAGGAACCGCATGGCCGAGAGGCCCTTCTTCCCGGCGAGGTGCAGGGCGACCTCACGGCCCGCCGCCCTCTCCTGCTCGAGCGCCTCGCGGAGCATCCGCAGGACGTTCGAGTTGTAGCCCCCGCAGAGCCCCCGGTTCGCGGTGATCCCGAAGAGGACCACCTTCTTCACCGGCGCGTCCGACCCGAGCAGCGGGTGGCGCGCGCCGGAGGCGACGAGGGCCGAGACCATCCCGAGGAGGGTCTGCGAGTAGGGCACCACCGACTTCACGCGGTCGGTCGTCACCTTCGCCTTGGCCGTGGCGACGAGCTCCATCGTGCGGGTGATCTTCCGCGTGTTGCGCACGCTCTTGATCCTCCGCCGCAGCTCGCGGGCCTTGGCCACTCGCCCTCCCTACGCCTTCGCCGTCGCGCGCGGGTCGGCCGCCCGCCCCTCCAGGAAGCCCTTCGCGAAGCTCCCGAGGACGTTCCGGAGCTTCTCCTCGGTCTCCTTCGAGATCTCCTTCTTCTCCCGGATGTCCTTCGGGATCTCCGAGTGGGTCTCCCGCACGAACCGGAGGAGCGCCTTCTCGAACTCGCGGACGCGCACCACCGGGACCGCGTCGAGGAAGCCCTTGGACCCGGCGTAGATGCCGATCACCTGCTCCTCGACGGGCATGGGCTCGTACTGGTCCTGCTTGAGCAACTCCACCATCCGCACCCCGCGGTCAATCTGCGCCTGGGTCGCCTTGTCGAGCTCCGTCCCGAGCTGCGCGAACGCCTCCAGCTCCCGGTACTGCGCCAGGTCCAGCCGGAGGCCCCCGGCCACCTGGCGCATGCACTTCAGCTGCGCCTTCCCGCCGACGCGCGAGACGGAGATGCCGACGTTGATCGCCGGGCGCACGCCGGCGAAGAACAGGTCCGGCTCGAGGTAGATCTGGCCGTCGGTGATGGAGATGACGTTCGTGGGGATGTAGGCCGAGACCTCCCCCTCCTGCGTCTCGATGACCGGGAGGGCCGTGAGCGAGCCCCCGCCCCGTCCGTCGTTCAGCTTCGCCGCCCGCTCGAGGAGGCGCGAGTGCAGGTAGAAGACGTCTCCCGGATAGGCCTCGCGCCCCGGCGGGCGGCGCAGGAGGAGCGAGAGCTGCCGGTAGGCCTGCGCCTGCTTGGTCAGGTCGTCGTAGACGCAGAGGGTGTCCTTGCCCTCGTCGTACATGAAGTACTCCGCCATGGCGCAGCCCGCGTAGGGGGCGATGTACTGCATCGGGGCCGGCACGCTGCTCGGGGCGGAGACGACGATCGTGTGGTCCATCGCCCCGGTCTCGCGGAGCTTCTCGACGACGCCGGCGACGGTGGAGGCCTTCTGCCCGATCGCCACGTAGACGCAGATGACCCCCGTCCCCTTCTGGTTGATGATCGTGTCCACCGCGATGGCGGTCTTGCCCGTCCCGCGGTCGCCGATGATCAGCTCGCGCTGACCGCGCCCGATCGGGATCATCGCGTCAATGGCCTTGAGGCCGGTCTGGAGGGGGACGTTCACCGGCCGCCGGTCGGCGATGCCCGGAGCCACGCTCTCGACCGCGCGCGACTTGGTCGCGACGATCGGCCCCTTGTCGTCGAGGGGCTGGCCGAGCGAGGAGACCACGCGCCCGACGAGCGCGGGCCCGACCGGCACCTCGACCACGCGGCCCGTGCGCTTGACCTCGGCCCCCTCCTTCAGGTCCAGGTATTCGCCCAGGATCACCGCCCCGACCGTGTTCTCCTCGAGGTTGAAGGCGAGCCCCCGCGAGCCGTTCTCGAACTCGAGCATCTCCCCGGCCATGCAGTTCGCGAGCCCGTAGATCTGGGCGATCCCGTCGCCCACCTCGAGGACGTTGCCGACCTCCTCGACATGGACGGCCGACTGGTAGTCCTGGATCTCCTTGCGGAGGACCGAAGCGATCTCCTCGGAACGGACCTTCACGGGTTCCCTCCTTCCCGGAACACCGCCGGGGTGAGCCGGGCGGCGAGCACTCGGCGCGCCATCTCGCGCAGGCGGGTCCGGACCGTCGCGTCCACGACCCGGTCCTTCACCCGGACGCGCATCCCGCCCAGCACCGCCGGCTTCACCTCCACCGAGAGCGTGACCGTCCGCCCCGTCGCCTTCTCGAGGGCGCCCCGGACCCGCGACTCCGCGTCCGCGGCCAGCGGCGCCGCCACGCGGACCCGCGCCTCCACCCGGCCGAGCGCCTCGTCCGCCTGGCGGAGGGTCTCCCGCAGGATCTCCCGCAGGTTCAGGTCGCGCTGGTGCGCGATCGCCACGCCGAGCAGGTTCACGATCTCGTCCCGGACGCGGCCGCGCAGCGTGCGCTCGAGGAGCCGCCGCTTCTCGGCCCGCGCGACGCCGGGCGACTCGAGGACGCGGAGCCCCTCCGGCGCGGCCGCGAGCGAGGCGAGCAGCCCCTCCACGTCGTCCCGGAGCGCGGCGAGGGAGTCCCCCGCGAGGGAGACGAGGGCCTCGGCGTAAGGGGACGCGACCGTGCTCGGCTTCAACCGCGCCCTCCCCGCCCGGCCTCCCCGGCGAACTCCGCCAGGCACTCGTCCCGGAGCCGGCTCTCCTCGGCGGGGCTGAGCACGCGGCCGACCGCCTTCTCGGCCATCTGGACGGCGAGCGCCGCCACCGCCTGGCGGATCTCGAGGAGCGCCTGCTCCTTGGCGAGGTCCACGTCGCGACGGGCCCGCGTGAGCGTCCTCTCGGCCTCCGCGCGGGCCTCGGAGAGGATCGTCTCCCGCAGCTTCTCGCCGTCCGCCTTCCCCTCCGCGATGATCGCCTGGGCCTCGTCGCGGACCTGGTCCAGCTTCCTCTGGTGCTCGGCGATCAGCCGCTCGGCCTCGAGGCGCGCCTCCTCGGCGCGCTTGACGTCCCCCTCGATCCGGTGCTCGCGCGCCTCGAGGGCCTTCGAAATGGGCCCCCAGGCGAACCACCAGAGGAGGAAGAAGAGGACGGCGAACGTGGCGACGGTCCAGACGACCGTCCCCAGCTCGGGGGTGATGAGGCTCGCGCCCCCGCCCTCCGCGAGGAGGAGCGGCGACGCGAGGAGGCTCGCGGCCCTAGGGATTCCCATGGGTGCCCCGTCCTACTTCGGGGGCGCGTGGGTCCCCCCGGCCGCCGCGGAGGCCGCCGGGGGCACCTTGAACGTGAGCAGCAGGCACACGATCAGCGCGAAGAAGCCGAGCCCCTCGATGAGGGCCGCCGCGATGATCATGGTCACCCGCAGACCGCCGATCGCCTCCGGCTGGCGCGCCGAGCCCTCAAGGGCCGCGGCGGCAAGCCGCCCGATGCCGAAGGCCGCGCCGACGAGCGCGAGCCCGGCTCCGAGCCCGGCCGCGAGGTATCCGAGTCCGACGTCCATGCGAACCTCCTTTGAACGCTAGTGCTCGGGATTGAGCGCCATCCCGACGAACAGGGACGAGAGCAACGTGAACACGTACGCCTGCAGGAACGCGACCAACAGCTCGAGGGCCGAGATCGCGACCGCGAGGGCGACCGCGAACGGAGCGACCCAGATGCTCTCGAACAGGAAGATGAGCCCGAGGATCGCCAGGATGATGATGTGGCCCGCGATCATGTTGGCGAAGAGACGCACGCACAGCGCGAAGTGCTTCGTGAGGAGGCCGATCACTTCGATCACGAACATGAGGGGAACGAGCCAGAACGGGAGGCCGTGGGGGAGCAGGTTCTTCCAGTAGGCGAACGGCCCCTGCACGGCCATGCCGCCGATCACCCCGACGAGGAGCGCGGTGAGCGCCAGCCCGGCGGTCACGCCGATGTTCCCCGTGGCCGTCGCCGCACCGGGGATCATCCCGAGGAGGTTGCACGCGAGGATGAAGAAGAAGAACGTGACGAAGAGCGGGAGGAGCTTCTCGCCGGCGTGGCCGAGGTTCGGGTGGACGATCTCGTCCCGGATGTAGACGACGAAGCTCTCGAGGAGGTTCGCGAACTTGCCGCGCGGGACGGGGTCGCCGCGGCGGGCGCGGCCCGCGAGCGCGGCGAAGAGCCCGAAGACGAGCAGCGCCGCGGCGGCGAGCATCACGCGGTGCGCCGAGAGCGGCGCGGGCAGCGCGAGACCCTCGTAGAAGAGGTGGTGCGAGTCTTGCACGTGGGCAATCAGGTGGTCGTAGTAGTCGGTCGCGCTCGAGCCCGACCCGGCCGCGAGTAGGAAGGGGGTCATGGGCGGTCCCCCGCGGCGAGGGCGGCCGCCTCCGAGAGGCATCCGAGCACCAGCGCCGATCCGAGCCCGAGCAGGAGCGCCTCGCGCGAGCCGGACCCGTCCCGGAGCGGCACGAAGGCCGTGGAGGCCAGAGCGGCCAGTCGGGCGAGGACCGTCGCGGCGTAGGTCCCGAAGAATCGGGCTTGGGTGGAGTCGAGGGAGGCCCGGACGAGCCCGACGCTCAGGCCGGCGAGGGCCCCGCCGACGCCCGCCCCTAGGGCAGCCACGGGGGCGGCCATGGGAGAGGCGAACAGCCCGGCGGCGGCGAGCCCGGGCGCGGCCGCGAGCGCCGCCGTCCAGACCGCCGCCGCGACCGGCCGGCGCCGGACCGCGCTAATCAGGAGGCCCTCCGCCGTCACTCTCCCGCCTCTTCTCGCGGCGCAGCACCGCGAGGATGAAGTTCGTGAACCCCGCGCCCATCCCCAGGACCGAACCCGCCACCGTCAGCCAAGGCGCCGTGCCGAGCCGCCCGTCCAGCCAGTACCCCCCGAGGACCCCGAGCAGGATCGTGATCGCGAGCTGGAGCCCGATGTGCAGGTAGCCCGCGTGCTCCCGGAGATCCTCCTGCTCGCGTCCCACTCTGCCTCGGGGCCCATGTGGGCGCGGGGAGATACCACAGGCCCGGAGCGGCGTCAAGGAAGCGGAGCTACGGGCGCGCATCCCGCGCTTGTGGAACCCCTCTGACAAATCGGTTCGGCCGCGGGTGACGCGGCGAACGGGCGCCCGTCCGCGTGGAGCCGGCCGACTCCGATGGGCCTGGAGGCCGGCGAGGCGCGGGCGGGCTGTTCGCCGCGGCAGATGGGATGAAGTGGCTGGCCGTTTCCCGGTAAGACGTAGTGCCGTTGGGCGGCCCACGACCGGGAGGAAGACGCGCTCTAAGGCGCAGAAAGGACGGC
>JAKEIC010000140.1 GCA_022614695.1 Planctomycetales bacterium | reverse complement strand
CCGGGGCGAGGAGGAAGGGGGTACGCCGACCCCGTAGGGGTGGCCCTCGGGGCCCCGGTCACGGCCGCGTCGCGGCGAGACCGTCGCGCCGGACGGGGCCGTTCCCCGCAGCTTCGCTCCGGGGCGTCCCCATCCGTCACGACGCTCTCGCCCTGCCTTCGGGGCGACGCGGCGAAGAGCAGAACCTGCAAGAACGGACATGCACCCGCTTAGCGCCGGATGCGTCGCCAGGCCGCAGCTCCCGCCGCAGCGGCGAGCCCGACGAGCCCCAGCAGGCCGACCGCCCACCAGGCTCCCGATCACCCGCCGGCCGCCGGCGCCTCGAAGCCGAGCTCGACGAGCTTCGCCTTGTATCGGGCGTGCCTCGTCGAGTCCCCGACGCGATCGGCCGATTCGGCGAGCTGGTCCCAGGTGCGACGCTCCCCCGCCCCCATGCGGCCGGCGGCCTCCGCCCTCTCCGCCGCCTCGATCGCCGCCTGGTAGTCGCGCCGGGCCCGGTCCTTCAGCCCGGCCTCCCAGAGATGCCACGCGCGGTCGTAGTGGATCCGCCAGGCTTCCCACAGGATCCGGTCCGCCTCGGGCGATCCCGCCTCCTGGTGGACCTCCCTGAAGAGCGGGTCCTCGAGGAAGGCGACGGCCCGGTCCATGGTGGAGATCACCCGGAGCCGCTGCTGCGCCTGGGCGACTCCCTCGAGGCGAGCCTGCCACTGGTTGAAGGCGGACTGCCAGGTGTCGCGGAGGGGGAAATCCCCGGCGCCGTACGCCTTCAGGATGTAGTTCCTCGCCCGCGCGACCTCCTCCTCCCTCGGGCTCTCATCGGCCGCCCTGCGAAGCCTCACCAGGTCGTAGGCCGCGATCCAGGGGGCGCCCCAGGAAGCCTCTTCCGGCCGGCCCGGCGCGTCGTCCCCGAGCGCCCACCGGGCGTAGGCCGCCGCCGCACGGGGCTCGCCCGCCGCCGAGAGCCGGAGCGCCTCGTCGAGAGCCGCCTTCCGGTCGTTCGGCGGGGCCGCCTTCGGGAGCCACCGGGCGTCGGGCTCGACCGGGGTCGTCCCCGGCCAGTCGGGCCGGCCCGTCTCCCGATGGACCTGTTCCAGGAGGTCCCACCGAGTCCGGTCACGGACGTCCAGGAGTCCCGCGAGGCGCAGCGCCTCGACGTCCTCCGCCGCGGCCCTCCACCAATCCTTCGCGGCGCCGGGGGACCCGCGCCGGCCGAGCACGCTCGCCACGTCCCGGAGCACGAGCCACCGTTCGAGCCGGATCTGCTCGCGCAGGGTCCAGGCGAGCGACGCGAGGTACTCCCCGTCGCTCGTGAGGGCCGCGGCCTCCTTGTAGTGGCGGAGCGCCTCGTCGAGGCGCATGTCCCCCTCGTCGGCGGCGAAGCCCCTGTCCCGGGCGCTCCAGAATCGCCTCCAGCGCTTGGCCCGATCCTCCCCCCAGGCCTTCCCGCGCGTCTCGTAGAGGTCGCGAGCCCCGGGCTTCAACTTGATCGCCTCCTCGATGAAGTGCTGCGCGAGATGCAGGTAGCGCTCGGGCTCCGGCTCGCCGCGGTCGCGCGCGCGCTCGAACTCGATCATGTTGCCCTGGGAGAGGAACCGGTAGGCGTCGCTCCGGCGCATCTCCCACTGGCCATCGCTGTAGAGGTCCACCCAGAGCGAGGCGTCCTTCTCGTCGCCCGGGCGCGGCGCCCTCTGGGGGGTCGAGACGATCGCGAGGAGGTGCTTCTGCGCCTCGCGCCAGTCCTTCTCGCTGCCCTCGGTCTTCCCGCCGTAGGCAAGCCAGGGGTCTATCAAGTTCGCGGAGAGCCCGATCTGGGCGCGGGTGGAGAGGGGCTCGTCCTCGGCCGTCGCCCGCCAGAGGGTGTCGTTGTTGTTCCAGACCGGGAGGCGGAGCCAGGTCCGGACCCCGAGGGCGAGGAGGAGGACGCATACCGACACGTCGGCCACGGCGGCGTAGGAAGGGGAGAGGGCGAGCGCCCGGCGCCGGAGCGCCCCGGCCCCCGCCCCCGCGGCCAGCGCGACGCCCGCGAGCGGGACGTAGAGGTAGCGCTCGGCCTCGATGTTCACGATCGGGACCACGTTCGAGACCGGCGCGAGGCCGAGGGCGAGGAGGAGGAGCCCGAGCGCGGCGGGGCGCGAGCGGAATCCGGCCGCGAGGCCGAGGAAGGCGGCGGACGCGAGGACGAAGAGCCCCATCGCGAAGCGCGGCTCCGCGGCCGAGTAGACGATCGGCGCCATGTAGTCGGCCCGCAGGTGCAGCGGGAAGGCGTAGAGGCGCAGGTAGTCGGCGAAGACCGGGACCATCGTGAGGCACGAGACGAGGAGCGACCCCTTCGGATTCGCGGCCGACGCCCCCGGCCAGGGAGTCGCCTCGCCGGGGTGCTTCATGATCGCGAAGCGCAGGACCGCGTAGGCGGCCGCGACGGCGACGAGCGCGCCGTAGCGGGCGGCCTCGGGGAGCGGGCGGGCGAGGCCGCGCTCCCACGGTCTCGGACGCGCGAAGAGGGCGTCGGCGGCGAGGAGCAGGACCGGCCCCACGAAGCCGACCTCCTTGCTGAGGAGCGCCAGGCCGAGGAGCCCGGCCGTGAGGGCGGCGAGCCACGCCGAGCGGGGGCCGCGGGCCTGCACCCCGGCGACGTGGGAGAGGACGGAGAGGAGAAGGAAGAAGAGGCACATCACGTCCTCGCGGAAGCTCGCCACCGCCACCGCCTCGGTCGCGACCGGATGGAGCGCGAAGAGGCACCCGGCGACGAGGGACGCCGCGAGGCCCGCCCGCGCCACGCGCCAGGCGACGGCGAAGACGAGGAGCGCGTTCAACGCGTGGGCGAAGAGGCTCCCCAGCCTGTAGCCCGTCCAGAGGTGGCGGTCCCGCGACTCCCAGAAGAACCAGGTCTCGAGGATGTGCGTCGCGGTCTCGAGCGGCCGGTAGGAGAGCTCCCCCGACCCGGGCGTGAGCTTCGGGTACTCGGGCGCGTCGTCGGGGGGGGCGTCGGTCTTGAACCCGTAGTAGGAGTCGCGATCGAGGATCTTCGGCAGGTTCCCGATCTCCCTCACGAACTTGTTGTCGGCGATGATCATCCCGTCGTCGTAGACGAAGCCTCCGTGGAGGACCGAGAGCAGGTAGGCGACGATTCCGACGAGGGCGGGGAAGAGGGCGAGGACGGGCAGCGGGGGGAGAGGGGCCGGGGGTGCCGGAACTGGGGACCGCGGGGACGCGGCGTCCCAGGGGGTCGGATCGAACCCGGCCCAGGGGTCCTGTGTTTTCACGTCGGGGGGACCGCGCATGGCAGGGTCGGGCCGGATTGTAGGCGGGCCGGGGGCGCGGCGCATCGGTGGGAGACCGGCGCAAAGCCCGTTCCCCGCGGGACGAGCGGGCGCGCGGGGGTCCCCCCGTCACCGGCGGGTAACCCGCGTTACCGGGACCGGACCGCCGGATCCACCTTGACGCGGCCGGAAGGAAGGACCTAGGATGATGATTCGCCTTCCAGGGGAAAGAGGGAGGAGACCCATGCGGACCACGGCGGGACTGGCGGGCGGCATCCTCGCGGCGGCTCTCGTGGTCGTCGGAGGCGCCGGCCGGGCGTTCGCCCAGCAGAACGGCGGCGCTCCGGCCAAGGACTCGAAGGAAGAGGCCAAGAAGAAGGCCGAGCTGGAGAAGGAGGAGGCGAAGAAGCGCGGGGAGGCGATCCAGGCCTTGAACGTCGAGCTCCTGAAGGCCCGGCCGGACCTGAAGCCCCCCATCCTCGAGAAGCTCGGGGACATCGCCGACCTGCGCGCCGTCTTGATCCTCCGCGGCCACGTGGCCGGGTACGAGGTCCAGGGAGTGCCGACCATGACCCAAATGGTCCGTCTCGCGGCGGCCAAGGCCCTCGGCAAGCAGAAGGACCCGGACGACCCGCGGGTCGCCGCCGCCGCCGCCGCCGGCCTCATGGACGCTATCGACAACGATCGCTTCAACAAGAAGGAGAAGGAGGGGCGCGACGTCATCCGCGGCTGCCTCGAGAGCATCGGGAACCTGCAGGAGAGGTCGGCCTTCAAGTTCCTGAAGGGCATGCTCAACCACGCCGACAACTACATCGCGGCCGATGGCATCGGAGCTCTGGAGAAGTACAGGGACCCGACGATGATCATGCAGGTCATCGAGCCGATCATCAACGAGTGGCTCAAGGCCGAGAACGGCGCCAAGGGCAAGCAGGCGAGCGATATCGCGAAGGAGCGGAAGACCGTCGTCGGGGAGGCGGCCGGTCGTACGCTGTCCCTGCTGACGGGCCAGCAGCACGACACCCCCTTCAAGTGGCAGCAGTGG
>JAKEIC010000139.1 GCA_022614695.1 Planctomycetales bacterium | reverse complement strand
CCCCCGAAGCTCGACGAGGGGCGCATCCGGGCGATCGCGGAGGAGGTCGCCGGACGCGTGGCCTCCGAGGCGCTCGCGTCGGCTCCTCCTCCGGCGGCGGCGGGCCCGTCGGAGGAGGACATCCTCGCGATCGTCCGCCAGGGGATCGCCGAGGCCGAGAAGCGCCGGCCCTCGCCCGTGCCGCCCGAGGAGGTCCGCCGGCTCGCGCAGGAGTCCGCCGCCACGCTCGTCCGGGCGGCTGTCGGGGCCCTCAAGAACGACATCGTGAGCGAGGCGCGCGTGAAGGAGCTGATCCCCGACCTCGCGCGGGCGGCGGCGGCCGAGGCCGTGGCCTCGAAGTCGCTCAAGATAGACGCCGCCCTGATCCAGAAGCTGCTCGCCCAGGAGGTCGCGAAAGTGGCGAGGGGCGGAAGAGGCTAGTCCACCAGCCGGAGCGACGCCGCCAGCGCGTCGAGGAGGGGCTTCGCCTCCTTCGCCTCGGCGGCGCCCCAGCCGAAGGTCGCGACGACCGTGCGGCGCGCCCCGGGTATCGCGTAGATCTCGGCCACCTCGCGGCCGCCCGTCAGCGAGGCCTCCACGCGGATCCCCTCGCGCCGGCCGGCGAGGTCGCGGACCGCCGCGGACTCCCGCGAGCCCTGGATCCCGGCGGGCTTCCATGCGTCGAGCCACTCGGCCTTCTCGGCGTCGAGGAGCTTCGAGAGCCCCTCGGCGGGCCCGCCCGCCGTTTCGCGCACCTCCAGGGTGACGGTGGGCCCCTCGACGAACTCCACGGTCAGGTGCGCCCAGGCGGTGTCGGTCCTCTCCGAGACCGTCGCCGTCCGCGGGTAGTCGAAGGCGATCCCGTGCCCCTCGAACCGCTGGACGGCAGGGCAGGACACCACGACGACGTGGCTCCGGCCGCCGCAGGCGATCGTCTCCGGACGGTCAAGGTGGATCGTCATGGCTCTCCCGTCGAGGCTGAGCCTGTACGAAACAGGCACGAGCCGCGCCTCGGTCCCCGGCCGGTCCTGCGGAGGCGCGGCGAGCCCCGCGGCCGCCAGCGCGACGAGGGCCGCCGCCGCCCCGGGGTGGATCCCGCGAGCCATGGTCACCTCCCCGTCCGCGGCGGGCGGCGGGGCCCCGCGCCCCCGCCCGGCGCGTCCCCCCGGTCCCTCCGCGGCGGCCGCGAGCCCTCCCGGATCCAGCGCTCGAGAGCCGAGAGGAGCGCCGGGCCCGATGCCTCCGCCGCGAACATCTCCTCGATCGCCCCCGAGACCTCCTCGGGGGACCGACCGACCGCCAGCCCGGCCTCGTAGGCGCGGTAGACGCCCGCCAGGTCCGAGGCGCCGAAGCCGCGCTCGGCCACCCGGCTCCCGAGCGCCTGGAGCCGCCGCGGGGCCACGCCCGCGTCGAGGAGGACCCCGGCCTGCTTGAGGACGCGCGCCCTCTCGCCGGCCCAGCCGGCCCGTCCCGGGGCGAGCGCGTCGTAGGCGCGGGCGAACCGCGCCGCGACCGCCCCGCGGGCGTAGTCGGGCACCCGGGGACGCGCGGCGGCGGCCGCACCCGCGCGGCCCGATCTCGCCACGCGGATCGAGGCGCCCCGCGCCACCCGCACGGTCGCCGCGTCCTCGCGGCCCCGCACCTCCACCTCGCCGTCGGCCGGGAGCACCACGAGGGCGCCGGGCTCGAGGGCCACCTCCGCGCGTCCGCCGGGCGGACACGCGACCTCTCCGCCGGCCGTCACCACCCGGCACGCCGGGCCCCGCGGCTCCACTTCGACGAACACGGCCCCCTCGACCAGCGCGATCCGGACCTCCCGTCCGCCTCCGGACTCGAGTCGGACCCGCGCGCCGCGCGCGAGAACTACGTAGCCGACGGGGTGGCCCGCGGGGCGGAGCGCGATCTCGACGGGCCGCTCGGCCGCCGAGACCTCCTCGCCGGCCGCGATCTCGCCCGCGGGACCCTCGGCGAGGGGGAGCCGGGCCGGGACCCCGGATGCCTCCGACGGTGCGTGCGCGTCCGGCAAGGTGGACCGGCTCGGGGACTCGACGAGGGGCGCGTCGCCGCCGCCCGGGCGGGGCCCGTCCGGCCCGTCGTCGAGCAGGTCGGGGAGCACGGGACCGGGGGCCGTAGATACCGGGGGCGCCGGCTGCTCGACCGCAGCGTCTCGGGGGGCCGCCGGGAGGGGGGCCGGGGCGGGATCCTGAGGGACCGCATCCCGCTCCACAGGAGTGGGGAGGACGGGCGGCGCCGGCTCGGGCGCTGGCGGCGGGCCCGCCGGCGCGGGCCGCGCGATGTCACCCGTCGGCCGCGGTCCCACGGGAGTCTCCGGGGTCCCCGGCGGGGCCCGGAGCCCGGCGCAGATCGCCACGGAGGCCGCCGCGGCGAGGAGCCCACTGCCGATCGCGAACAGGCGTCCTGCCGGGAAACGCGTCGCCGTCGCGAGCCGGGCCGCCCGGGCGGCGAACCCCTCCGGGAGTCTCCCGGAGCGGGCCAGCGCCGACCAGGCCGCCCCCCCCTCCTGGACGTCTGCGACGAATTCCCGCGCCTCGGGGTGAAGGCGGAGGAGCCCCTCCAGCTCCCGGGCCTCCTCGGGGGTGGCCTCCCCGTCCTGGACGAGGCTCGCGAGGAGCCCGATCCTCTCCAGTTCGCCGCCTCCGCCGGTGGCCATCCCGTCCCTCCCCCTCATGTCGCTCGGGGGTCCCGGATCTTACGCATCCGCTCCCCGAGGGCCTGCTTCGCCCGGAAGAGGGCCACCTGGACGACGTCGAGGGAGAGGCCGAGCGTCTCCGCGATCTCGCGATACGCGAGGCCCCCGAAGTAACGGAGCGTGACGATCTGCCTCGCCCGCTCCGGGAGGGCCGCGATCGCCTCCCGGAGCCGCGAGAGGTTCCTCTCGCACTCCTCGCGCTCGGCAAGGGTCCGCCCTGGATCCTCGGGGACCCGGCCCGGGAGCCGGGGAAGTGCGGCCGCCGCGCGGCCCCGACGCCGGACCTCCGAGACCGCCATGTTCCGGGCGATCCCGCAGAGCCATGCCCGGGCGCCGGCCCGGTCGGCAAGGGACCCCAGGCTCTTGTAGGCGGCCAGGAACGTCTCCTGCGCGATGTCCTCGGCCCCCACGGGGTCCCCGAGAACGGCGCACGCCGTCGCGTGGACCGCGCCCT
>JAKEIC010000138.1 GCA_022614695.1 Planctomycetales bacterium | reverse complement strand
GCCGTCCTTTCTGCGCCTTAGAGCGCGTCTTCCTCCCGGTCGTGGGCCGCCCAACGGCACTACGTCTTACCGGGAAACGGCCAGCCACTTCATCCCATCTGTCGCCGCGAACAGCCCTACACTCATGCTCAAGATTCGAAGTCGCATCGCAGGGGGCTCGCGCCCCCTGCAACCCCCGTGGACGAATCCTGGGGGTGCGGGGGCGTAAGCCCCTGCGCTGCGCTCCATAGGCGGTCCGTGAACGGCGCGCGCCCGTTCGCGGCGCCACCCGCGGCCGAACCGGTCATCCGGAGGGGACTCAGGTGCCGGCGGGACGCGCAGCTCCGGGAAGGCGGCGAGGAGTTCCTCGGCCGTGAAGGCGACGGGTTCGCCGCTCGCTTTGAGGACGTGGACTCGGACGTTCGGGCCCGGGGGCGGGACGGCGGACATCGGGACACGCAACCTGCCGGCGCCGGTCTGGAGCCACGCCACTTGCCGGATCGGGTCCACGTGCCATTCGAGGGGGCGGCGGATCTCCGTGAGGCTCTCGGGGTCCGGCTCCTGCGCGAGGCGCTCGGCGATCCTCTCGACGACCTCGTCGGGAGAGAGGACCTCCGCCGCGCGGCCGGTCAGGAGCGACCTCGCGCGGCACCAGTTCGAGTGGCCTGGCGCATCCAGGGCCGCGTCCTCGGAGATCCGCCAGCCGCCGGGGATCGGCCCGGCCCGCACCGCCGCAGCGTCCCGGTCCACGTCCAGGGGACCCTCGCCCTCTTCGGCCGCGGCGAGGAGCCGGTGATACCCGGCCGGGTCGTCCGCCATCCGCCGCGCGACGAGGAGCCATTCCCGGACTTTCTCGGGGTGCGTGGAACTCGAGAGGCGCGCGAGCATCCGGAGCCCCGTCGGGCGGAGCACTCCCTCCCGCGCCGCCTCGTCGAGCTGCGGCACCGCCCCGAGGGCCCGCGAGAGCCCGCGGGCCGCGGCCGCGTCGCGAGGGGAGAGCCCCGCGTGCACCTCGGCGAACCCGGTGAGGGTCGGCGGACAGGCGTGCGCGAGCGACCAGTCGAGACGCGCCTCCTCACGCGCCCCCTTCGGCGGTCCCCCGGCCAGGCGCTCGAGCGCCGCGCCCGCGAGCGCCTCGGCGCGCCGTCCCGCCGCCGACGCGACGAGGACACGCTGGGCGAGGTCCTCCGGCGAGAGATCCCCGCAGCGTGCGCCGAGTCCTCGGGCGGAGCTCTGCGTCATGGATCTTCCTCCCTCGTGCAGGAACCTGGGCCCAGGATATGGACAGCCTTCGATACTGGCTTCTTGGACACCCAAGAAGATACGGACTCCGCTCCTGGGTGTCAAGGGGTCCGCCGCGGAGATCAGGTCCGCGTCGTCCGCGTGATGGAAGGCGCCAGGGAACGTCCCGGAGCCCCGGCGATTCCGCGACCCCGCGTTCGCGGAGTCTCTCCGGAACGGTTACTCTCCTCACCCCCGGTGGGGGGGGTCGGCCCGCGACGCGGGCGCCCGGCCCCGCCGGGGACCCGAGTGATTACCTTCGCGAGCCTCGCCCTCACCGAGCCGCTCCAGCGCGCCCTCGCCGTCGAGCGCTACGAGACCCCGACCCCGATCCAGGCGCAGGCGATCCCTCTCCTCCTCGCAGGGCGGGACGTGCTCGGCTGCGCGCAGACCGGCACGGGGAAGACCGCCGCCTTCGCCCTCCCGGTGCTCCAGCACCTCGCGGGGCGGCCGGGCGATCCCGGGCGACCCCGGATCCGCGCCCTGGTCCTCACGCCGACCCGGGAGCTCGCGGCCCAGATCGGGGAGAGCTTCGCGGCCTACGGCCGGTTCCTCCGGATCCGGCACGCGGTGATCTTCGGCGGCGTGAACGAGAACCCGCAGATCGCCGCCGTGCGCCGCGGCATCGACGTGCTCGTGGCGACCCCGGGGCGGCTCCTCGATCTCCACGGCCGGGACCACGTTGACCTGCGTCACGTCGAGTTCTTCGTGCTGGACGAGGCCGACCGGATGCTCGACATGGGCTTCATCCACGACGTGAAGCGGGTCATCCGCGCGCTCCCGCCCCGCCGACAGAACCTGCTCTTCTCGGCGACGCTCCCGGTTTCGATCCGGGAACTCGCCGCCGGGTTCCTCCGGGATCCCGTGCGTGTCGAAGTGGCGCCGCCCTCCACGACCGTCGAGCTGATCGAGCAGTTCGTGATGTTCGTCGCCCGGGCGGAGAAGCCGCACCGGCTGGCCGCATCGCTCCGCGAGGACGGCGTGGGGCGCGCGCTCGTCTTCACGCGCACGAAGCACGGGGCGAACCGCCTCGCGGGGCAGCTCGAGAAGATGGGGCTCCACGCGGCGGCGATCCACGGGAACAAGTCCCAGGCGGCCCGGACGCGCGCGCTCGAGGGCTTCCGGCGCGGCGACGTTCCGGTCCTCATCGCCACCGACCTCGCATCGCGGGGGCTCGACATCGACGCCGTCAGTCACGTCTTCAACTACGACATCCCGAACATCCCCGAGAGCTACGTGCACCGCATCGGCCGGACCGCGCGCGCCGGCCAGGGCGGCGTGGCCATCTCGCTCTGCGACCCGACCGAGACGGGCTTCCTCCGCGACATCGAGCGGACGATCGGCCGGAAGCTCCGGGTCGTCGGCGCCCCCGCCTCATCGCCCGCCGCGGCCGCCACCCCGGCCCCCCGGCCGCAGGCGCCGGTCCACCGGCCCGGGCCCCCCAGGCACCTCCCGGCCCCATCCCCGCCGAGACCGCGGGAGCCCGCCGCGCGCGCCGCGGGCGCGTCGCCCACCCCGCCGAACCCGCCGCCCCGCGCCCCGGTCTCCGGCGGCTGGAAGTCCTTCTCCCGTCCCCGACGCAGACGCCGTTAGGCGTCACTCCCCCGCCGGCGCTCGCGCGCTTCGCGAGGCAGATCCGCACGACGTCCTCGAGGCCCCGCGGCAGGTCCCACCGCGCCGACCGCAGCCGCGCCGGCTCCGCCAGCAGCACTTTCCCGACCACGGCGGCCGTCGCCTCGGCCGCGACGGCGGCCTCGCGGCGAGCATCGCGTAGAGGACCCGCGGACCCGTCTCCGCGCCCGCTCACTCCCCGATCCCGTACTTCTTCATCCGGTTGTAGAGCGTGCTCTTCGGGATCCCGAGGATCTCGGCGGCGCGGGCCTTCATGCCGTTCGCCTCGGCGAGGGCCGCCCGGATCGCGTCGCCGAGGACCTTCTCCTCGATCTGGTCGAGGGTCATCGTCCCGAGGGGGATCCCCGCGCCGGCCGCCGGGGTCGCGGCCCGCGAGCCGCTGCGGAGGATCTCGGCCGGGACCAGGCTCTCGTCTATGCGGCCCTTCCCGAGCGCCTTCATGCGGGTGATGACGTTCTCGAGCTCCCGCACGTTCCCCGGCCAGCCGTAGGCCATGAGCTTCTCGAGCGCGCGCGGGTCCACCCAGTTCGGGAGGTCGCGCTCCGGCACCTCGAGGAAGTGCGCGATGAGCAGCGGCACGTCCTCGCTCCTCTGGCGGAGAGGCGGGATGGAGACCCGCACGACGTTCATGCGGAAGAAGAGGTCCTCGCGGAACCGCCCCTCGCGCACGAGGTCGGCGAGCGGGCGGTTGGCCGCCGCGATGATCCGCACGTCCACCTTGCGCATCTCGCGGCCCCCGACCGGGCGGACCTCGCCCTCCTGCAGGACCCGGAGCAGGCTCTGCTGCATGGCGGGGCTCATCGCCGAGACCTCGTCGAGGAAGAGCGTCCCGCCGTGGGCGAGCACGAAGAGCCCCGGGGAATCGGCGAGCGCCCCCGTGAAGGCCCCCTTCACGTGGCCGAAGAGGACCGACTCGAGGAGCGTCTCCGGCACCGCCCCGCAGTTCTCGGAGACGAACGGCTTCGCCGCGCGACGGCCCTTCTCGTGGATCGCGCGGGCGGCGAGCTCCTTCCCCGTGCCCGACTCCCCCTCGATGAGCACCGGGACGTCCGTCTCCGCGACCCGGTCGAGGAGCCGGAAGAGCTCCTGCATGCCCGGGCTCCGTCCGACGAGCCTCCCGAACCGCTCGGCGACCGCCCGGCGGGTCTCCCGGAGCTCGAGCCGCGTCCGGTCGAGCTCCACCGTCTGGCTCTCGACCGTCGCGCGGAGGTCGCGGTTCAGGTCGGCGAGCTTGCGGTTCAAGTCCTGCACCTCGTCGCGGGCGCGCGCCGCCTCGCGGTGGAGGCGCGCGTTGTCGAGCGCGAGCGCCGCGTGGTCGGCGAACGACTGCACGCTCCCGACCGCCTCGGGACCGAAGACCCCCTCGCGGAAGCGGTTGTCCAAGTAGAGCGTCCCGAGCACCCGCCCGCGGACCCGGAGCGGCACGCAGAGCAGCGACCGCAGTCCCAGGTCGTGCACCGAGCCGTAGGCGTCGAAGCGCCGGTCCTCGCGGGCGTTCCCGGTGACGAGGGGCATGCCCGTGCGGGCCACCTCCGCCGCCACCCCGTGCGAGACCTTCCACTCGGCCCGCTGGATGTCCTCGCGGTCGAGGTTCCGCGCGATCGCGACCTGCGTGCGGCCGGCCTCGAGGAGCAGCAGGAACCCTCGCTCGGCGCCGGCGATCTCGATGGCCCGGTCCATGATGAGCGCCAGCAGCCGGTCCATGTCCAGCTCCGCCGTGAGGAGCATCCCGACCTCCTGCAGCCGCAGCAGGTCCCGGAAGCGGTCGCGGAGCTTCGCCGCCGCTCCCCGTGACTCCCCCTCGGGGAGCGCGCCCACCACCTTCTCGAACGAGGCGAGGTCCTCCTCGCCGCGCAGCTTCGCCTCGACCCGACGGGCGGCGCCGCCGCTCGCCGTCGCGCCGTCGGCGGCGGACAGCCGCAGGAGGTCCGAGGAGAACCGCCGCCGCCCGGGAGTCTGGAGGAAGCCGGCCCGGTCGCGGTCGGGGATCCCCGAGAAGACCGACCGGAGCACGGCCAGCGCCTCGTCGAAGGCCGCCCGCGCCACCTCGGGGGAGCCGGCGCGGAGCGCGCGCAGACCGCGCAGGTGCTGGATGCGGAAGAGCGCCTCGGCGTCCCCGAGCCGCTTCGCCTCCTCCGCCCCGGCGCGGAGCGCGTCGTCCCCGTCGGGCCCGGGCGAGGAGGCGCCCCGGCCGAGCGCGACCCACGGGAGGAGCGCGCCCGCCCCGGCGCCCCCGCTCCCCCCCGCCCCACGGGCCCGCTCGGCGAGCTGGG
>JAKEIC010000137.1 GCA_022614695.1 Planctomycetales bacterium | reverse complement strand
GAGATCCCATGTCTTCCGCCTCCTCCACCGCCGTCGCCCCGTCCCCGTCCAAGTCCGGGCGGCTCCGGAAGCTCCCGGAGCCCTGGCCGGGCAAGCTCATCGTCGTCGAGGGGATTGACGGCTCGGGCAAGTCCACGCAGCTCGACCTCCTGCGGAAGTGGCTCATCTCCAAGGGCTACTGCGTCTACCACTCGGAGTGGAACTCCTCGCCGCTCGTGCGGGAGATCACGAAGCGGGCGAAGGAGGGGCGACTGCTCTCGCCCATCTCCTTCAGCCTGATCCACGCGGCCGACTTCGCCGACCGGCTCGAGCGTTCGATCGTCCCGGCCCTGAAGGCCGGCGCCGTCGTCCTCGCCGACCGGTTCTGCTACACGGCGTTCGCGCGCGACGTGGTCCGCGGCGTCTCTCCCGAGTATGTCCGGCGCCTCTACGCGATCGCGCCCGAGCCGAGCGAGAAGTTCTACTTCCAGGTGCCCCTCGAGGAGGCGCTCCGGCGGATCCTCGCCGGGCGGGCGCAACTCAACTACTACGAGGCGGGGATGGACCTGCGGCTCTCCGAGGACATCTTCACCTCGTTCCGGGTCTTCCAGGGGCGTCTCCTCGACACCTACTCGCAGATCGTGAAGGAGCACGACCTCACGGTGGTGGACGCGACGCTCCCGCTCACGAAGCAGCAGCAGATCATCCGCCGCGCGGTGGAGCCCCACCTGGAGGGGGTGCTCCGGGCCCCGCCCGCGGTGCTGCGCGAGATCTTCCGTGAGGAGGCCGTCGCCGGCCTCTACCTGCGGGAGCTCCTGGACCGCCAGAGGAAGGGCTGATGCGCCTCGCCACCTTCGACGGTCGGCCGCTCCCGGGTCCCGCGCAGCCCCCGGAGGTCCCGGGCGCGCTCGTGGTCGTCGAGGGGACCGACAGCGTGGGACGGACCACGCAGGTCGCGTTCCTCAAGGAGTGGCTCGAGGCGGAGGGCTACGCAGTGGCGGACACGGGCCTCATGCGGTCCCGGCTCGCCGGGGACGGGCTCCGGCGGGCAAAGGAGGGGAACACCCTCGGCCCCCTCACGATGGACCTCCTCTACGCGACCGACTTCGCGGACCGGCTCGAGAACGAGGTGATCCCGGCGCTCCGGGCCGGCTTCGTGGTCCTCTCGGACCGCTACATCTGGTCGCTCATGGCCCGCGCGATCGTGCGGGGTGCCGACCCGGACTGGATCCACGACGTCTACGGCCTCGCCGTCGTCCCCTCGGCGGTCTTCTACCTGAAGGTGGACCTGAAGCGCCTCATCCCTCGCGTGCTGGGCAGCGGCGGGTTCGACTACTGGGAGTCGGGCATGGACTTCCTCCCGGGGGTGGACCTCTACCAGAGCTACGTCGAGTACCAGACCCGGATGCTCAAGCTCTACGACGAGATGGCCGAGCGCGAGAAGTTCATCGTGGTGGACGCGAACCAGGGGCCGCAGAAGGTCTACAAGGCGATCCAGAAGAAGATCGAGGACATCGTGGAGGACCTGCGCAAGGCCCGCGAGGAGCCGGCGCCGCTCCCGACCCTGCCGATCGAGGCGCCGCCGGCGGCCGCCGCGTCCGCGCCGGCTCCGCCGATCCCGCCCGACGCGGGCACCCTCCCCTTCCCCGACCCGCAGCCTGACGGCTAGGATCCGCGTCCAACAGGAGGTCTCCTATGCGACGACTCGTGCTCGCGTGCGCGCTCGCCGGCCTCGCCGGCCCCTTCCTCCCCGGTTGCGGCGGCGGGGGCGCCGCCGGACCCGCCCCGGCGGCCGACGCGAAGGGAAACGTGAAGTGGAAGTGCGTCGTCTGCGGTATGAAGATGCCGGCGTCCGCCTCCCCCGTGCCGTTGTGATGCGGGAAAGAGGCCGTCCGGGCCGAGTAGCCGTCGGCTACCGACTCCCGCCCGCCCGCACGTCGCCGCCCGAGAGGCGCCCGTAGAGCGAGGGCAGCTCCCCGTCCACGTACTGGCGGACGAGCTCCAGGGTCTGCTTCGCGACCTCCACGGGCGTCCTCCCGACCGCCTCGAGCCGACCGCCCGAGGTCTTCTCGTACGTTCACAAGATGCTGGACTCGAGCTTCCAGGCGCCGCTCGCCTCCCGCACGAGCCGCGAGAGGAGGCTGAAGTACATGCCGGCCTCGCGCGCGACCGAGAACGCCCGTCTCTCGATCTCCGTGAGGGCCTTGTCGTCCAGGCGCTTCCGGATCTCCGGGCTCATCTCGGAGAGGTTCTCGAGGGCGGAGGTCGGATCGAAGCCGAGCTTCCGGTACTCGTCGAGGACCGCCGCGCGCGGGATCCAGGCGACGCGCTTCGAGAACTCCGGCGAGAGCGCCGACAGCTCCTCCTCGACCTCTCGGGCGAGGGCGAGCGCCTCGGGGTCCCCCTGCGTCCGGACGTAGAGGAGCCCGACGCGGACGGGCTGGTCGCCGCCGGGGACGTGGGGACCTCCGGCGTGGCCGTGACCGCCGCCGCGCGCATGGTGGAGGAGCCACCCCCCCGTCCCCGCGAGGGCGACGACCGCGGCGGCCGCCGCGGGTAGCCGCCAGCGGCGGAACTCCGTCCGCCGCCACCGGGGCGCCTCCTGCCCCTCCGGGAGGACCACGAAGATCGGGACCGGGTCCGGGATGTTCTTGAGCTTCGTCGGCGGCAGGTGATACCCGCGCAGCGCGAGGAGGTTCTTCACCTGCGCGTGGACCGTGCCCGTCATCGCGATGCCCCCGGGCTCCGCCAGGGGCTGCACGCGCGCCGCGATGTTCACCGCATCCCCGTAGATGTCCCCCTTCTCTTCCACCAGCTCCCCGAGGTGAAGCCCGATCCGGATCTCGAACCGGTCGTCCCCCGACTTCCCCTCGTTCCGCGCCTTGACGCGTGCGAGGAGCTTCGTCGCGCAGTCGCAGGCCGCGGCGGCGGTCGGGAACTCCGCCATCGAGCCGTCGCCGAGGAACTTCACGAGCCGGCCCCCGGCCGAGGCCACCTCGCCGCGCGCGATCTCCTCGAGGTCGCGGACGCCCGCGAGCGCCTTCTCCTCGCTCCGCGACATGAGGGCCGAGTAACCCACCATGTCGAGGAACATGACCGCCGCAAGGCGGCGGCGGGCGGTCGCGGTCGTGTCGCCCATGCTTTCTCCGGGGCCTCCCGGTCGGCGCGCGAGCCATGCTAGGGGGGGGCGCCGGGCCCCGCAAGGGCACCGGGTATACTCCCCCCTCCGTGGCCGCGCGGATCCTGGTCGTCGGAGACTCGCCCGCGCTCGTCCGGGCGCTCGCCGGGGCGCTCGAGAAGAAGGGCTACGCTGTCGAGACCGCTCCGGACGGCGAGGCGGGGCTCAAAGCCGCGGAACGGGACGTCCCGGACCTGGTGATCACCGACGTCGAGATGCCGAAGATGGACGGCTGGACCCTCGTCCGGAGGATGCGCGCGACCTCGGACTTCGCCCTGGTCCCGGTGATCATCCTCGCCCCGGTCGAGACCGCGGAGGAGCGGATCCAGGGGTTCCGTCTCGGCGCCGACGACTTCCTCCCGAAGCCCATCAACTTCGAGGAGGTCGCGCTGCGCGTCTCGCGGGCCCTCACCCGGGGGAAGCGGCTCACCACCTCGATCAAGAAGCAGAGCACGAAGCGGGACACGGAGGGCCGGGAGATGGCCGCGCTCCGGGGAACCCTCGACCAGATCGGGCTCCCCTCGGTCCTCACCATCCTCGAGATGGAGCGCAAGACCGGCCTGATTGCCGTGACCCGCGACGCGCCCGAGGAGACCGGGCGCATCTTCCTCCGCCAGGGCCGCGTCGTCTCGGCCCGCGTGGACGGCCGGGAGGGCCTGGCGAACGCCGAGGCGGTCTTCTTCCTCCTGGGCTGGACCTCGGGCCGGTTCCTCTTCCGGGCGCGCGAGGTGGAGGGCGACGACGAGATCCGCTGCCCCACGCCGCGGCTCCTCATGGAGGGAACGCGCAGGCTCGACGAGTCCCGCCGGCTCCCGGCCCGGAAGCCGGCGGACTAGAGCGGCACGTCTCCGCCCAGCGCCTCGAGGGCGCGCCGGGCCGCGGCCTGCTCGGCGGCCTTCTTGCTTCGGCCCCGGGCCGGGGCGAACTCGCGCTCCCCGATGCGGGCGACCACGACGAACGAGCGCGAGTGGGGGGCGCCCTCCTCGACGATGACACGGTAGGTGGGGGTCGCGCCGTGCGCGGTCTGCGCGAGGTGCTGGAGCTCGGCCTTCCAGTTCCTCTCCCCCGGGGAGGCGCCGGTCCCGCCGTCCGCGAGGATCCGCGCCACCGCCGCGCGGGCGGCTTCGATCCCCCCGTCGAGGAAGATCGCGCCGAGGATGGCCTCGACGGCGTTGGCCCGGACGGACCTCGGGAGGGCTCGCGCCGAGCGGATGCCCTTGCCGACCGTCAGGAATCGGTGGACCGCGAGGGCGCGCCCCACCTGCGCGAGGGTGCGGCTCGAGACGAGCGCCGACTTCGAGCGCGTGAGGTCCCCCTCGGCGGCGTCCGGCCGGGTCCGATACAGGTGCTCGGAGACCAGCAGCCCGAGCACCGAGTCGCCCAGGAACTCGAGCCGTTCGTTGCTCGGGAGCCCCGCGACCTTCGCCGAGGAGTGCGTCAGCGCGAGGCGCAGCAGCCCCGGGTCCCGGAACCGGTGCCCCAGCGCCTCCTCGCACGCCTGGAGCGGGTCCGGCGCGTCCGGCGGCTCGGTCGAGTGCTCGGGGTCGGCCATGGGCGGGGAGCGATTCTAGCCCAGGGGCTTCCGCGCGACGGCGGCGAAGTCGCGGGCGAAGACCGAGAACGGGAAGAGCCGCGAGAGGCGGTCGTCCAGGCGGTAGAGCGTGAGAGATGGGAGGATCCTCTCGAGCAGCCGCAGCGCGTCGCCCGGGAGCCACTTGTGGCGATCGAGGTAGACGGTCTCCAGGCCCGCCCCCGCGAGGAGCGCCACGACGTCGCGGCGCCGGTAGCGGTAGATGTGGCGCCACTTGCCGAAGATCGTGGCGAGGATCTCCGACGTGCCGAGGAGCGTCGGGAAGTTCCAGAGGAAGAAGAGACCTCCGGGCCGGAGCACGCGGCGCACCTCCGCGAGGACCAGGTCCTCGCGCCCGACCCCGTCGTCGCGCACGTGCTCGAGCACCCCCGAGGAGATGAACCCGTCCACCGAACCGTCCGGGAGCGCGAGGCGGTTCGGGTGCTCTCCCCGGATCGTCGGGATCGAGAAGGTGCTCTGGAACTCCTCGTAGTGGGGCTCCGGCGCGAGGAGGTAGTTCGACACGTCGTGGAAGCCGAGCGTCCGCAGGATCTGGGTCACCTGGCCGTACTGTCCGCCCCAGTCCACGATACGGGCGTCGCGCGAGGGGAGGAGCCGCGAGACCAGCCGGCCGTAGAACACGTAGACGAGCCACGCGCATCGCTCGAGCAGGTGGTCCACGTGATCCACGTTGTGCTCGCGGATCACCCGGACATACTCGGAGCGGAGCGGCTCCATCAGGTCGCTCGCGCGCATCTCCTCGAAGATCGCGCGGCGGAGCGCGCGCTGCGACGGGGCCAGGTCGGCCGGCAAGGGGGATCCTCCGGCGCGGACGATAACCCGGGCGCACGGTTCCCCGCGAGGCAGGCCTGTGCACGGCTCGCGCGGCTCGAATCCAACGGGTTGGAGGAGAATCAGTTGCGTCTCGCGCTCGCCTGACGGGCGCGAGGCGAAACTGTCCCCGGAGCCGAGAGAGAGAGGAGAGGGAGATGAGCATGGCGACTGCGGCGAGAGGATTCGAGCTTGTGATCCGCTGCGATCACTGCCAGGAGACGAGCGGGTGGGCGCCGCTCGCGGGCACCACCGAGGACTTCTCGCCCGAGGTCTACGTGTGCCTCTCGTGTTCGGTGGGACGGCTCGCCGTGGGGCGTCGCGACCGCCCCGCGGGCCGGGGGCGCGTGGCCATCCCGGCCGCGCGGGTTGGTGGGCGATGAGAGCCACCCGGCATCGCGCGCAGCCTGCGTTGCGTCCCACCCGCCTCGCCTGCGTCCGTTGCGTGCTCGCGGGCGTGGGACTCGTGCCGCGGGGCGAGCAGGCCCCGATCCTCCTCGCGACCCTCGACATCACGCCCGCGACGCTTTGGTGGGACGATGCGGGGCGAATGGCCCTCTGCGGCTGCGGGTGGAGGCGCATCCCGAGTGCGAGCCTGGAGCAGGCGGTCCCGGGCCCGTGAATAGAGCTTCCAGGGCCGTCTGACTATCCATGCCAATCCTTGCCGCCGTAGGACATGCGTCCCGATGGCCCGTCCCTTCCCGATTGACACCTTCGGCCATCGCGCCGAATCTAGCCACCGCGTCCTGCCGCGTGGGCACGCGCGTGGTCGAGACCCGACTCGGCTGGGAGAGCTGGCTCTCGGGTCCCTCCGCGACCGTGACCTTCGTCCGGGACGCGCCCGTGCCCGATCCGCCCCGTCACTCCGAAGACCTCTCGGACGCGGTCACCATCGCGGACGCCGCGCGGCTCCTGGGCGTCTCGACGCGGACCGTCTACCGGATCATCGAGCGCAAGAGCCTGGTGCCGTTCTACCTCCCCGGCTCCGGGAGGCCGAGGATCCCCCTCGACCAGATCGTCGCGATACGGAAGCAGACGAATCCGGATAGCCCGCTGGGGAAGCCTGTGCCTCGTCCTCCGAAGTCCCGGGAGGACTAGACGGCTCCAAAGGGCGCCCGGCGTCCCAAAACCCTGTGTCCACCGACCGTGTATCCTGACGAGGTCCGGGGGCGAGACCCGCTCATCTCGCCCCAGCGAACTCTCCCGGATGCTGAAATCTCTACTCCCTGCCGGCCAAGGACTTGAATGCGCCCCATTGACCGCCCACAGGTGGGTATTAGGATGTCCTCCAGAGCCGATCGTCTCGCACGCCATTTGCGCGCTTGTGACTGGGGCTGGTAACCGGCCGAGGGCCGACGAGGGAGGGGAACCATGATGCGGATCTGCCGCGCGGTCGTCACGCAGGCGGTTGCGGGGGTCCTGATCGCGGGGCTTGCGGGGGCGGCCCGCGCCCAGGTCGCCTACTCTCCCGGCCCGAACAACCCGAGCCCAAGCAACGAGTCCGCGAGCGGGCAGAACATCGTCGTTCTCCAGATCCAGGTGACGAACAACGCCAGCGAGGCGGCGGTGATCCAGTCGTTGACGATCGGCACGCAGGGGACGCTCAACGACGCCACCGGCATCTCGGCCGTGGACCTCTACGTGGACTTGAACGGGAACGGATGGCTCGAGACGCCGGGGGACCTCGCACTGGTGACGGGCCAGACATTCGCCACCGACGACGGCAACCTCACGTTCACGAACCTGAATCGCACGATCGCCGTCGGCGCTTCGGAGCTCTGGATCGTGGTGGAGGACATGTCGGGGAGCGGCGTGGACGGGGACACGTGGGTGACGCACCTCGGTACCAGCACGACCCTCTCGGCGGTCGGCGCCACGTCGGGCAGCAACCTCACCATCACGGGCGTTTCCGTGAACGGCGGCCGGAAGACGGTCTCCTCCACGGGCTGCACCCAGTGGGTGCTCGGCGCGCCGCTCTCCGTCACGGGCCAGCCGACAGCGGGCGCCACGGCCTGGCCGATCGCGGCCCTCGAGATCCGGACCAGCACGGCGAACGCGGAGACCGTGACGAGCATCACGGTGACCGCGTCGGGGACGGGGAACGACTTGACCGAGGTCTCTCGGGTGCGGCTATTCCGGGACACGAACGGGAACGGGGTCCTCGAGCTCTCCGGCGCGAGCCCCGATCCCGAGATCGGGCCGGCCAACGTGGGCTACAACGCCGACAACGGCACGGCGCCGCTCTCCGGCTTGAACGAGACGATCGCCGCCGGGAGCCGCGCGTTCTACATCGTGGCGTACGACTTTTCGTCCACCCTCCAGGCGGGGTCCACATTCACGCTCTCCGTCGCCTCGGCGAGCGACTTGGTCCGCTCGGGGGCACACTCTCCGAGCTGCCAGACCCACGGGCCCCCGACGACCCACGGGACGACGACGGCGGGCGGGCCCGGCTCGCCCCCGCCGACGACCACCGACCCGGCGACCGGCCCGACGGGACAGCCGCGCCCCGGGGACAGCGGCGATGGCCATCCCCCGATGTACTGCTGCCCGGTCTGGCCGATGGGCCAGGGCGGAGGCGGTCCGGGCCCGGGCACGTTCTTCCTCGCCTGGGGCCCCTTGCTCCTGCTCGCCTCGGCGATCCTGCTCCTCCGCCGACACCGCCCGGCCTGGGCGACCCGACGCCGGTAGGCCTGCCGTGATGCTCCGCGCCCTCCTCGTCGCCGCCACGCTCGGACTCTGCGCCTCGCAGGCCGCGCTCGCCCAGGAGGACGAGGGAGTCTCCGAGTGGGAGATCCCGGCGCCGGGCGGGAGGGCGGCGCGTCCGTCGCCCGGGTCGCAGGCGGCACCCGAGGACGAGAGCGACGTCGCCGTCTCCCGGAAGCGGAGGACGCGCCCCTCCCCGTGGCTCCCGTGGACGGTCGCCCTCGAGGCGGAGGCGACGTTCGTCTGGAGGGTCACCGGCCAGATCGTGGACCTGCACCTGAACAAGGGAGACGGGATTGACCTCACGAAGGACCTCGACGTGGATCGGCACGCCGTCCGGGGCGCTTTCACGTTCGAGACGAGGTTCGGGGACTCCGAGCACCCGGCGCGGGTCGGCGGGTCGTTCCTCGAGTTCGACATGCGCGGCTCGACGAGGCTCCCGCGCCAGAACGTGTACGCGCTCACGGTGCTCCCCGAGGGGGAGATGACGCGGACCTGGATCGTGCTCGCGCGCACGACGCTCGAGGGGGCGATCGGGCTCTACGGTTACGGACGCGGAGACACCAAGGACTGGACCATGGACCTCGTGGCGGGCGGCGTGTTCTGGGGCGCCGAGTGGGCCATCGAGACGGAGAACTTCGGGACGCTGAACGCCCGGATGGGGGACCTCCGACTCTACGCCGGGCTCGAGTGGCACAAGCGCCTCTCGAAGTGGCTGACGGTCCACCTGAGGGGCGTCCTGGGGAATCCCTCCACGATCCTCGGCGGGTATGGGGCGGCTCTCGAGGCCCAGTCGGGCCCCTACCGCGCCCGCGTCGAGGCCCATGTGGGGACCCCGGAGTTCGGCCACCTCGGGGCCCGGTTCGACTATGAGATCTCGAAGTCGTTCCGGGTAGGCCTGGTCTACCGCCAGATCTTCGAGCAGGTGATGGACGGCGGCTCCTTCTTCGGCGTGAGCAACGAGGGGTTCACTCGCCTGAACCACACGGTCCTCGGGCTGGCGATCACGATCCGGGCCTGACCGCGCGGGTTCCCACGCGGCGCTTGACCGTCCGCGCGCCGGCCGATGAGATGACGACCCCGTGCCCCGTCCCGTCGAGGTGTGGCCCGAGCCCGCCGCGAACCCGGCGGCGTGGAAGTTCGTGACGAACCGCCGGCTCGTGGAGGCGGGACGGACGTGGGTCCGAGGGGAGGACGGCGACGCGCCCCCCGTCGTGAGGGCGGTCCTCTCCGTCCCCAACGTCGTGAGCGTCTACGCGCGAGGGGACTTCCTGACAGCGCTCTGGGACGGGCAGGGCAACCCCGACCTCGTGATCCCGGCGGTGAGCGAGGCGATCCGGAGGAGCCTCGCATGAAGGTCTACATCTCGGTGGACATGGAGGGCTGCGCGGGGATCGTCCACGTGGACCAGACCCGCCGCACGGGCCACGACTACGCGACGGCCCGGCTCTGGATGACGGGCGAGGCGTCGGCCGCGGTCGCCGGCGCCTACGACGCGGGCGCGACGCGGGTCCTCGTGAACGACTCGCACGGCGACATGCGGAACCTCGTCCTCGAGGAGATGGATCGGCGGATCGAGGTGCTTTCCGGGGACTTGAAGCCCCGGAGCATGGTCCAGGGGATCGAGGAGAAGTGGGACGTGGCTCTCTTCGTGGGGTATCACGCGGGCGCCGGGTCTCGGGCCGGGATCCTCGACCACACCTACTACGGCCGCGTCGTCTCGGACGTCCGCGTGGGCGGGAAGCGCTACAACGAGACGGCGCTGAACGCGCTGGTCTGCGGGACCGACGGGACGCCCGTCGGGCTCGTGACCGGGGACGAGACGACCTGCGCGCAGGCGCGCGAGGTGCTCCCCGACGTGGAGACCGTCGCCGTGAAGTCCGCGGTCACGCGGTACGCCGCCCGCAGCCTCCACCCGGAGGAGGCGCGGAAGCGCATCCGCGAGGGTGCGGCCCGCGCCTGCAAGAAGGCTGCGTCGCTCACGCCGCTCCGCCCCAAGCCCCCGCTCCGGCTCGAGGTGGACCTCCTCGCCACGGCCATGGCCGACGCGTGCGAGCTGGTGCCCTCGACGGAACGCGTGTCCGGATACGGCGTCCGCTACGAGGCCCCGGACGCGGAGACCCTCCTCAAGGTCCTCCAGGCCTGGACCGTGCTGGCGGCCTCGACGATCCCGGCGTAGGGGCCCGGGCTCGGCGCGGGGACGGGGCGATCATCGGCTCTCCTCAGCCCACGACCCCAGCCACTGCAGGTAGGCGATGAGGGCGAGGCCGTCCCGGGTGGGCTCGCCGTCCTCCCCGACGAGCCACGGGAAGGCGGGCATCGGCGAGCGCCGGGCGACGAGCCGCGGGTCGCGGAGGTGCGCAGCGTGCCAGTCGTCCGAGTGGCGGCCTGCCTCCCGGGCGAGGTCGGGACCGAGGCGGCGGGTCCCCGCGAGCGGCGGGCGGTCGAGCTCCGTCTCGTACTCGGCGGGCCACGACGGGGCTCCCCAGCACCTCTCGTCGGGCCCCGGCCGGACGAGCCGTGTGTGGCAGTGCCAGCAGCCCTCGCGCACGTAGGCGTCGCGGCCGGCACGGAGCGCCCGCGCGTAGGCCGCCGGGGTAGGGCCCTCGGGGAAGGCCGACCCGAAGGGCCGGGGCCACCGCTCGGCCATGTCCTCGAACTCCGGGAGGACGACGCGGGCGATCTCCTCGGCGGGCACACCCGACGCCATGGTCGAGAGGCGCGCGATGGCCGCCGCCTCGGCGAGCAGGGCGCCGGCGAAGAGCGCCGCGGCGGCCCAGGAGAGGGCGCGGGGCCGTGCAGGCGCTCCGGGAGCGGGAGCGGGTGCGGGTGAGGTGAGGAGCTGCCGCGGCAGCGGCCGCGTCCGGAGGAGGTTCGCAGCCAGGTGAAGGGCGCCGATGAAGAGAACCGCTCCGCCCACGAGGCGGACGATCCACCAAGGGCGCGCCGCGTCGAGGAGATCCTCGAATGGCCGCGCGCTCTCCGCGAAGGCCGCCTCGACGACCCCGGCCACCCCGAGCGAGAGGACGATGAGGACCGCTCCGGCGAGCGAGGCCCAGAAGGCGCCGCGGCCGAGGGCGGGAGAGGCCCAGGGCCGCCCGGCGGCGCGGGGCCAGAGGACCGCGAGCGCGCCCAGGGTCACGAACCCGAGGAACCCGAGAAGCTCCCCGTGCGCGTGCGAGACGGCCCAGTCCGTGAACCGGAGGTGGTCCCCCGCCACGGCGGTCGAGAGCGCCACCCCGCCGACGCAGCCCCCGAGCACGAAGGCGACCGCCACCACCGAGCGTGGCGACCAGGGGCTCCGCCTCGGGGCCGAGG
>JAKEIC010000136.1 GCA_022614695.1 Planctomycetales bacterium | reverse complement strand
AGGGGCGGGACCTCCGGGACTTCCTGCAGCTCCCCGTCCCGGCCCCCGTCTCGGGCGGGCCGTGGGAGATGGCCGGCCGGCGGGCCGACGGGTCCGCGTTCCCGGCCGAGGCGACGCTCACCGAGATCGTCCTCGCGGGGCGCCGGCTGTTCCTGTGCGTCGTCCGGGACGTGGGCGAGCGCAAGCGCGGCGAGCAGGAGAGGCTCGAGGCGAGACTGCCGTCGGCGCTCGCGACCCTCGCCGTCCCGCTCGCGCACGAGTTCCACAACGCCCTCTCGGCCGTCATCGGCTTCGCCCACCTGGGCCAGCGTGCGCTCCCGGTCCACCACCCCCTCCGGGGGGACCTCGAGGAGATCGAGGGCCTCGGGCGGAGGGCCGTGGCGCTCGTGGGCCAGCTCCTCGCCGCGGCGCGGGTCCAGGCGCTCGACCGGCGGCCCATAGACCTGAACCAGGTCGTGTGGGGCTGCGCGCGGTTCCTCCGGAGGATCCTCGGGGAGAGCGTGGACCTGCGGGTCTCGACCGCCACGGACCTGCGGGTCGTGCCGGCCGATCCGACGCTCGTCGAGCAGGTGCTCGTGAACCTCTGCCGCAACGCCCGCGACTCGTTGCCCCGGGGCGGACGCGTGACCGTCGAGACCCGGAACGTCCGAGCGGACGAGGCCTTCTGCCGGACGCACCCTGGGGCCCTTCCGGGCGACTACGCCACGATCGGCGTCTCCGACGCGGGGATCTCCCTCGCCCCGGAGGCCCTCCGGTCGCTCTTCGATCCGTTCCCTGCGCCCTCCGGGAGGGGGCCGGGGCGGGGACCCGGGCTCGCGGCGGTCCGGCGGATCGCCGAGCAGCACGGGGGGACCGTGGACGTCGCGAGCCTGCCGGGAGAAGGGACGACGATGCGCGTCTACTTTCCCGTCCCGGAGCCGAACGGGCCGCCGCCCGCCCCTCACTCGCCCCCCCCCTCGGCCTCCCAGCCCCCGCGCACAGTCCGGCGAGAACTGGTCCTCCTCGTCGAGCCGGACGACGCGCTCCGCCGCGCCACGGCGGGCCTCCTCGAGAGCTTCGGCTACTGGGTGGCTCCGGCCTCGGACGCCGAGGAGGCGGAGAGGCAGCTCCGGGACCACGCCGAGCGCGTCGGGATCGTCCTGCTCGAGGCGGGGAGCCCCGGGCGCTTCGGGCCCTCGCTCCTCGAGGAGCTGCGCGCGGGACGGCCGGGGCTCCGGGCCCTCCTCCTCGCCGACCCGGGAGGCGAGCCGCTCCCCGCCGGCGGCTCCCCCGACCCCGTCCTGCGGAAGCCCTTCACGCCGGAGGATCTCGCCGACCGCCTGCGCGACGCCCTCGGCGCGGCGTCGGCCGACACGTCCCCGGAGGATCCCGCCCCGTAGCGCGGCCCGCCGCGCGGGAAGCCGTCATGGCCGATCCGCTCCGAGTGCTCCTGATCGAGGACAACGACGACGACGCCCAGCTCGTCCTCCGGTTCCTCCGCCGGCGGTTCGGGGAGGTGCGGGGATCGCGGGCCGATACCCCGGAGAGCCTCGGCCAGGCCCTCTCGTCCGGGACGTGGGACGTGGTCCTCTCGGATCACGGGCTCCCCCGCCTCCGGGCGACGGACGCGCTCGGCGTCCTCGCCGCCCGCGGGCTCGACGTCCCGGTGATCCTCGTCTCGGGCCACTCGGGCCCCGAGGCCATCGCGGAGGCGATCCGGGCGGGAGCGCGCGACTTCGTGCCCAAGTGGGACCTCTCGCGGCTCCCGAGCGTCGTCGAGCGCGAGGTCGCGGCGGCGCGGGGCCGCCACGCCCAGCCGCCGCCGTCCGGATCCGCGGGGGACGCGGCGGCCGCCGGCGAGGTCCTCGACAACGCCCCCGTGGCGGTCCTCGCCCTCGACGAGAAGGGGACGCTGGTCCTCGCGAATCGGACGGCACGCGAACTCCTCGGCGGCGAGGTCGCGGTCCCGGGGCGCGACGGACGCGACGTGCTGCCCGTGTTCCCCGCCGATCTCGCGGACGCCGGTCCGCGGGAGATCGCCTCGAAGCACCCCGATGGGAGCCCCCTCGCGCTCGAGGTGGAGTTCCGGTGGGTCCAGGGGGGCGGGCGAAGGCTCCTCGTGGGCACGCTCCGGGACCTCTCCGCCCGCCTGGCGGTCGAGCGCCATCGCGCCCAGGCCGAGCGGATCAAGGGCACGGCCGAGCTGGCCGAGGACCTGGCCCGGACCCTCAACCGGATGTTCCTCCAGGTCCTCGAGCACGCGCACCTGGCGGGGTCCACGGCGCCGCTGGCTCCGGGACTCTCCTCGAGCCTCGCCGAGATCGCACGCATCGGGAGCCGGGGCGCGGCCTTCGTCCGCCAGCTCCTCACGTTCGCGGGACGATCGTCCCCCGAGGCCCGGACGATAGACCTGAATGACCTCGTCTCCGAGGTGGCGCGGGGGCTCCGGCCCATCCTCGAGCCCCAGGTGGACCTCGTCCTCTCGACGGCGATGGGGCTCCGGCCGGTGCGGGCGGACCCGGACCTGCTCGAGCAGGCGATCGTGCGGCTCTGCCTGAACGCCCGCGACGCGATGCCCGACGGGGGACGACTCCTCCTCGAGACGCGGCACGTCCGGCTGGAGGAGGCGGACTGCCGCGGCCGGCCCGAGGCGCGCCCGGGAGACTTCGTGACGCTGCGGGTGGCCGACAACGGCCGGGGGATGGACTCGTGGGTCCTCGACCGGCTCTTCCGGCCGTTCTTCACGACCAAGGAGAACGGGGGGAGTTCGGGCCTCGGTCTCGCGGTCGTGCACGGGATCGTGCGCCAGCACGGGGGGTTCCTCGACGTGTCGAGCGAGAAGGGGCGGGGCTCCCGATTCCGGATCTTCCTGCCCTCCGCCGAGGGCCCGGCCGAGAGCCTCCGGGCGCTCCGGGGCGCGCCGCCCCGGGGGGGAGACGAGACGATCCTCCTCGTCGAGAGCCAGGACGGCGAACGCGCGGCCGCCGCGAGGACTCTCCGGGACTACGGGTACCGAATCCTCGAGGCCGCCGACGCCGAGGAGGCGATCCGGCTCTTCGAGGCGCACCAGGAGCGGATCGCGCTCGTCGTCGCGGACGTCGTGCTCCGGCGGCTCGGCGGCGAGGAGCCGCTGCTCCGCGACGTGGTGCTGCCGCCGCTCCCCGGCCGGGAGCTCGCCCGCGCTCTGGAGGAGCGCAAGCCGGCGGTGAGGATCCTCATCGTCCGCGCGGGAACCCGCGGACCGGCGCTGACCGGGCGCGCCGAAACCGCCGCGCCGACGGACGGCCCGGAGCCGTTCCCCCTCGAGCCGCTCGCGCCCGAGACGTTCGCCCGCCGGGTCCGCGAGGTCCTCGACGGCGCGCGCCCCTGGGACCGTCCCTGAAGGGCAACCGCGCATGGCCACCCCGCTCCGGGCGCTCCTCATCGAGGACTCCGAGGACGATGCGTTCCTCGTGGCACGGATGCTCGAGCGCACGGGGCGCGAGGTGAGGTTCGAACGGATCGAGACCCCCGAGGCGCTCGAGGCGGCGCTCTCCGCGGGACCATGGGACCTGGTCGTGTCGGACCACAGCCTCCCGCGGATGCGGACGGCGGAGGCGCTCCGGCGCGTCACCGAGAGGCTCCCCGGGGTCCCGTTCTTCGTCGTCGCGGGCGCGATCCGGAAGGAGGAGCTGGACGAGCTCCTCGCGGCCGGGGCCCGCGCCTTCGTCCCGAAGACGCGCCTCGACCGGCTGCCCGAGGTCGTCGGGCGCGCCGTACCGCCGCCGCGCCCCGAGCCCGCGATGACCGAGGAGGCGGCGACGATCCGCCGGTGGACGCGCGAGGCGGCCCGGGCCTCCGTCCGCCTCTGGCAGCTCACGAACCTCCTGCGCTCGGCCCGGCTCGCGACGGGCGCCGCCTCGGGCGGGGGGCCGCTCGCCGAGTGCCTGCGCCGCGTCTCCGAGATCCTGGCCGACCCGCAGGGCCTCGGGTGGGAGAAGGTGGAGATCCTCCTCGTCGAGGGGGATGCCCTCGTGGCCGCGGGGCGCGGGGGCCCAGGCTCACGCATGCCGCTCGGCTCGGACGACCCCCTCGCCCGGGCGGCTCGCGAGGGCGAGCCGGCGGACACCGCGGCCGGGCTCCTCGTCCCGCTGCGGGCCCGGGGCGCGGCGGTCGGGCTCCTGGCGGTCTCGTTCGTGGGAGCGGACCGCCCTCTCACCGACCGGTCGGAGACGCTCCGGGACGCCCAGCGCGACCTTGCGCGGACGCTCGCCGACCACCTGGCGCTCCTCGTGGACTCGGCGAGGGTCCACGACCGGCTCGAGCGGGAGGCGACGACGGACGCGCTGACGGGGCTGCTCAACCGCCGCGCCCTCGGGGAGCGGCTGCGGGACGAGGTGCGCCGGTCGCGGCGCTACCGCCGGCCGCTCTCGGTGCTCGTCGTGGACGTGGACGGGCTCAAGCCGGTGAACGACTCGCTCGGCCACGCCGGAGGCGACCGCGTGATCCGGGAGGTCGCGAAGATCCTCCGGCGGGTCCGCCGGTCGCTCGACGTCGTCTTCCGCTACGGCGGGGACGAGTTCGTGGTGCTCTGCCCGGAGACCTCCGGCCCGTGGGCCGTCCGGCTCGCGGAGCGGCTCCGCCTCCGCGTCGAGAAGGCCCGGATCCCGAACCCGCGGGACGCCGGACAATCCCTCTCGCTCACGCTCTCCGTCGGGGTCGCCTCGTTCGGGCCCGAGGACGCCTCGCCCGCGGCGCTCCTCCGGCGCGCCGACGCGGCGTGCTACGCCGCCAAGCGCGCCGGGCGGAACCGCGTGGCGGGGGGGTAACGGCACCGCTGAATCGGCGCTGAGGCCGGGCCCCCGTCTGGCGAGACGTTCGTCGCGCGCTAGACTCGTGGGCGGCCGTGCGCGTCCACTTCGTGCATCCCTACGAGGACCAGGTCCGCGAGGCGGTGTCGGCGAGCCTCGAGGCGGCGGGCCTCCGGATCGGGCGCGTCTTCAGCCGGGACGAACCCCTCACGGCCGTCCTCGCGTGGCTCGAGGGGCCGGCTCGGGGAGACGGGCTCTGCATCCCCTACAACCCCGGGCCCGCGGGGACGGGCGTGGACACCGTCGAATACGTCCTCGGACCGTTCCCGAAGGCGCGGATCCTCATGCCGGTGCGCTTCGCGTCGCTCGAGAACGTCCTCCAGGCCCTCCAGAACCGCCTCGACCGGGACGGCGGATCGCGGAGCGCGGGAGTGCTCGCGCTCCTGACCGAGGAGATCCCCTCCCCGGCGAGCGTCGAGAGGATCCGGCGCCACTTCCTCGCGTGATCACCTCCGCTTCCACACCAGCGCCACGCGCCCGTCGGGGAGCCTCGCCGCGCCGGGGTCGGCGAGGAGGCGCCCCTCGTGAGCGGCGATCCGCACGCCCGGCTCTTCCCGGAACGCGAGGCCGTCGTCGGAGGTCCTCGAGACGATCCCGCCGGGCCCGTTCACGTAGAGGCGGACCCGGCCGTCGGGCAGGACGATCGCGCCCGGGATCGCCGGAGCCGGGTGTCGGACCCCCGGGTCCTCCGTGAAGGCGAGCCCGTCCGGCGACGTCGCCGAGAGGACCGAGCCGGCGGCGCGACCGGCGTGGACCGGGAAGTACATCCGGAAGCGGCCGTCCGGGAGCCGGACGACGTCCGGGTCGGTGAGCCCCTCCCTCGCGAACCGGACCCCGTCCTCCTCAACGAAGCGCAGCCCGTCCGTCGAGACCGCCGAACGGACCTCGTGGGGGCCCTCGGCCCGCGCAGGGTCCCCCGGCCCCCGCCCCTGCGGCGCCGGCGACGCGAAATAGTAGAGCCGGATCCGGCCGTCCGGGAGCCGGAACGGGTCCGGGTCCACGGCCTTCGCGCGCGGGGCGAGCCCCTCGATGCGCGCCCTCTCCCGGCGCCAGGTCGCCCCGCCGTCGTCCGAGATCCCGACCCCGATCCCCTCGGTCGCCGCGGCCCCCTCGGAGAAGTCCACGAAGGTGACGAGGAGCCGGCCGCCCGGGAGAGCGACGATGTCGGGGACCGAGGCGTGATCCCAGAGCTTCCGGTGCCCCGCGAAGTCGAGCCCGTCCCTGGAGAGGGCGAACCAGGTCTCGTCCTCGAAGGGGCCGGCTCGCCCAGGGGGGGGATCGGGGGGGCGCGAGGCGGGGCCGAGAGCCCCCCCGATGCTCATATGCCTCTCGAAGAACGCCCGCGTGAACCGCCGGATCTCCTCGATCGGGGGCTCCGGCGCCTCGCCCTTGAAGCCGTGGCCCGCGCCGCGGACCCGGAGCAGGCGGCACTCCACGCCCGCTGCCCGCAGCGCCGCGAGCATCGCCTCCGAGTGGGCGATCGGGACCGTGTCGTCCCGGTCCCCGTGGACGAGGAGCGTCGGGGGATCGTCGGCCGAGACGTGCGTGACCGGGGAGGCCTCCCGCCAGAGGTCGGGCCGCTCCTCGCGGGTCGCGCCGAGGAAGGCGGCCGCCGCCCCGTCGCCCCGCGACGGGAACCGGGAGAAGTCGGCCGGCCCGAACCACGAGGCGACGGCCCGGACGCGGGCCGAGACCGTCTCCCGGGGATCGTCGGCGAGGACCCCGAGCATCAGGGCCAGGTGCCCGCCCGCGGAGGGACCGAAGGCCCCGATCCGGTCCGGGTCGAGCCCGTGCTCCCGCGCGTGAGCCCGAAGCCACCGGACGGCCGCGCGGCAGTCCTCGACCGCCGCCGGGTAGGGCGCGACGTCGGAGAGCCGGTAGTCCGCGCTCGCCGTGGCGATCCCCCGCGCCGGCAGCTCGTCGAGGAGCGCGACGCGGCGCCGGTCCCCCGACCGCCACCCGCCTCCGTGGAGGCAGAGGACCACGGGATGCGGACCCGCGCCGGGCGGGAGCCGCAGGTCGAGCCGGAGCGGGACTCCGCCCGGTCGTGCGTACTCGACCGCGTGGACGGGCGGCCCGTCCGCCGGGTCCTGTCCGCGGAGGGGAGCCGCCGCGGCCACCGCAACGGCGAGCACAGCGACGGCGTGGCGCAGCTGAGGAAACACGCTTGCGCTGGAACCCGCGCCAGGCTCATGGGTTTCGCGGCCGCTACTTCCCGCCTTTCGCAGTGCTCTCGCTCACATTCAGCGCATACTCAAGGGCGCGTCGGACAAGCGCATCTGACTCTGTCGCGAGGAGCTCGCGGAGATATGGGCGAAGGTCCTCGTCCGCCCTGCCACCCAGGCTCTGTCCGGCGAAGCCGCGGATTTGGGAGTCCCGCGCCTTCTTCGCGAGCGTCTTCAGCAACCGAGTCGTTTCCGGGGACGGGTCCTTGGCAACGAGGATCAACCGCAGCCAGTCGCTCGTCTTGGAGTCGGGCTCCCCCGTCAGGAGGCGCGCCGCAAGGCTTCGCGCGTACTCCGGTGCGGGGAACCCCGATTGCAGGATCCGTGCATGGATGATGCGTCGTTGATTGAAATCGCCCGTTCCGTCGTACTCGCGCAGGAGCCCTTCCACCTCGTCGGGTCTCCGGGAACGCATACCTGGGGCCCGCTTGTGCAGGAGATCGCGCAGCTTCTTGGAGAGATCCCGCACCTCCTCGTCCAGCCTTTCCCTCTGGGCTTCAAGCTCCTCTGCCCGCTCCTCGTTTCCGGCCCCCGATGCACGCGTGGATTGGAACCCCAAGTCCTGGGATCGTGCCTCGAGTTCCGCCAGGCGGTCCGACGTGACCTGGAGCTCTCGATCGTCTTCTGCGGTCCAGTCCGGCATCACGACCGGCGAGGATCTCGCGGCCTCGGGGTTGGTGCCGGCGGTACCCGGCGGCGGACCGAGGCCAGCGCCTACCCCGAACGCCCCCATGAGCCAGGCGAGGGCTCCGGCCGCGGCCAAGATCCCCAGGAGACCCGCGATCGTCCGGCACCGATCCCGTCTCGCCGGCAGTGCCATCGCTGAACCTAGCGCCCGAGCGACCCCAGGCAGTTTTCTGCCTTGTGGCGGACCCATTCGTCGGGATCCTGCGAACGCACGAACCGAAGGAGCTCGATGAGTTCTTCTCGGCCCGCCCCACTCCAGCGGTACAGAGCTTCGAGCGCCGAGATCCCGGCCTGTCTCACGTCAGGCGAGGGATCCGCGGTCACGGCACGCCGCGCGGCCGCCAGCGAGAGAGCGTCGTGTCGGGCCCCCTCGGCGAGCCGGCTCAGCGACAAGCACCTGATCTCGTCGTCGGTATCCACAAAGGCGCTCGGATCGGCCGATCTCGCCAGCAGCCGCACCTCCTCCGAATCCCTCACTTGCAGCCCCCACACTCCAAGTCTGCGCTTCGGCAGCTCCTCACATGCCGAGAGCTCGCGAAACCGCCGCCTTGTCTCCACGGACTGTCGGTAACAACGGGATAGCCAGCTCGCGACAGCTGCCGCCACGGGAGGGTCGGGTTCCCCCTCCATCAGGCCGAGCAGCTTAGCCTCCATCTCCGGACCGCGCGCGGGAGACAGAAGGGTAAGGGCCTTGATCCTCGTGTCGCGGTCCGGGCTCTGCGTAGATGCGTCGAGGATCAACTGATTCGTCTCGGAGCTGAAGTCACGAGCCAGGGCCTCCAGCACCGCCTGGTCGAGGGGGCCTCGAGCGACCGGGGGCAAGAGTCGTGCCCGCAGCTGGCGGTACGTCTCCGGCGCCAGAGTCGTGATCCTTGCGGCTCGGATCGCGGCCAGGGCCTTGATGAACGCCTCCTTGTCCGGCGGTCGGTCCGCCGCCCGCAGAGCATCGAGCACCCGGCGATCGGCATCGGTCAGCCCACCCACGAGACCAAGGGGCCCCTTCGACCGATCCGGGTCAGGCGTCCGCTCGGCTCCGTCAGCGGCCGCGAGGGCCGCGACGTGACACTCCTGCGGGCGACCCTCCGGCGAGGCTTCTGGGAGTTCGTCTCGTGGATCTCGACTTGACGCCATTCTCTGAGTGCTCTGGGTGCTCTGGGCATTCCCTCGCGGCGCTGCAACGTGTTCCGTGGCCGTGAGATCTGGCGTCTCAGAACGCAAAACGGACAGCAGCCCGAGCACGGTGACGGTGGAGACAACAAACATCCCCACACCACCGAGCGTCAGCCGAACTGGTCCACGGCTGGGTCCCGAGCCGGATGGCCGAATCCCGTTGTTGTGCATGCGCCAGCCCCCCTGGGCCGAGAATAGCGGCTAGCACGGGGTCGTCAAGACGCCCCTGAGGGGGGCGAATCGGCTGGGGTTGGGGATCAACTTGTCCCCAAAATGCAACGTGGTGGGGGAGACTGTCTCGTTACCTGGCGCCACCGGCGGTTGTCCGAGAACGTTGGGACGCGCCACCGGCGAGGATCCCCAGTCGGTGGCGATGCAGGTCACGGGTGGGCCTACTGTGGTAACGGCAACATGCTTATCCACTTCCCTCAGCATGACCCCACGGGTAGTATGGGCAGCGCGTGCCGAGGCCGACCTTCCCCCGGACCCTCGAGGACTTCCGGGCGCGGTT
>JAKEIC010000135.1 GCA_022614695.1 Planctomycetales bacterium | reverse complement strand
GCGGGAGGTGCGAGATCCTGTGCCGGAGGGCGCGCGCCCGCTCGGCCGCCTCCGGGTCGCCGGGGCGACCGAACCGCAGGGCATCCTCCACGACGCGGGCGGCCTCGCGGGCGCGGTTCAGGTTCGCATCCAGGATGCGCAGGGCGTGCGGGCGCTCCACGGGGCCGGATTCTACCGGTCCGCGAGGGGTAGACTGGGAGGAGCGTGAGGATCGGTCCTTTCGACACGCTCGCGGAGATCGGGCGCGGAGGCTACGGCACGGTCTTCCGGGCACGCGACACCCGAGACGCGCGGGAAGTCGCGCTCAAGGTCCTGAGACCCGTCGAGGGGCCCGGCTCGATCGAGGCCCAGAGGTTCCGCCGCGAGGTCTCGCTCGCACGCTCCCTCGATCACCCGGGGATCGTACGGGTGCTCGAGTCGGGCGAGGACGGGGGCCGGCCCTGGCTCGCGATGGAGCTCGTGGAGGGCGAGCCTCTCTACGCGCTCCTCGCCCGCGAGCCGCTCCCCTGGCGCCGCGCCGTCGAGATCGCGCGTGAGCTGGCCGACGCGCTCGCGCACGCGCACGCCCGCGGCGTCCTCCACCGGGACGTGAAGCCGGGGAACATCCTCGTGGGGACCAAACTCGACACGGCGAAGGAGGAAGAGGCCCAGGCCAGGGACGCGCTCGGGGACGCCTCCCCTCGCCGCGTCGCCGCGTCGCCGCGTCCCCGCGTCGAGCCCCGCGCGTTCCTCACCGACTTCGGCCTGGCCCGCGTCGTCGCGAGCCGCTCGCGCCTCACCCGCACCGGGATGGCCCTCGGGACTCCCCAGTACATGTCGCCCGAGCAGGCGCAGGGAGAGATGGACTCGCTCGGGCCCGCGACGGACGTGTGGGGAGTGGGGGCGGTGCTCTACGAGATGCTCGTCGGCCGGCCGCCGTTCGAGGGGGCCTCCGTGGAGAGCGTCGTCGAGGCCGTGGCCTCCGGAGCGTCGTGGATCCGCGCAGGCTCCGCCCCGACATCCCCCGGGGGCTCGCCACCCTCGTCCTGGCTTGCCTCTCCAAGCGCCCCGCCTTCCGGCCCGCCGACGGCGCCGCGCTCCGGGACGACCTCGACCGCGTGCTGCGAGGCGAGCGACCACGGGCAAGGCCTCGACGGAGGCTCGCCCCCCCCCTGCTCGCGGCCACGGGGGCCGTCGCCGCCCTCGCGATCGCCCGGGCATGGACGGCACGGACGGGCGAGCAGCCCCCGCCCGGCGGCGCCGGCGCACCGCACGCGACCCCCTCCAGGGTCGCCGCGCTCGAGGCCCGCGCCCGGTCGCTCCGGGCTTCGGACCCCGGCGCGGCGTCGAGGCTCCTCGGCGATGCGCTGGCCGACGCCCCCGACCGGCACGACCTGCGTCTCGAGAGGGGTCTCCTCCTCTGGGCTGCCGGGGACGCCGCCGGCGCGCGCGCGGAGTGGGGCCGGATACCCGAAGGAGCCGCGCACGCGCCCTTCGCCCGGCTCTACAGGGCCCTCGAGACCTTCTTCCGAGTCGAGGGGGGGGTGCTCCAGGGCCAGGCAGCGCTCTCGGATCTCGAGGCGGTCGCGAGGGAGGGTGGGGCGCCGGCCCGGCTCGCCCAGGCCGCGATCGCGGCGCTGGCCCAGGACTACCCGAGGGTCCAGGCTCTCCTCCGTGGCGAGCCGGGCTGGGAAGCCGCGCTCCTGCGCGGGCACACCGAGGGGCTGGACCCGCGAGGGGATCCTGCCGCCGCGCTCCGGGACCTCGATCGGGCGATCCGCGAGGGGATTCCCTTCTATTGGGTCTACAACGAGCGAGGCGTCGCGCGCCAGAAGAACGGGGACCACGCGGGGGCCGCGGCGGATTTCACGACGGCCCTGGAACGACAGCCCCGGTACGCCCCGGCGCTCACGAACCGGGCTCACGCCCGCCTCAAGTTGAACGACCTCGAGGGCGCCTCCCGTGACGTGGATCTCGCCGCCGCGCTCGCGCCTCGCTCGTACCATGTGCTCGTCAACCGCGGGATGGTCCGGTTCGAGCGAGGGGACTCCCGGGGCGCGATCGCGGACTTCACGTCCGCGCTCGAGATCCATCCCGGGAGCGCAGCGCCGCTCCTGAACCGGGTCATCGCGCGGCGGAGGCTCGGGGATCTCCCGGGCGCCGAGGAGGACGCCACGGCGGCCGTTCGCCTCGAGCCGGGGAATGCCGAGGCGCTCTTCCAGCGGGGCCTGTGCCGGTACCATCGGGGGGACTCGGCCGGAGCCCTGGAAGACCTCACGGCGGCGGTCGCGCTCCGACCGGAGTTCTCGGACGCCTTCTACAACCGCGGAAATCTCCACCGCGAGCGCGGCGATCTCGACGCGGCGGCGGAGGACTTCCGAGCCGCCCTGCGGTTGGAGCCCGAGATGGCGTCCGCCCACGCGAATCTCGGGGTCGTCATGGCGCAAAGGGGCGATTGGGCGGGGGCGGCCGACGAGGCCCGGGCGTTCCTCCGGATCGCGCCCGGTGACCCCTGGGCCGCGGAGGCGCGCCGCATGCTCGCTCGGGCCGAAGAGGAGTTGGCCGCCGGGCGGGAGCGCGGACGGTGAGGTGCGGTCCGTACGAGACTCTCGCCGAGCTCGGCCGCGGGGGATGCGGAGTCGTCTACCGCGCTCGGCACTTGGAGACGGGGCGGTCCGTCGCCTTGAAGGTTCTGACCGCGGGCGCCGACGCGCCCTCCGCCGAGGAGAGGATGCGGTTCCGGCGAGAGATCGCGCTGGCCCGCTCCCTCGATCATCCGGGGATCGTCCGGGTGCTGGACGTGGGGGAGCCGGTCCCGGGTTCCTCTTCACCCCCGACCCCATGGTTCGCGATGGAGTTGATCGAGGGCGAGCCCCTCTACGCCGTCCTCGAGGGCGAGCCGCTCTCCTGGCGGCGAGCCGCGGAGATCGCGCGCGACGTGGCGGACGCCCTCGCCCACGCCCACGCCCGCGGCGTCCTGCACCGGGACGTGAAGCCGGGCAACATCCTCGTCGGGCGCAAGTGGGGGGACGAGGATCTTGCCGATGGGGCCCCCGGGAGTGCGCGGAGCGCGTTCCTCACCGACTTCGGCCTCGCCCGAGTCGTCGCGACACGCTCCCGGCTTACGAAGACCGGCCTGGCCCTCGGGACCCCCGAGTACATGTCCCCCGAGCAGGCGATGGGGGCGACGAGCGACCTCACGCCGGCAGCCGACGTCTGGGGACTCGGGGCGGTGCTCTACGAGACGCTGGCCGGGCGGCTCCCCTTCGAGGGCGGCTCGACCGACGAGGTGCTCGAGAGGATCGTCGAGCGCGAGCCCGTCCACCTCTCGACGCTCCGACCGGACATCCCGCGGGATCTCGAAGGGGTCGTACGGCGATGCCTCGCCAAGCGGCCCCGGGAGCGATACGGCGACGCGGCGCCCCTGCGCGACGACCTGGCCCGCGTGTTGCGCGGCGAACGACTTCCAACGCGCGTCCCGCTCCCCAAGGCTGCGTGGGTCCTCGCGGGGGCCGGGGCGGTCCTGGCGAGCCTGGCGGCGGCCGCGCTCCTCGCGGCCAGTGCCCTCCCCCCGCCCCGGGGTCCACTCGAGCGGGCCGAGCCTCCGGATGCGGGGAGCCGCCGGCTCGAGGTGCTCTCCGCCCGGGCCCGCGCCTTGCGCTCGAGCGCCCCGCAGGAGGCGGCCCGGATCCTCGCGGAGGCCCTCGCCCTCGATCCGGCGCGGCACGACCTGCGCCTTGAGCGGGGTCTCGTGCTCTGGGCCTGCGGGGAGAACGACGCGGCACGGCGGGAGTGGGAAGCCATCCCCGACGGATCCGCGGAGGGACCGGCCGCCCGTCTCCACTTGGCACTGGAGGCGCTCTTCCGGCTGGACGGGACCGAGGCCGCCCGCAGGCTCGAACCGCTGGCGACGGGTACGGGTCCGCTGGCGACACTCGCCGCCGCCGCCCGCCACGTCGTGCGTCGGGAGTTCGGGGCCGCGGGCGAGAAGCTCCGGGGCGTGACCGGCTGGGAGGCGGCTCTGCTACGGGCCACGGTCGAGCACGGGAGGGCCGACGCAGCCGCCGCGGTGCGCGCGTATGACCAAGCCCTCGAGGAAGGCATCGCCTGGGCCTGGGTCCATGTCAACCGGGGCGCCTTGCGCCACCAGCTCGGGAATGTCCGGGGGGCGATCGCGGACTTCGACGAGGCCCTGCGCCTGCGACCCGATGACCACAAGGCCCTCCGGAACCGCGCGGACGCCCGGCGCGACCTCGGCGACTTGCCGAGCGCGCTCGAGGACCTCCAGGCCGCCCTTCGCCTCGTCCCAAGCGACGCCCCGACTTGGTGTCTCCGCGGCATCGTCCGTCGGGACCTGGGCGATCTCGCGGGGGCAATCTCCGACTTCGACGCGGCGCTGAGTCTCTCCCCGGAGGATGCCGACCCTTTCTACGGCCGGGGAGTCACCCGGGTCCGGATGGGCGACTCGCGCGGGGCGGCCGAAGACTTCGGCCACGCGATCCGCCTGAGACCGGGGTTCGGGGACGCGCACTACAACCGCGCGATCGCGCGCTCCCAGCTCGGAGACTCCGAGGGTGCCCTCGAAGACCTCGGTGCCGTCCTGCGCGCGGACCCGCGCGACGCGGCCGCGCTCTGCGACCGGAGCTTCCTGCGCGCCCGGCGCGGGGACGGGGACGGCGCCCTGTCCGACCTGGACGCGGCCCTCTCGATCCGACCGGGCTGGGCCCAGGCGCTCGTCAACCGGGGGGACATCGAGGCGGCGCGAGGGCAACACCAAGCGGCCCTCGCCTCCTTCGAGGAGGCCGCCCGGAACGAGCCCGACCACGCGGCCGCGCACGCGGGCATCGGCCTCCTGCGTCTCCGTCTCGGGGACCTTCGCGGGTCCCGCGCGGCGCTGGAGGCTTGCCTCGAGCGCGACCCCCCGGAGGCCCTCGCCGCGAGGGCCCGCCAGGGACTCGCCGAGTGCGAGCGGAGGATCCGCAGCGAGGAGGGGCGGAGCCGGTGAGGCGGAGGGCCCCGCAGGCCCCCCTGACGGAGCGAGTGCGGGGCTGGCTGGCCGAGTGCGAGGGAACCGCGGGTGGGGCGCCTGCCGGCGGGCGGTGACTCAGGCGCCCGCCCCGACCTGCCGGCCCGGCCCGGTCGTGACGACGGCAAGCGACTCGCCGCCCGGGCGACTCCGGTAGCACGTGACGCTCGCGACCCGGAGCCCATGCCCGGCGAGGAGCTGGAGCTGCTCCCACAGCGGGGGGTCCGAGTTCCCAGTCTGGAGCACCATCCGGGTCCGGGGCCCCTGGACGGCGAGGATGTGGGAGAGCACGCGACAGACGTCCGTCTCCGTCAGGATACCGACCAGCCTCCCGCGCTCGACCACCGGCAGTTCGCCGACCCGCCGCTCGAGCATCCGACCGGCCGCGCTCTCGATCGTGTCGCCGGGGGCCACCGTCGCGGGGTCGCGGGCCATGAGGACGCCCACCCGCGTCGACTCGATCCCCTCCCGGTACTCGTCGGGGCTCGTGAGGTCAACGCTCGAAGGCGCCGCCTCTCCGAGCTCGCGCTCGGTCACCATCCCCACGAGCCTCCCGCCGCGGACCACGGGCAGGCGGCCGACCCGGTGGGCCTTCAGGAGCCAACGGGCCTCGCCGAGGGTCGTCTCCTCGCCGATCGTCACCGGGTGCGCCGTCATCCAGTCGCGGACGAACATGGACCCTCCTGTGCCCCGCCGGGGCTCCCAAGGACGAGCAGCGGGAACGGGGAGCGATGCAGCACCTGCTCTGCGACGGACCCGATCCAGTCGCGCGAGTGCCCCCCCCTCCCGTGCGTGGTGAGGGCGATGAGGTCCGCCGACTCCTCCCGGGCGGCCATCAGGATCTCCGCCGAGGCGGCCGCTGATCCGACCCGGAGGCGCGCGGCGATCCCCTCCCCGGCCAGGCGCTCGCACTCGCCGCCGAGCGCCGAGAGGCTTACCGGCTCGCCCGGCCGGGGATCCTCGAAACGCGGCGCGGCCTCCGGAGCCAGGACCGCGTGGATCAGGATCAGCTCGGCCCCGTGCAGCCTCGCGAGCGACTCGGCCAGGGGGAGGATCCGGGCCGAGGCGGGGGAACCGTCGTGGGCGACCAGGATCCGTTCGAACGAACGCGGACCCGCGCCGCCACCGGCCTCGGCGGGCCGCCGGTCCACCAGTAACACGGGGACGCGCGAGCCGCGAAGCACGCCCTGCGCGAGGCTGTCGCGCAGGAGCCTCTCGCGTCCGGTGTGGCCCCGCCTCTCGAGGACGACGAGCGAGGCCCGCGTCTCCTCGACGGCCCGCAGGATCTCGCCCGCGGGGTCCCCGGTCCGGATCGCCGTCTCCGCGCGCAGCCCCTCCCAGGCGAGGAGGCTCCGGAGCGCGTCGAGGTCCCCCCGGGCGCGCCGCCGGAGCGCCTCGAGCTTCGCCGCCTCCGCAGGCCCGTCGCCCGAGTCGGGGACAACGGTAAGGAACGTGAGCTCGGAGGACTCGGCGGAGAGGAGCCGCCGGATCTGCAGCAGCAGGGCACCGGAGGGCGGCCAGCCGTCCACCGCGAACAGGATTCTCTCGAACACGGCGGCGCCTCCGTCTCAGGGGAACCCGGGCCCCTCGCCGGCGGCCAGCGGCAGCAGCGGGACCGGCAGGCGCGCAAGCGCCTCCTCCAGGTCCTGGGCGTAGGGGATGACGCCGTCGATGCCGAGGACGCCGAGGAGCTCGCGGACCGGGGTGGACGGGCGCAGCAACACGATGTTGCCCCCGCGCGCCTGGGCATGGCCGGCGGCCACGACGCACGCGGCAGCCCCCGCCGACGAGATGGCCTCCACCTCGCTGCAGTCCACCACGAGCCGCACGGTCCCCCCGCGGATGAGGGTCGCGAGGATCTCCGCCAGCTGGTGGTGCGACGGAGCCCCCAGGGCGCCCCGGAGCTGGATCCGGACGACGCCCGGCGCGATCGCCTCCGTGGAGAGTTCGAAGGCGGGGCCCCGCGTGGGAGGGGCCTCGGCAGCCGGGGCCAGGTCGAGCAGGACGGGATCGATCGCGCGCGACGCTCGCTGCGGGAGCGGCTCCGGATGCACCATTGCCGGACCGGGGGAGCCGATCGAGGCGACCTCGCTCTCTCGCCCTCGACGGACGGCGGAGCCCGGGAGCGCCCCCGGGGCGGGCGGCGCCGGGAGGGTCTTCTCCCGGACCCGGAACATCAACAGGTGGAGCTGCCTCGCCACGGTGTCGCGCGCGTCGCCGTAACGCTCCCGGATGCGGTCCGCGAGCCCCGTGACGGTGTTGGCCGCGAGGCGCCAGTCGTTGTCCGTGAGCCTGGCCCACCGGCGCCGGGCCTCCGCCTCAAACCGCTCCCACTGACTCGTGACCGGTCCGCGGCTCACGCTGGATCCGCCTCCGGAGCCAGAGGCCTGGAGCCATGCGGCCCCGATCGTGACCGTCCCGGCTCCGAGGATTGCCCCGAGCACAGGGATGCGGCTCCCGATCGTGAGGGGCAGGAGCTCCGGGGCGCCGACGTGGCGCGCGAGGAACTCGCCGAGCATCGCACCGGCGAGCGCGACCGCGGTCAAAACGAGGAATCCTCCGACCGAACGCCGCGGCACGAGCCTCTGAGCGAGGAGACCGCACGCGAGCGCGACAACCAGGTAGGCGACTAGATCAACGAGGAACATGGCTCTCCTTCACTGGGATCCCGCACGGCGCCAGCAACCGAGGCCCGTTGCCCCAGCGGCCGAACTCGGGCATGTGGCATCGCAAACGCCGGTCCGCAGCGCGCGGCCGATCCGTGACCCGCAGCGTGGCGACCGGCGGAATCTCGAGGCTCAGTCTCCCTGCGCGAGCCCGCAACGCGGACTCCTCCTCCCGGACATCCCAAGAATCCGCGCCGGGGAGGTCCCGTTTCGCCGCCGCACCCGGTCTCGCCTCCGTCGCCGCGGCGCGCCGAGGGGCGGCCTGGGCGTCGGGTCTCACGCTCCCTCCTGAAGCGGCGCGACCGGATGGGCACAGTTAGCGAGGGAGATCCGCAAGGCGCTCGGGCACGCCGTCCAAGCAACGACCGCGCGGGGTCCGACCCCCGGACCCCGCGCGGCGGGCGTCGGCTCTGTCCCTAGCTGGCCCGGATGGCGATCTTGCGGGGCATCGCCTCGGCCCTCTTCTGCACCGTGACCGTGAGCACGCCGTCCTTCGTCTCCGCCTCGACCGCGGTCGGGTCCACCGGCGCGGGCAGGAGGACCGAGCGGGCGAAGGCGCCGTAGGACCGCTCGATGTGGTGCCACGTCTTGCCCTTCTCGTCCGACTCCTCCCGCTTCTCGCCCTTGAGGACGAGCTGGTTGCCCGTGATCGAGATGTCGAGCGACTCCTTGTCCACTCCCGGGACCTCGGTCGTCACGACCACGGTCTCCGGCGTCTCGCAGACCGAGAGCGGCGGGACCCAGGTGCCGTAGGCGTTCGTGCCGTTCCCGTCGCCGTTCGCCCCCTGGACCTCCCCGAGCAGCCGGTAGATCTCGCGCCGCAGCAGCCCGTGCTCGCGCAGCGGCCATATCGTCATTTCCATGAGTGCTTCCTTTCTTGGTCCGCCGCACCCGCGGCGTGGACCTCCTGCCCGCCGGGGCCGGCGAGTCGCGCGACTCGGACCCGGCCCCGGGCCCCGCGCCCCCGCGGGGCCAGGAGACGGGGAGCAAACTCGGTGCCGACCCGGGCTCCGGGCCAGTCGCATCGGCCGCCCCGCTCGGCCCGGAATATCCCGCATCGTCGCGGACGGAGCCGCGTCCGTCCCCCGCCGCGCGGCCGGCGACGCCGGGCTAGGTGCCCGCCTTCGACCCGGCGAGCCCGTACTTCTGGATCCGGTACTGGACCTGGTCCCGGGTCATCCCGAGGAGCTTGCCCGCCTTGGTCTGGCTCCCGCCCGATTTCTCGAGCGCTTGGGCGACGAGATCCCGCTCGAGGTCGGCCCACTTGAGGCCCCCGCGTGGCAGGACGAACGCGCGCCTCCCGGGCTCGAGTGCGGCCGCGGGACGCCCGAGCGGGATGTCCTCGACGCCGAGGCGTCTCTCCTGCCCCAGCAGGACCGCCCTCTCGATGACGTTCCGCAGCTCCCGGACGTTGCCGGGCCAGTCGTACTCCCCGAGCTTCGCGAGCGCCGCCTCGGAGATCCCCTCCACGGGCCTCCGGAGCTCGCGCGCGAAGTGCCGGAGGAAGTGCTCGGCGAGAGGGGCGACGTCCTCGCTCCGCTCCCGGAGCGGCGGCACGTCTATCGTGACCGTGTTCAGCCGGTAGTACAGGTCGGCCCGGAACGCCTTCCGCTCGATCAACCGCTCGAGGTCCTGGTTCGTGGCGCTCATCACGCGGATGTCCACCCGGATCTCCTGCGTCCCCCCGATCCGCCGGAACGACCTTTCCTCGAGGACGCGCAGGAGCTTCGCCTGGAGCGCGCGCGACATGTCTCCCACCTCGTCGAGGAGGACGCTCCCTCCGTGCGCCATCTCGAACAGGCCCCTCTTCTGCGACTTCGCGTCCGTGAACGAGCCCTTCTCGTGGCCGAACAGCTCGCTCTCGAGGAGTGTCTCCTGGAGCGCGGTGCACGTGATGTCCATGAAGGGCTTCTCAGCCCGAGACGACTCGGCGTGGATGGCCTTCGCGATCAAGTCCTTGCCGGTGCCGCTCTCCCCGCGGATCAGGACTGTCGTGGCCCCGCTCCGGGACACGCGCTCGATGAGCCCCCGCAGGCCGCGGATCGCCTTCGAGCGGCCCACGAGGTTCTGCACCCCGTAACGGGCCCGGTTCTCGTGGACGTGGACGCGGACCGCGCGGCGGAGATACGCGGTCTCGAGCGCGCGCCTCACGGTGATCGCCAGCTCGTCCATGTTGAACGGCTTCATGACATAGTCGAACGCGCCGAGCTTCATCGCCTCTACGGCACGGTCCACCGACGTCGAGGTCGTGAGGATGATCACGGGGAGATCGGGAGTGCGCGACTGGATGCCCTTGAGGATCCGGAGGCCGTCCGTGTCGGGGAGGCGAACGTCGAGGAGCACGAGGTCCGGCACCTCCCGCTCGAGGACGGCCGTGCAGGTCGTCCCGTCCTCCGCCTCCATGACCCCGTAGCCCTCGCGGACCAGGCGCTCTCGGACGGGTCCGCGGGTCGGCCGCTCGTCGTCCACGACGAGGATCCTCATCGCGGCGTCGGAGTCGCGCCTCGTCGCGTCGAGGCTCATGCGGCCAATCTAGCAGATGGTCCCCTCCCCAATCCAGGTCGCCGGCCGCCTACGTCACGTGGAGCAGCGACCCGCCGTTCACGCAGAGGATCTCGCCCTGGACGTGCCTCGCCAGGTCGGAGCAGAGGAAGACGATCGGCCCGGCGAGGTCGTCGGGCTCGGCGATCCGGCCCGTCGGGATCCCCT
>JAKEIC010000134.1 GCA_022614695.1 Planctomycetales bacterium | reverse complement strand
GACGTCGGGGGCCTTCTCCCGGATCGGGGCGGCGTCCTCGTTGATGTGCTTCATGAGGATCGCCATGGCCGTCTCGCCGACGAAGGGCTTCTCGCCCGTCAGCATGTTGTAGACGGTCGCCCCGAGCGAGTAGATGTCGGTCCTCTGGTCGGTCTTCTGGCCGTCGCACTGCTCGGGCGACATGAAGTGCGGGGTGCCGAGGATCTGCCCGGACCGCGTGATGTCGTCGCCCTCGCCCCCCTCGACGGCTCGGGCGAGGCCGAAGTCCACGATCTTCACCTGGCCCGTCCTCGCGACGAGGATGTTGTCGGGCTTCACGTCCCGGTGGATCAGCCCCTGCCGGTGGGCCTCGCCGAGGCCCTTCAGGCACTCGCGGAGGATCCGGATCGTCTCCTCGAGGTCGAGCTTCTCCTCGGCGATCAGGTCGCGCACGCTCCGCCCCTCGACGAACTCCATCTCGATGAAGTGGAAGCCCCGGTCCTCGCCCACGTTGAAGACCTGGACCACGTTCGGGTGGGCGAGCTTGGCGGCGGACTTGGCCTCCCGGAGGAACCTCTGGACGAGCGACGCGGGGGTGCCGGCCACCGACCGGATGACCTTGATCGCGACCTTCTTGTCGAGCCCCACGTGCTCGGCGAGGTAGACGGCCCCCATGCCGCCCTGCCCGAGCTTCTTCAGGATCTTGCAGCCGCCGACGCTCCGGCCCTCGAGCGCGCCGGTCGCGTCCTCGTCGCCGCCCTCGGCGCCGGCCCGCGGGCCCCCCCCGGTCCGGGTGGCGAGCGTCCCGCGATCCACCCGGGTCCTCCCCGCCCCCTCGAACTCCTCGATGGTCACGCCCGACGGGAGCCCCTCGGCCCCGATCGTCGCGGGCGTGAGGTCGTCCTGCGGGGTGCCCCTGCCGAGCGTGAGTGTCCCCGCGACGCCCACGTCCTTGAGGAGCGCGGGGATCGCGAGGGGACCCTGGCAGGTCCGGCACCGGTAGTCCCTGTCGGGGTCGTAGTTCGCGACGTTCCACTGCGCCCCGCAACCCGTGCACGCGAGGATCTTCTTCTCCTGGAACTCGAGGACCTTGCTCACCACGTCCGGCGCGACGGTGCCCTCCTCGACGAGGATCTCGCCGAGCCGGCGCGACCCGCCGGAGCCGCTCTCCTCGGACTCGGCCTGGGCGGCCAGCGCCCGGTTCACCGCCTCCTCCGGGGCGAGCCCGTGCTTCACGAGGATCTTCCCGAAGATCACGTCCTCGAGGCGCCTCGGCCCCCCCGCGGTCCTCCGCTCCTTCGCGAGGTAGGCGGCCTGGAGCGAGAGGAGACCCTCGACCTGCTCGGGGGAGAGGAGCCCCTCGCTGACGAGGACGTCCCCGAGCGGCCGGCGGGGCGTCTCCGCAGCCTGCGCGCGGAGCGCCGCCCGGACCTGCTCCTGCGAGAGGAGCTTCTTCCCTACGGCCAGCCGGCCGAGGAGGATGTCGGGATCGAGGGCCATCCCATTCCCCCGGTGTGACGGGGCCGTGCGGGCGGGCTCCGGGTGTCCGAGCGGGGTCTTCACCCTATCCGATCCCATCCGGAGCGGTCAACGTAGTGCCTCGCCGGCGGGTGGGTGTCTCCCGGAGGAGACACGAGGACGACGTTGTGGGTTTCCGGACGCCGGCCCTATAATCCGGCCCCAACTCATCCGAGGGTTCCTCATGCCGATCCAGGCGGTCTGTGATCACTGCAGCAAACGGTATTCCCTCGACGACTCGTTCGCGGGCCGCACGGTCAAGTGCCGGACCTGCCACCAGTCGTTCACGGTCCCCGGCCCGGTCGCCGGCGGCGACGCGGACGCGACGCCGGTCGCGGGACGGTCCCCGCGGGCCCGCGGCGGGGGGGACGACGTCCTGGAGCTGAAGACCGAGTACGCAGAAAGGGCCTCCATGCCCACGATCACCGAGCCGGCCGGCGGGGGGGACGGGTGCCCCCAGTGCGGGACGCCGAACCCGCCCGGCACCAAGCGCTGCGGCAAGTGCGGCAAGCGGCTGATCCTGCCGGGCTCCCCCGGCGGCAAGGGCGGGGACGACGAGGGAGGGGCGCGGAAGAGCCGCTACAAGAGGAAGTCGCGGTGGACCCTCAAGCTCGCGATCCTCTTCCTGTTCCTCGCGGGCGGCGCGGTCGCCGCGGGGTACTTCCTCGCGCCCCGGAACATGGAGAGGAAGTGGGAGGCGACGAAGGCCTTCTGGGGGACGAGCTTCCTCGAGTACCTCTCGCAGCTCGCCTCCTTCGACATGAGCCTGGAGGGGGGAGCGCAGCCCGCGAAGCCCGAGGAGCCCGAGACGCCGGCGGCGGAGACTCCCCCGGTCGCGGCGGGTCCGGCCGAGGGGGCCAAGGTCTGGGTGCGCGGCCAGGTGAGCGCGGTCGAGCCGGGCGAGGCGGGCGGCGCCCCGATGAAGTTCGCCCTTCAGGGGACCGGCGGGAAGAGCTACCGGATCGTGCTCTCCGAGCCGAGTCAGAGGCTGGAGCAGATCCGGACCGACCTCGGCGCCGGGAAGCCCGGACCCTGGGGAGAGGCGGTCGGGACCCTCGGGAAGCACACCCTCGAGGGGACGCTCAACCAGGTCGCGGCCGAGAGCTTCCTCGCGGTCGAGGCGTCGGCGCTCGAGGGGAAGCCGACGATCGAGGAGATCAAGTAGCTCCGACGATCGCGGTCGTGGACGATCTCGGCCGTCGGGTCGCGCTCGCGCGACCGGCCTCGCGGGTCGTCTCGCTCGTCCCCTCCCTCACCGAGGGCGTCTTCGCCCTCGGCGCGGGCGACCGGCTCGTCGGCGTGACGAAGTTCTGCGTCTACCCCGAGGAGGCGATGGCCGTGCCCGCGGTCGGGGGGACGAAGAGGCCCGATATCGGGACCGTCGTCGAGCTTCGGCCCGACCTCGTCCTCCTCTCGGCGGACGAGAACCGGCGCGAGGACGCCGAGGCGCTCGAGGAGGCCGGGCTCGCGACCTTCGCGACCGAGCCGCGGAGGCTCCCGGACGTCTCGTCGGTCCTGCGGCGGATCGGGCGGCTGCTCGGCGTGGACGCCACCGGGCAACGCGTCGCCGACCGCGTCGCGACGGCGGTCGCCGCGGCCGAAGCCGCCGCGCCGTGCGGGCGGAGGCGCCCGAGGGTCCTCACGCTGGTCTGGAAGAAGCCGTTCGTGACGGCGGGGCCGCGGACCTACCTGGCGGACCTCGTCCGGCGCGCCGGGGGCGAACCGCTGCACCCGGGCGGGGACCTCTCGGACTGGCCGAGGATCGCCGCCGAGGAGGCCCTGCGGGCCGCGCCCGACGTGGTGCTCCTCCCCGACGAGCCCTACGCGTTCACGGAGGCGGACGCGGAGGGATGGCGGGGCCGGGAGGGGCTCCCGGAGGGCGCGACCGTGCGCGTGGTGGACGGCCAGCTCGTCACGTGGGCAGGGCCCCGCGTGGGCGAGGGCGTCCGGCTCGTGGCGGGGATCCTCGCGGAGTGGGCGGCGAGCGCGACGCCGGTCAGGCCCGCCCCCGTACCCGCGCCACGAGGTCGGTCGTCGAGTGGCCCTTCGCGTCGCCGACGATCTTGACCGCGCCCCCGTACTCCTGGACGACGGCGCGCTCAGGCACCGTCTCGGCCGTGTAGTCGGTCCCCTTCGCGTGGACGTCGGGCTTCACCGCGCGCAGGATCCCGGCGACGTCCGGCTCCTCGAAGACGAGCACGAAGTCCACGCCCGAGATCGCCGCCACGATCTCCGCCCGCTCGGCCGCGGGAAGGAACGGCCGTCCCGGCCCCTTGAGCCGCCGCGTGGACTCGTCCCCGTTCACCGCCACCACCAGGAGGTCGCCGCACGCGCGAGCCCCCTGGAGGTAGCGGACGTGGCCCACGTGCAGGAGGTCGAAGTGGCCGTTCGCGAGGACCACGCGGGTCCCGGCTCCTCGGCGGGCCGCCACGCGGGCGCAGAGGTCGGCGAGGTCCCGGGCGACCTCGCCGCGCGCCGGGGGAGGCGGGGGCGCGGGCGGCCGGGCCTTGGGGGCCCTTCCCAAGCTCAGGCTCCGGCCTCGGAAGAGATCACCGCAGAGACGCAGAGGAGAGTCGGAGAGGTGGATTGGTCCCGGGGGAGATCGGGTCCCCATGCTCTACGAGATTCCATGTCTCCCTCTGTCCTCTCTGTGTCTCCGTGTCTCCGTGGTGAACTCTCTTCGGCCGTCTCACCCCTTCGTCGCGCGCGTCACCGCCGCCGAGAGCTCCTCGCGCGTGAGGGTCGCCGCGCCCATCTTCATCACGACGAGGCTCGCCGCCGCGTTCGCCAGGTGGGCCGCCTCGAGGAAGGTGCCCCCCGAGGCGAGACCGAGGATGAGGACCGCCGCGACGGTGTCCCCCGCGCCCGTGACGTCCGCCACCTCGCCGGACCCGACGATGGGGATGAGCGCCGGCGGGCGCCCCTCCTCGAGGAGCGCCATCCCGCGGTTCCCGCGGGTGACGAGGAGGGCCCTGAGGCCCACCTCCCGGCGCAGGTGCTCGCCCGCCCCGAGAACGCTGTCGTCGTCCTCGCACCGGATGCCGGTCGCGTTCTCCAGCTCCTCCTCGTTCGGCGTGGCGATGGCGGCGCCCCCGAACTCGCGCATCCGGCGGTGGGAGTCCACGAGGACCGGGACCGACTCCGCCAGCTCGCGCACGGCGGCGACGACGGGCTCGCCGAGCGCGTCGTACCCGTAATCCGAGACGACCAGGCCCTGCGACTTGCCGCCGAGCGCCCGGACCGAGCTCGCGAGAGTCGCCGCCGCCGCCTCGCCTCTCGAGCGCGGGGGGTCGCGGTCAATGCGCGCGATCTGCTGCTTGCGCGTGTTCTGCAGCCCCGCGAGGATCCGCGTCTTCACGATGCTCGCGCCCCCGGCGGCCTCGACGATCCCGGAGAGGTCCGCGCCCATCTCCCGCAGCCGCCGGCGGACCCCCTCGCCGGGCGGGTCCGCCCCGAGGATCCCGAGCGCCGAGCACCGGGCGCCGAGCGCCGCAACGTTCGCGACGGTGTTGGCGGCCCCTCCGGGGATGACCTGCTCGCCCTCGTACTGGACGACGGGGACGGGCGCCTCCCGCGAGAGCCGGTAGGGGCGACCGTAGAGGTAGACGTCGGCGATCAGGTCTCCCACGACCGCCACGCGGGCCGACGGGAACTTCTCGACGAGGGCGAGGAGGCGGGAGCGGGGAGGGGGGGTCATCGGGAAGCTCCAGGGGGAAGGATCATATCCCCGGCGATGCGCCCGAGGATCTCCGACGAGGACCTCCCCGGCACGAGGGGCGCGAGCACGACCCGGCCCCCCGCGGCCTCGACGGTCTCCCGGCCAACGACGCCTTTGTCCTTCCAGTCCTCCCCCTTCACCAGGACGTCGGGACGGACCTCGCCGACGAGGCGCTCCGGGGTGTCCTCGGCGAAGAGGGTGACGTAGTCCACGGCGGCGAGGGCGGCGAGCACCGCGCAGCGGTCGGCCTCGGGGACCGCGGGACGCCCCGCGCCTTTGAGCCTCCGGACCGAGTCGTCGGAGTTCACCCCGACCACGACCACGTCGCCTTCCGCCCGGCAGCGGGCGAGGAGCGCGACGTGGCCGGCGTGGAGGACGTCGAAGCAGCCGTTCGTGAAGACGACCCTCTCGCCGCGCAGCCGGTGGGCGGCGAGGAGGCGCGGGAGGGATTCGCGCGGGACGACCGCCCCCCGGCGGCGCTCGCCCGCGAGCGCCCGGCGGAGGTCGGCGGGCGGGACCGCGGCGGTTCCGGGCGCCCCGACGACGATCCCCGCGGCCGCGTTCGCGATCTCGGCCGCCTCGGGCGCCGTTCCCCCCGCCGCCAGCGAGAGCGCGAGCGCCGCGGCGCAGGCGTCGCCCGCCCCGGTGACGTCGAAGACCGCCCGGGCCCGGGCCGCGGACCTCGTCTCCCCGTGCTCGCCGGCCGAGACGAAGATCCCTTCGGCTCCGAGCGTGAGGAACACCGCCGCGGCCCCGGTCCGGGCGCGTCCGAGGTCGGCCGCGGCCTTCCAGTCCGCGGCTCCCGAGAGTTTCCGCCCGAGCCAGCGCTCGGCCTCGGCGCGGTTCGGGGAGAGCCAGCGCGCCCCGCGGTAGGCGGATGGGTCCGGGCTCTTCGGGTCCACGAGGGCGGGCGGCCCCGCCCCGAACAGGGCGGCGAGGACGGCGGGGACGCAGGCTCCTTTGGCGTAGTCGGAGACGACCACGACGTCGGCTGCGGCGGCCGCGGCGCGCGCCTCGGCGGCGAGCCGTTCGGCGACGACGCCCGCGGCGGGCACGGTCGTCTCGCGGTCCAGCCGGACGACGGGCCGCCGGCCGTCGCCCACCCGCACCTTGCGGGTCGTCGGCCGGGCCGCCTCCTCGACGAGCCTCGCCTCGACCCCGGCCGCCGCGAGGAGAGCGCGCAGGGACGCGGCCTCGCCGTCCGTCCCCACGAGCCCGACGAGCGTCGTCGCCGCGCCGAGCCCGGCCGTCGTCCGGGCCACGTTCGCGGCGCCGCCCGGACCCTCGACGGCGGTCCCCTCGAGGACGACTGGCACCGGCGCCTCGGGCGAGATCCTCTCCACCGACCCCGAGATCCAGCGGTCGAGCATCGCGTCCCCGAGGACCGCGACACGAAGGGCCGCGAACCGGTCCACGATCGCGAGCAGCCGCTCGGGGGCGGCCGGGCCGGGCCGGTCAGCGTCCACGCCGCACCTTCCGCCTCGGCGCCTCCCGCCCGTCGCCGAGCGTGTCGAGCACCGCCACCCGCAGGAGCGGCAGCAGGATCTCGTGCGGCCCCGTGATCTGCCAGCCGCGGCGGGGAGGCCTCTCGACCACGTTTACGCGCGGCCGGTAGTGGCGGAGCATGTCGAGGTCGGCCGCGGCGAAATCCTCGACCCGGCGCCCGAGGTTCCGCGCCGCCGCGAGCGCCTTCAAGAACACCTCCGGGAGCGCGACCGCCGACCCGAGGTTCAGCCACACGCCCCCCTCGAGGTCCGAGACGACCGCGACGAGGAGCCGGAAGTCGGCGAATGTCGCCGCCCCGATCGCGGCCCCGTCCGCCTTCGGGTGGATGTGGACCGTGTCGGCGCCGGGGGCGACGTGGACGGTGGCGGGGACCCGGAGCCGCGCCGCCGCGGCGAGGACGGAGGTCGCGGCGTGCGGGGCGCGACGCTCGAGGAGGATCTCCCCGAGAGCCCGCCCGAGGCCCGGCCCCTTCGCACCGCGGCCGGCGGCTTCCGCGAAGAGGGCGCCGGTCTCTTCGGCCGTCCCGAACGAGCCGTCCACGAGCCCGTCGGCCACGTCCTCGGAGGTGCCGCCCACGAGCGCCAGCTCCGCGTCGTGGATCGCCGCGCCCCCGTTCATCGCGACGGCCGAGAGCACGCCGCGCTGGAGGAGGTCCACCACGAGGGGCCCGCAGCCCGTCTTCACGACGTGGCCCCCGAAGGCGGCGACGACGGGTCGGCGGGCGCGGACCGAGCGCGCGATCTCCCCGGCGAGCGCCCGGAGGGCCTTGGCCGCGAGGACGTCCGGGAGCGAGGCGATCAGCTCCCGCGCCGGAGCTTCCGAGCCGACCGCCCGGCCGAACTGCCGGGTCGTGACGAGGTTCTTCCGCCCCGCGAGCGGCCGGGTGCGGACGTGCGAGAGGTCGGCCGGGGCATAGCGGGGAGGCGTCGGGTCGGGCATGGGGCTGACAATATAGCCCGGGGCGCCGGGGCCCGGGGACCGGAGCGCCCCGGCTCTCGCGCCGGCGTCGCGCATAGACCGTCGAGCGGGCGCGCCGCCCCAGGCGGCACTCCCGCGCCAGTCGGTAGGGGACCTGCGCGAAGCGCGAGCTGGCCTGGCTCACCCGCTCGACCTCTGCCGTGGAGGTCGGTACGCCTCCGGGAAGCGCTCGAAGAGCATCTCGGGGAACGCGTTGTCCATCGTGAGCTCGCCGAACATGGCGCGGAGCTTGGCGGCCTCGTCGTCGCGCCACTCGCCCGCCCGGCTCTCTAGCCCTCGCCTGCCTGCGGCGAGGAGCGCGTCCCCCCACTCGGCGAGCCGGTGGGCCGCGACCCTCAGCTCGCGCGAGGGCGCGTCGAGATCCTCCCCGCGGAGGATCCGCAGGACGACGGCCAGCTTCTGGCCCGAGCTCCACCACCCGCGGTCCTCCGGGTCAGCCGACCTGCTCCCGGCCGGAACTCCGGTCGCCCTCTTGGCTCCCTCGGCTCCGGCAGGGACCTTCCCATTCTCCTCGCTCTCCATGGACACCTCCGGAGATCCCAAGCCTGTGTCCACGGGAGCTGGAGACCGACCCAGACCCGTCAACCTCCAGGAAAGTGACTCTTGACAGGAGTGCGCGGGTACGTATCCTGTGGAGTGGTGCACTCTTTTCTTGGACACCCGTTTGGGAGATCCTCCGAG
>JAKEIC010000133.1 GCA_022614695.1 Planctomycetales bacterium | reverse complement strand
GGCGGGGCGAGGAGGCAGGCGAGAACCGCGGCGAGGGCGGGACTCATGGCGGGCCTCCGGGGGTGAGCGGGCGGAAGGGCATTCTAGCTCGCCTCGTGCGCGCTCTCGTGGGCCCCGCGCGAACGAGGCGAGCTACGCCGTCAGCTTCTTGTACTTGATCCTCTGCGGCTTCTCGGCGTCCTTGCCCAGCTCCTGGCGGCGCTTCTCGACGTAGGCCTGGTAGTTCCCTTCGAACCAGCGCACCTTCCCCTGGCCCTCGAAGGCGAGGATGTGCGTGGCGATCCGATCCAAGAACCAGCGGTCGTGGGCGACGACGAGGATCGAGCCGTTGAAGGCGAGGAGCGCCTCCTCGAGCACCCGCAGCGTGTCCACGTCCAAGTCGTTCGTCGGCTCGTCGAGGAGGAGGAGGTTCCCGCCCCGGCGGAGGAGCTTCGCGAGCTGGACGCGGTTGCGCTCGCCGCCGGAGAGGGTGCCGACCTGCCGCGACTGCTCGGCCTTCCGGAAGCCGAAGCGCGAGACGTAGGCGCGGCCGTTGATCGACTTCTGCCCGAAGGCGATGTCCTCCGAGCCGCCCGTGATCTCGTCGAAGACGCTCGCGCCCGGGTCGAGGGTCTCGCGCGTCTGGTCCACGTAGGCGAGGACCACCGACGGCCCGCGCTCGATGGTCCCGGCGTCGGGCTTCTCCTCGCCGACGATCATCTTGAAGAGCGTCGTCTTCCCGGCGCCGTTCGGGCCGATCACCCCGACGATCCCGCCGGGCGGGAGCGAGCAGTCGAGGCCGTCTATCAGGACGTTCTCGCCGTAGGATTTCCGGAGGCCCTTCACGTCGAGGACGCGGTTCCCGAGCTTGGGCCCGGGCGGGATCTGCAGCTCGATCTCGTTTTCCCGGAGGTGCTGCGCCTCGGCGGCGAGCTTCTCGTAGGCGGTGATGCGGGACCTCGGCTTCGCGACCCTCGCCCGCGGCGCCATCCGGATCCACTCGAGCTCGCGATCGAGCGTCCGCTGGCGGGCCGCCGCGGCCTTCCCCTCCGCCTCCATCCGCCTCTTCTTCTGCTCGAGCCAGGAGGAGTAGTTCCCCTGCCACGGGATCCCGTGCCCCTGCGAGAGCTCGAGGATCCAGCCGGCGACGTTGTCGAGGAAGTAGCGGTCGTGCGTGACGGCGATGACCGAGCCCGGGAACTCGCGGAGATACCGCTCGAGCCACGCGACCGAGGCGGCGTCCAGGTGGTTCGTCGGCTCATCCAAGAGGAGGAGGTCCGGCTGCGAGAGCAGGGTGCGGCAGAGGGCCACGCGCCGCCTCTCGCCCCCCGAGAGGACCGAGACCTTCGCGTCCCACGGCGGGAGCTCAAGCGCCTCCGCCGCGATCTCGAGCTGCCGGTCCACCTCCCAGGCGCCGGCCGCCTCGATCCTCTCCTGGAGGGCGGACATCCGGTCGAGCGCCGCCTGCATGGCGTCCCCCTCGAGCCCCTGCTCGAGCGAGGCCGAGACCCGCTCGTATTCCTTCACGAGCCCCGTCAGCTCGGCGACGCCCTCCTCGACCGCCTCGCGCACGGTCTTCGCCGTGTCGAGGAGGGGCTCCTGCGCGACGTGGCCGATCCGGATCCCCGGCTGCCACCAGACGCGCCCGTCCACGTCCTTGTCGGCGCCCGCCATGATCCGCAGCAGCGTGGACTTCCCCGCGCCGTTCCCCCCGAGCACGCCGATCTTCGCCCCGTAGTAGAACGAGAGCGAGATGTCCTCGATCACGACCTTCTGGTCGAAGACCTTGCGGAGCCCCTCGATCTGCATGATGAAGTGGGGCACGCCCGCTACTTCGTCTCGGGAGGCAGCCGCGCGAAGACGGTCCGGTCCACGCGCTTCTGGACGCCCGAGAGGGTCGTCCTCTCGTGGCGGACCGAGCGCGGCCAGCCGGTCGCGACCTCCATCACGAAGAGGCCCTGGTCCTCCACCGAGAGGCTCGGGAGGTCCTTCTCGGCGGGGAGGGGGGTCCCCATCTTCTCCGCCATGGCCTTGAACGTCGCGAGGAGGATCTCCCGCGACTTCTCCGGGTCGAGGGTCTGCCGCCACTCGATGACGGCCTCGCGCCCCTCGTCGCGGACCTCGTTCATCCGGAACCAGGCGCGGCTCGGGAACGGTTCCCCCCCGAACGGGTTCGGCAACTGGTCCTCGTAGTCGCGCTTCTCCCCGAGCCGGAACTCCCCGCCGCAGACCACGAAGAAGATCATGGGGTCCCGGAGCGCCGCGACCCCCACCGTCTCCGGGGACCGGAACGGCTGGAGCGCTCGGAGCATCTGCTCCTGACTCGGGGCCGGCATGCCGGCCTTCGCCCACTCCGCCCCGAGCACCTCGAAGGCCTTCTCATAGAAGGAGACCACCGATTCGGGATTCGCGAGCCCCTCGGGCGTCCCGTCCTCGTCGGTCCGGATGTCGAGGGCAAGCCCCTGCGCGAGGTTCGCGAGCCTCTCGGCGAGGGGGTTCCGGGGCGCCGCTGGGTCGGCCGGTTCCGCCTTGCCGTAGGTCCAGCGGAAGACGTAGCCGTCGGCCTTCTTCTCGCGCACCTCGACCGTCACCGGGATCTTGTGGCCGGAGGAGGGAAGCGCCTTCCCGCCGCGGGTCTCCTCCCGCTCCTTCCTCATCTCGAGCCGGATCTTCTCGCCCACCGCCCACTCGGACGGAAAGGAGACGAGAGGCGGCTCCGCTTCCTGGTGCGCCGCGGCAGGGGGGACGAGCGCCAGGGCCGGCGCGAGGAGAAGAGTACGGGCTGTTCTTCCGAACTCGGCCATCGGGGCCCCGATCATAACGACCCCGCGCCGAGGCCCGCGAGCCCGCAGGCGAATCCTCCCGTCTTCCGCGGGTCGGGGGGGCGGATTTCCCGCCCGCCGGGCGCCAGGGCCCTTCCTCGCCGGGCTGGGACCCCGGCACGGGCTTTGATCTCACGCCCTCGCGCCCGGGCAAGCCCCGGGGGAGGTCGCGATGAGGGAAGCGCTCGCTCGGACGGGGATGGCCGCGCTCGCGGTGGCGACGGCGGGGTGCGTGAGCACCACGGCCGGCGACCCCGATTGGGCACGCTTGCAGGGCGCGAGCCGGGACGAGGGGCTGCTCTACGCCCGATCGAAGTTGTCCCGTGCCGGCGCCGAGAAGAAGCTGGGAATCGTGGCGCTCGCGGTCGGGGCGGCCGTCTCCTTCGTCGCGGCGGTCGTGGCGGACGCCGCGCGCTCGGAGGGCGACGACGAGTTCGCCTCCGGCGCCGCGGGCGTCGCGGTCGGCGCCGGGGCCGTGGCCCTCCTCGGCCTCGGCGCAACCGTCCACGGGGCCGCCGTCGGGTCCGAGTGGCGCGGCGTCTCCGACCACCTGGAGCTCCTCGACCGCCGGGAATTCCTCCGGGAGGAGCTCTCGGAGGCTCGGGATCGCGGGAACGGGGAAGCGACATCGAGGCTCAGGCGCCAGCTCGAGGCGGTGGAGCGGCGCCTGAGGCAGTCGAGTCCGACTCAGGGCGCCGGGCCGCGGAGGCCTGGCCGCGCGGATCCAACAGGTACGCCCGAGCGGTCCCCGGACAAGACGGGCTCCGGACGCCGCCCCAAGGGCGGGGGGGGACTCGGTGTCCCGGGAGCGGGTCGGCTCTATCTCGCCTCGGGATCCCCCGAGCCCGAGGGGGCCCTCCTCTGCGAGATCGTTCCCGTGCGCGGCCCCGACGACCCGGTCGTCGCGCGGCTCGCCGCGCGCCTGCCAGTTCTGCGGTGGCCGGTCCCGGAGCGGCCGGGGCCGGACGGTGGGACGCGATGGGACGTCGGCCCCGAGGCCGTCGCGGCGGCCCTGGGCGCGGGAAGGGAGTAGCGATGCCGCGCCACTCCGCTTCGACGGGCCCCGCTCGCCCCGCTGGAAGAGCGATCGCGGCGGCGACCGCCGCCCTCCTCGCCTCGGGTTGCACGATCCCGCTCCCCGGCGAGGACCCGGAGTGGGCGAGGCTTCAGGCCGCGCCGCCGGAGGAGAGGCTCCTCTACGCTCACGGACAGGCGCGCGCCGCCAAGTGGGGGAAGGTGGCCGGGATCCCCGCGAGCGTCACGTCCACCGCGGTCGCCGTCGTCGCGGCCTTCGTCGCGATCTACGCGGAGAACCGCGCGGACAAGGCGGAGAGCCAGGGGCGTCCCGGCTCTCAGGAGACGGCCGACAACTACCGCGAGACATCCCGGCAGGCCGGGGTGATCTCCGTCGTGGGCGCGGCAGGGATGCTCGTATCCTGGCCATTCCTGGCGAGGTCCATGCAGGTCCGGAACGCATGGGAGGACCAGCTCTCGCGCTTCTGGCTGCCGGGCCGGATCCAGGACTGCCGTGCTTCGATCGAGCGATGTGAGGAGGAGATCTCGGACGCGGAGGCGTGCGGCCTCGATCGGGTCGCCGAGAAGCTGCGGCGGCGGGCGGCGGCGCAGGAATCGGGTCTCCATCGGCTCGAGCAACGACTGAGGACCCTAGGAGGATCCGCGTACGACGATCCCCCGGAGGTCCCGGACGCCCGCCCGGCTCCGGAGGCGGCTCCCGACGCCGGCGGCGACGGGCCCCGGGGGATCCGGCTCTATGTTCCCTGCGGGCCGGCGGGAACCGTCCCCCCGGCGGTTCCCGGCGGCCTCTCGATCGTCCGCGTGAGCGGGCCTGCAGACCCCGTCGTCGCTCGCTTGGCCGGACGCGTACCCGTGCTCAACTGGCCGGTCCTCGAGCGGCCAACCGCGGAGGGCGGAGTCGAGCTGGCCGTGGGTCCCGAGGAGGTCGAGCGAGCGCTCGCGGCGGCGAGGGGGTAGCGGGCCGGGGCTGCCGGCCCCCCCGGTCGGAGGAGCCCAGGGAGGAACGCCGCCGTCTGCGGCGGTCGCTACAGCGCGCAGGCGATGGCCACGAAGACGGCGACCGTCGCGAGGGCGAAGAGGCCCCGGAGCGGCCAGCCGACCCCGGCGGTCGCGAGGCGCCCGGCGGCGGCCGCCAGCGCCAGGGCCTTTATGGGATTCGAGGCGCCCAGCACGAACGCGAAGGCGGGCGCGAGGACCAGGGCCCCGGCCCTCGGTCCGCCTCCGCCCGCGAGTCTCTCAAGGCCCGAGAGAGAAGCCGCGAGCGCCCCCGCGAGCAGGAGCCCCCCGGCCACCCCCTCGCCCGATCCGAGGCGGATCGCGACCGGGAGCCAGGGCTCCGGGAAGAGGGGGGTACCCGCGGCGGAGGCGAGGACCGCGTCGAGCGGGGCGGCGAGCAGGACGAGCAGGATCCCGCCCGCGAGCCCGGCTACGACCCGGCCCGGGGGGCAGCGGGGGGCGGGCGACGGCGCGGGATCCCGCGTGCGGGCTCCCGCGATCCAGAGGAGCCCCGCCGCGGTCCCGTTCGTCGCGAGGAGGAAGGCGAGTTCGCCCCCGCCCCCGAGCGCCGCGAGGACCCCGGCGCCGTGGCCGGCCGCGGCGCACGCGAGCGCGAGCGCCGCGCCGCCGCCTCGCCCCTCGGCCGGGCCCGGGGCGCGGGGGAGCCGCAGGAGGAGCCATCCCGCGACGTAGAGGAGGGCCGCCTCGAGCGCCACGAGCGCGGGGAGAGCGCCGCGGTCGAAGAGGGCAAGCCGGCTCGCGAGGACCCGCCCCCGCGCGGCGTCCTCGGCGAGTCCCTGCGCGAGATCCCCGAGCGAGCCCCCCCGGGAGAGGACCGGGTGGCCGCACGCGATCCCGGCCGCCAGCCCCGCCCACGCGGCCGCCGCGAGCGCCCGGGGGATCCAGGGGGCCATCGGCTAGGGCCTGACGGGCCCTTACCTTTTCCGGTCCGGGATCGAGAGCCACGTCGAGCGGACCCGATCCCCCTCTTGGACGGAGGCGCCGACCCCCCAGGACGACGTGGAGCAGGCGTCGAGGAGGAGGTCCAGGAACCGGGTCCAGCCTCGCTCGTGGGCCTGGATCCGCTCCTCGGGGGGCCGTTCCGAGTAGCCCCCGAGCGAGAACCCGAGGGCCATCGGGACGAGCGCCTCGAGGTAGAGCCTCGCCTCTGCGAGGAACCCGTCGGTGCGCAGGAGCGTGAGGCGCGACGTCGCGCCCGGGAGGCTCCCCGCGGGCAGCTCGGCCGCGAGGCGGGCGGCGAGGGTGCCCTCCGCACCCGGTTGCGCGGCCGCGATCGCCTGGAATGTCCCGACCGAGTTGGTGAGGAAGAGCAGGCCGTCCCGCTCGAGCACGCAGAGGGAGGGGACCGCGTACTCGGTCCCCCCGACAGGGAGGTAGAGGTCGAGAGCCAGTGCCGGATGGGGGCCAACGGTGCCCACCGTCAGCATGGAACCTGCCGGAGGCTCCCCTCTCCCGCCCGACCGCAGGAACACCCGGTGGCGCTCCTCGAAGGGCCTGGGGTTCAGATCGGCTTGGAGGCGCTCGAGGAGGAGTCGGACGGCCGCGAACGCCGCGTCGGCGTCCCGGAACTCGGCGAACAGGACGATTCCCGGGGCTCGCACGATCGCGTCCTGCGGCCCGCGGAGTTCCCGGGACTCCGGGGGGACCTTGGGCAGGGCCACGGCGATTCCCAGCTCGCCCCTCTGGTTCTTGAGGAGGCGCTCGACGACGGCGTCCACGAGCGCCGGATCGGCGTCGAGGCGGACCCCCTCCTTCTTCCAGCCCGCCTCGCCCCCCGGCCACCGCTTCAGGAACGCCTCCCGGACCGCCGCGACAGCCGCCCCGAGGTCCAGCCGCACGAGCGTGAGGCCCCAGGTCTCCGCGGGCAGGAGCCCGGGAGCCTTCGAGGGGGCGGCCGCCAGCTCGAGCTCGGGCCCGCGCCCGGCGGCGGCCGGGTCGAGGAGCGAGACGCGGATGCTCGGCCTCTCCGGCTCCACGTACGTCGCCGACACCTCGCACCGCGTGCGGCCGACCCAGCGGAGGACCTCGTCCGCGGTCCCGAGGACGGCGCGCAGAGTCTCGGCCTCCTGCGGATTGCGCGATCCGAAGCTCCCCGCGGCCGACTCGAGGACGGACCGATACCCGGCCGAGATCGCCTCGAGCCACTCGGCGGGCCGGGTGTAGTCGAGGGTCTGGAACCCCTCGGGGACGGCCTTCAGGGCCTCGGCGAACACCGGGTCGCTGGAGAGTGGGGCCGGGGCACCGGGGCCCGCGAGCGAGGGGTCGTGGAGGCGCGCGATCTCCTCCAGGATCCCGGGCCCTAGGCAGAAGTAGAGGCGGCCGCCCGCGAGGAGGACCCCGGGGATGTACTCCCGGAGGAAGCCCATCGGAGTGTCGGGACCGCCCGGCTTCCCCTTCTCCCCCAGCTCCTCGCGCATCCTCTCCATGTTCGCCCGCCAGAGCAGCGCGCCGGGCCGGCTCTCGCGGACGATCCACGAGTTCGAGTCCTCCAGCGCGCCGCCGCCCGGGGCCGCCCGGGGGAGCGACCGGTCGGCGAGCTGCGCTCGCAACCCCTCGAGGAGGGTCGCCACGACGAACACGACGTCCGGGCCGGCGTCGAGGGCGTAGACGGTCTCCCCCGAGCGGCTGCCGTCGGGCGCCGGATAGGCCTTCACGGCCATCGCAAACCCGGAAGCCGGGGCGTAGAGGACCGACTCGGCCGCCCCCCGCGCCAGCTCGCCGAGCAGGCGGAGGTCGTTCGGGACCCGCGCGACGAGTTCGTCGTCCAGGCCCGCCTCGGCCGGGATCGCCTCGCGGAGGAGCCTCTTCACCCGGGCCGGGTCGGCGAGGAGCGCCTCGGCCTCCTTCCAGAGCGCCTTCCCGAGGAAGCGCGAGAGCCCCGGCTCGAGGGCCTTCCGGATCGTCGTCTCGGGGAGCGGCACCTGCAGCTGGAACTGCGCCAGCCCCGCCGGGAGCGCCTCGGTCCAGGGTTTCGGGACCCCGATCGCGAACGAGCTGCGCAGGCGCCCGGCCCCGTCCCCCGAGCCGTTCACGGCGAAGGCGACGGCCGGGTCCTGCGGGGCGAGGACGAAGGCCTCCTCGACGACCCGGTCGAGCGCCTCGAGGCCCGGGCTCCACGACGAGAGCTTGATCGCGCGCTTCAGGTAGACCGCGACCCGGAGGTCCTCCCACCGGGCCGGGGTCACGCGCTTGAGGATCGGGTCCTCCGAGAGGGCGCCGGCCGGCCGCCCCGGGCCCTTCGGGTCCGCCGCGACGGCGAGCCGGTCGAGCGCGGCGTCGAGGGGGCCCGCGGCGTCCGAGAGGAAGAGGAAGCCTCCCCCGACGCCGTAGTGGACCGGCCCGAGGTCGGCCCGCTCCTCGGTGAAGACCGGGTAGGCGTGCCCGGCGGCCGTCTCCCCGCGCCGGACCTCGGGGGCCTTCTCCAGGTGCGAGCGGAGGGCCGTCGCGGCCCCCTCGCCGGGGAGCCGCACCACCGCGAGGAGCCGGGGGCGGCTTCCGCCCGGCTCGGGGGGGACGAGCCCCACCGCCGTGTACCGGCCGTAGGTCTCGAAGAAATCCCGGGTGGTGGGCCGCGAGCCGAACCGGGCCTCCGCGCGCGCCATCTCCTTCTCGATCGCGGCGAGGTTCTCGGAGACGACCGGCGGGACCTGCTTCCGGTCGCCCTCCCAGGCCCGGCGCAGCGCCAGGAAGGCGGCGGTCCCCTCGAACTTCCTCCACCACGCCTCGGCCGAGGCGTAGCTCCGGTCGAGCCCGTGGACCGCGAGGAACGCGAGGGTGTCGGCCGGGTAGAGGTCGGGCGCGGCGACACCGACCGGGTCCACCGCCCTCTGCACCGCCGCCCCGGTCCGGTGCAGGTAGAAGGCGGCGCCGCCGGCCACGCCGAGCGCCACGACGAGACCGACCGCGCCGAGCACCGCTCCCGTTCTCATGGGTCCCCTCCCCTGAGCGGGCACGCTACCCCGAGGGACGGACCGGGACAACCGTCCCCGGCGGGAATCGCCTCTGGCGGAATGCCTCGTAGAGCAGCACCGCCGCCGCGACGCTCACGTTGAGCGAGCCGACCGGGCCGGCCATGGGAATCGAGACGCGCAGGTCGCAGGTGCGCTCGACGAGCGGCCGGAGCCCCGGGCCCTCGGCGCCGAGCGCGAGGGCGACCGGGTCGCGGAGGTCGAGGGCCCACGGCGGCGGGGCGTCGCCGGGGACCGCCGCGACGGTCCAGACGCCGCGCTTCTTCAGGTCCTCGATCGCGCGGGCGACGTTCACCACCCGCGCCACCGGGACGTGCGCCGCCGCCCCGGCCGAGACCTTCACGACGGTCGGGGTCACGGCGGCGGCCCGGTCCTTCCCGATCACGACGCCGTGCGCGCCGAACGCGGCGGCGGAGCGCAGGACCGCGCCGAGGTTGTGGGGGTCCTGGACCGAGTCGAGGACGACGAGGAGCGGCTTCTCGGCCCGCGCCTCGGCGGCCTCGAGGAGGTCCTCGAGGTCCGCGTACGCGAACCCGGCCGTGAGGGCCACGGCGCCCTGGTGGCGGGCCCCCCCGGCGAGCGCTTGGAGCCGGCCGGGAGGCGCCTCCTCGACCCGGACTCCACGCTCGCGGCAGAGGTCGCGCAGGTCCCGGAGCCCGGGAGACCGGTCCCCCGCCGCGAGGTAGACGACCCGGACGCCGTCCGGGCGGGCCACGAGCAGCTCCCGGACGGGGGCGAGGCCGGCGACGGCGGTCCCCTCGGACACAGGGCCCGGATGATAGCCGGCCGAGGCCCGCTCATTGAGGCGCCGGGACGGGGAGTGCCGCCCGCGGGAGACACTCCGCCCTTCCCCGTCGGCCGTCGGCCCGGGAGCCTGCGGTCCCTCGTTTGCGACGGATACCGGCCGACGTCCGTCCTCCGGCTCCCGGGAGCCTCCCTGTATAATCCGCCCCCCGCGAGCCGGGACCGGGCCGCGGAAGGAGCCGACGGAGTGGCCGAGAAGACCGTACCCGCCCCGACGCCCGCCCGGGTCGCGGGGGCGCCGGCCGGGGCGCCCGGGGGGAACGGCTCGGGGACCGTCGCCGACTGGCGCTGGGACCAGAACACCACCCACCACGCCGGCTACCTCTTCCCGATCTACGCGGCGACGTTCTGCCTCCCGCGCGCCGCGTG
>JAKEIC010000132.1 GCA_022614695.1 Planctomycetales bacterium | reverse complement strand
GACGTCGCCTCCATCGAGACAACGGCCTGGAAGTCCTCGCGGGCCCCAGAAGCGTCGCCGAGCCGCGAGCGAGAGTGGGCGCGCCGCGCGCGGGGTGTGAGGGCCTCGGGCCGCAGCCGGAGCGCGGTCGTGAAGTCTGCGACCGCCCCCGCGTGATCCCCGCGGTGCTCTCGCAGGACGGCGCGGTTGAAGAGGGCGTGGACGTCGGAGGGCGCCAGCCGCACCGCCGCGTCGTAGTCCTCCTCCGCCCCCGCCTTGTCACCGATTGTCTGACGGCAGAACCCCCGGTTGTTGTGGACCAAGGCGAAGGCGATCCCTCCCGCGAGCGCGTCCGTATACTCGCGGACCGCCGACCGCGGGTCTCCCGCCGGGTTCGAGGACTCGACGTACCCGCGGACGAGGGCGGCATCCCAGCCGGGTTCCGACGCCAGGAGCCCCCGAGCGACGGTCCAGTCCTCGCCGAGCGCGGCCATCGTCCCGCGGGCGAGCTGCGCCCAGCGATCCTGCCCGCTCGCCACCCGCTTGAGCTCGGGCCATGCGGGCTCCGCCCGACCGAGCCGGAACAGGGCCTCCAGGGCCTTGTAGAGCCCCGCCGCGGACGACTCCGGGGACTCCGGGGGGATCCGGTCCCACTCGGCGGTCGCCGCCCCGCCTTCTCCCAAGGACCAGGAGAGCAACCCTCTCTCGAGCCTCCACCCGGGTGCCGCCGGGTGGTCCGGCGCGAGCGCAAGCGCCCGACCGAGTCGCTCGATCGCTCCGCGCGGATCGGCCGCGCGCAGCGATCGCGCCCGGGCGACGAGGTCCTCGGCCTCGGAGGAGGGGGCCGGGCCGGCGAGGGGGAGCGGCACGGCCGGCGGGAGGCCCGCGGACCATCCCGGTTCCCGGCCCCATGCTCCCCAGGCCGCGAGGGCGGCGGCGACGGCCAACGCGGCGAGGAGCCCGCGAGCCGGGGCCGCCCGAGGGCTCCACGCGCGGGGTCGCTCCCCCCGGAGCACGCGGTCGAGGTCCTCCCGAAGTGCGGCCCCGTCCCGGTAGCGGGAAGCCGGACGCTTGGCGAGGCAGACGCGGACGACGCGGGCGAGCCCTCGCGGCACGTCGGCCCGCAAACGCCGCAGAGGCGCGGGCTCGGCGAGGATCACCTTCTCGACCACCGACTCGGGCGACTCGCCGTCGAACGCCCGCCGGCCCGCGAGCATCTCGTAGAGGACGACTCCGACGCCCCAGACGTCGGTGGCGGGCGTGAGACCGTGGACCTCTCCCCGGGCCTGCTCGGGAGACATGTACTCGGGGGTCCCGACGGCCGTGCCCGTGCGGGTGAGGCGGGAGCCCGTCTCGACGAGCTTGGCGAGGCCGAAGTCGGTGAGGAACGCGCTGGGGCCAGCCGTTTGTGGTTTGGCGTTTGTCGTTTGTGGTTGGGAACCGGCTTCCTCGGAACGACAAACGCGAGACGACGAACCCGAAACGACCTTGGTCCCCACGAGTATGTTGCCCGGCTTCACGTCCCGGTGGAGGACGCCACGGGCGTGGGCGTAGGCGAGCGCGTCGGCGAGGTCGCGGGCGATCGTCGCGGCGCCGCGCCAGTCGAGGGGTTCGTCCCGAAGGGCCTCGAAGAGAGACCGGCCCTCGACCATCTCGAGCGCCATCCAGGGGCGGCCCGACTCCTCGCCCGCGTCGAGGACGCGCACGATCCCCGGGTGGTCGAGGCTCCGCGCGGTCTCGATCTCCCGGAGGAACCTCTGCGCGGCGACCGGCTCGGCACCCTCCGGCGTCACGAGGACCTTCAGGGCGACGATCCGGCTGGTCCCTCGGTGGCGGGCCCGGTAGACGACGCCGTAGCCCCCGCGGCCGATCTCCTCGAGGATCTCGTAGGGGCCGATGCCGGTCACCGTCCGCCCTCCTCCTCGGCGGCGAGGCGAGCCTCGAGTTCCTGGAGCTCCCGGCGGATCTCCGGGGCCCGGGCGTGGCCGGGGTGGAGACGCAGGAACTCCGCGTACTCGCGCGCGGCCTCGCGCCAGTCCCCGCGGGCCCTCGCGATCGCGCCGAGGTTCGCGCGGGCGGTGGGGAAGGCGGGTTCTCGGCGGAGGATCTCGCGCAGCTGCGTCTCGGCCGCGGCCAGGTCTCCGAGCTCCACGAAGGCGCGTGCCAGCTCGTTCCGGACGTCGTGGGCGGCCGGGTCGGCCTGGAGGGCCGCCTCGAAGTCTCCCCTCGCGCCCTCCGGATCCCCGCGCGCGAGCCGCAGCCGCCCCCGGGCCTCGAGGGCCGGGCGCTGTGCCGGAGAGCACCGGAGGGCCTCGGAGAAGTCGGCCTCCGCCCCCGACAGGTCCCCGAGCGTCGCGCGGGCCCGCCCGCGGTTGTACCAGAGTACGGCCTCGGCGGGCCTCGTTTGCAGCGCCTCGGTGAAGTCCAGGAGGGCGCCCGGAAGGTCGCCCCGCGTGGCGCGCGCGATGCCGCGGTTGATCAGGGCCTCGGGAAACCCCGGCCTCGCCGCGAGGGCCGCGTCGAGATCGGCGCGGCCCCCCTCGGCGTCCCCGAGCTGCATCCGGACCGCGCCCCGGTTCACCAGCGCCTCGAGGAATCCCGGCGTGAGCCGCAGGCAGGCCTCGTAGTCGGCGAGCGCGCCCCGGAGGTTCCCGAGCTCCTGCTGCAGGCGTCCGCGAATCGAGTGGAGGATGGCGAACGGCAGGTCCGTCGCCAGGGCCGAGCCCAGCTCGCGGAGCGCCTCCTCCCGGTCGCCTTCCGGATCGTGGGCCTCCACGTAGCCGCGGAGCAGGTGCGCCTCCCAGCCCGCGAGGCCCCTGAGGATCCCCCGCGCCTCGGACCATCGCCTGTCGAGCCCGCACAAGGCCGCCCGGGCCAGGCCCGACTCGCGATCGCTCCCGGAGGCGAGAGTCCGGAGGTCGCCGATCGCTCCCGGCACGTCGTTCCGCGTGAGGGACTCGAGCGCCCGGTGGATCCGGGCGATACGGACCTCGGGCGACGTGGGTGGGATGCCTTCCCACTCCGCGCGCGCCGCCTCGCTCTCCCCCAGGGCCCAGAAGATCTGCGCGCGCTCGAGGCGCCAGGCGTCCCGGAACGGATGTCCCCCGTCGGCGGAGAGAGCTTCTCCGAGGAGCCGGGCCGCTTCGCGAGGGCTCGAGACCTTGAGGGACCGCGCGTGCGCCGCCAGCTCCTCGGCGAAGTGCGCATCGCCGGTTCCCCCTCGCCCGCCGGCAGCCGGTCGCGGAGCTTCCCCGGGGACCGGAGCCGGGACGGAAGGCCCCCCGAACGCCGCGGCCCCGGCGAGGCCCGCCAGGCCGGCCGCCAGGACCGCGCGTCCCCACGGCGTCCGTCGCGGCGGCCTCGGCCGCTCGCCCCGGAGCAGGCGGTCGAGATCGTCCCGGAGAGCCGCCGCGCTGGAGTACCTACGCGCCGGCCGCTTCTCGAGGCAGGCGCCCACGACGCGGTCGAGGTCCGCTGGGAGCCCGGCACACAGCTTCCGGAGCCGGACCGGCTCGGAGAGGACGACGCACTCGATCACGCCCTCGACCGAGGTCTCCTCGAACGGCGGCCGGCCGGCGAGCATCTCGTAGAGCACCACCCCCAGGCTCCAGACATCCGTCGTCGGCGTGAGGTCGTGGACCTCGCCCCGGGCCTGCTCGGGCGACATGTACTCGGGCGTGCCGAGCGCCATCCCGGTGCGGGTGAGACGACAGGCCGTCGAGACGAGACGGGCGAGGCCGAAGTCGGTCAGGAAGGCGCTGGGGCCAGTCGTTTGTGGTTTGGCGTTTGTCGGTTGTGGTCGGGAACCGGCTTCCTCGGAACGACAAGCGCGAGACGACAATCCCGAAACGACCTTGGTCCCGACGAGGATGTTCCCCGGCTTCACGTCCCGGTGTAGGACGCCTCGGGCGTGGGCGTGAGCGAGGGCGTCCGCGACGTCGCGGGCGATCTCCACGGCCCTGCGCCACCCGAGCGGCTCCTCTCGCAGAAGGGCGTAGAGAGGCTGGCCCTCGACGAACTCGAGGGCGACCCAAGGGCGTCCGGCCTCCTCCCCCGCGTCGAGGACCCGCACGATCCCCGGGTGATCGAGCGCGCGCGCCAGCTCGATCTCTCGGAGGAACCGCTGTGTCGGCGCCGACTCGGCTCCCTCGGAGTCCACCAGGAGCTTGAGCGCGACGACCCGTCCGTTCTCGCCGTGGCGGGCCCGGTAGACGACGCCGTAGCCTCCGCGGCCGATCTCCTCGAGGACCTCGTAGGGGCCGATCACCAGCGCGTGAGGCAGTCTATCGCCCGCGCGCCTCGTCGGAACGGGGGCGTGCCTCGCAATCGGCGAGCAGCTGCCGGGCGCGTTCGGCCCAAGGGTCGTCCGGGGCGAGCCTGAGGAACGCGTGCAGCGCCGAGGCCGCGTCGCTCCAGGCGCCCGCCTCGTGGAGGCGGAGTCCGAGATGGGCCTGCGCCTCGGGGAGGTCGGGACGGACCCCTACGGCGGCTCGGTAGTCCTCGAGGGCTCCCGCGGGGTTCCCGAGCGCCTCCCGGACGACCCCCCGATTGACGAAGGCCTCGGCGAAGCCCCCCTCGGCGCCCAGGGCCGCCGTGAAGTCCTCCTCGGCCCCCGCCAGGTCGGGGAGCTTCCCCCGGGCGATGCCCCGGGCGTAGAGCACGTTCCCGTTACCCGGCCTGAGCGCGAGGGAGCGGGTGTAGTCCTCGATCGCCCCCGGGAGGTCCCCGAGGAGGGACCGGGCATGGCCCCGCTCGTAAAAGGCCCAGGCATGGGGGGGGCCGCTCTCGATGGCCTTCGTGAAGTCCTGGACGGCCTTCTCCTGGTCCTCGGGCCCGGCCTCGCCCTGGTGGTGGCGGAGCATCGCGCGGACCAGCCGCGCCTCCCATCGGTCTCCGGCGCCCGCAAGGGAGGCCTCCATCTCCTCCCAGCGCTGGTCGAAGGAGGCGAGGATGGCCCGCGCCAGCGCGGCGCGCTCGGGGGGGAGACCCGGGACCGCCCGCTCGAGGTCCCCCATGGCGCCTCCCATCCCCTTCTCCCAGGCGAATGCCGCCAGCCACCTCGTCAAGCCCCGGCCGAACCGGGCCGCCATGTCGCCCGGGACCCCTTCCAGGAGCCGGCCGTACTCGGCGGCCGCCTCGCGCCACCGCCCCGCCTCCCGAAGGCAGTCCGCCCGCTCGAGCCGCAGGGACCGATCCCCCGGCAGCGCCTCGATCGCTCTCGCGAGGAATGCCGCGGCCTCTCCCGGGGACCGGGGACGGCTCTCGTGGGCTCGCCGGAGGAGAGCCGGAACCGGGTCGTCGGGCGGAGGGTTCTCCGGATCCGCCGCGCCGAGAAATGGCCCGGGCCCCGCGCCGATCGTCGTCATCCCCCGGAGGTGGAGGCCACCGACGGCTCCAGCGAGCCCCACCGCCGCGACGATCACGAGGCGCAGGCGTCGCGCGGGAGGACGCCCCCGCGGTTGTCCGCCCTGCAAGACACGGTCCAGGTCGTCCCGCAGAGCGGCTCCGTCGCGATAGCGGTCCCGCGGGCGCTTCGCGAGGCAGACGCGGAGGACCCTCTCGACCGTCGGCGGCACGTCGGAGCGTAGGCGGCGGATCGGCACCGCCTCGTTGCGGACCACGCGCTCGACCACGTGATCCAGGGAGTCCCGCGGCGCGACGCGGAGGGTGTCCCCGAAGGGCGTCCGGCCCGCGAGCGTCTCGTAGAGGACGCAGCCGAGCCCCCAGACGTCGGTCGGGGGGCCGAGCTTGTCGCGCTCCCCCTGCGCCTGCTCGGGGGACATGTACTCGGGCGTCCCGAGGGCCATCCCCGTGCGGGTGAGGCGGGAGCCCGTCGTCGCGAGGCGGGCGAGGCCGAAGTCGGTCAGGAATGCGCGTTGCGCATTCCTAGGGGGCCCACCCATAACGTCCTCGTCGCTCGCCTTGCGCCCGACGAGGACGTTACCCGGCTTCACGTCCCGGTGGAGCACGCCGCGCGAGTGGGCGTGCGCGAGAGCGTCCGCCACCTCGCGGGCGATCTCGACGGCGCGGCGCCAGGGGAGCTGCTCCTCGGCGAGGATCGCCCAGAGCGGGCGGCCCTCGATCAGGTCCATCGCGAACCAGGGGCAGTTCACAGTTCCCCGTTCACTGTTCACGGTTGGCGGATGCGCGCGTCCCTCTTCGGACTGTGAACCCTCCCCCACGTCGAGGACCCGCACGATCCCGGGATGGTCGAGCGTGCGGGCGAGGGCGATCTCGCGCTGGAAGCGCCGAACCTCCTCGGGCGTGGTCCCCGGTCCCTCGAGGACCTTCAGGGCCGCGAGGCTTCCGGTCCTCTCGTGCCTCGCGCGGTAGACGGTCCCGTACCCGCCCCGGCCCAGTTCCGCGAGGACCTCCCAGGGGCCGAAGCGTCTGGGTGCCCTCGTCTCACCGGACACGGCGCGCTCCCCCCTCCTCGGGTATCGTACCCGGGGAACCGCGGCCACCCCCGGACCGTTTGAACCCGGGGGGGGGAGAGACGCCCCGACCGTCCCATGCTTGACCGTCCGGAGGAGGACTGGGTCCCGATCTCGGACTTGGGTCCGGTCGCGGGACTCGATCCCGCCGGGCCGGCCGGTATGGGCTGCGGGTTCTGCGCGAGCCCGATCGCGGGACCTGGCGGATGCCCCGCCTGCGGCGTGGAGTGCGTCGAGGGTCTCGAGGCACTCCCTCTCATCCACCGCCGACCGAGGCGGTCGGGCGTGGAGACGGCGGTCGTCAGGGTTCCATTCTGGTTCTTCTCGGCCCTGGCCCACGGGGTCCTGCTCGCGTTCAGCGCGAAGATGGCGCTCCTGCTCCGCGATCCCACCCCGGTCTTCGCGATCGAGGCGAGCTTCTTCGGCCCCGAGCTGGAGGAACCCGGCCAGCCTCTTGCGGAGCTCCTCCCCCCCGAGAGACCGCCCCTGCCCGAGCCCGAGCCGACGCCGCCACCCGAGCCCGAGGTCCCGCTGGATCCGCCGCCCCCGCCTCCGTCCTCGACGCCGCCGGAGCCGGCCCCCGCTCCTCCCCCGCCGGACCCGGCCCCGGGACCGCCCGCTGAGCCGGCTTCGGCGGAGGCCCTCCCCGCCCCTCCCTCCTCGCCGGCGATCCCCCCCGAGGCGCCCACCGAGTTCTCCAACCGGGGCGGCCAGGGTC
>JAKEIC010000131.1 GCA_022614695.1 Planctomycetales bacterium | reverse complement strand
TTCCCCGCCGCCCGCCCCGAGGGCCTCGCGGCGAGCTTCCGCGGCGCGATCGGCCCTCTCGACCTTGCCCTCGCGACGGCCCTCGCCGTCGCCGTCCCCGGCGCGTGGGGGCTCCGGCCGCTCCTCCCCCTCGCCCTCGCGCTCGCCGTCGCCCTCGGCTTCTCCTGGTGGATGAGCCGTCGCCTCGGCGGCGTCACGGGGGACGTCCACGGTGCCGCGATCGAGCTGGCGGAGGTGGCGTTCCTCGCGGCGGTGGTGGCGGGACCGGTGTAGGGCCGTCGGCGCGATGCTCCCCCCTCTCGACCAGGTCTGCGACGCGTTCCCGGATCACCTCGCAGGGGCGAAGCCCCCGTGCGCGCCCTCGCCGCCCGCCGAGATCGCCGCCTACGAGAAGGCGCTCGGCGTCCCGCTCCCGCGCGAGTACCGGCGCTTCTGCGAGAGGATGGGGCGCGGGACGGGTCCGCTCTCGTTCTCGGGCGCGCACGTGGGGCTCGACACGCGCCTGGCCGAGGTCTCCGCGGCCTGGGAGGCGAAGCGCTCGCGCCGGAAGCGCCGGGGCGAGACGGGGCCGCCGAAGGCGATCCTCTTCGGGCTGGCGATCGGCACCTGCCAGGACTGCGGGCCGGCGTTCCTCGACCTGACAGGCGACCTCGCGCCCCGGTCGGTGCGCGCCGCCGTCCGGCCGGCCGACCCGGGGTCCCCCCTCGTACTGCAGATTGACTGGTGGCGGGGGGACAGGACCGAGGGGACGCTCCTGGCCGAGTCGCTCGCGGCGCTCGTCTTCGCCCAGGCCTTCGAGCGGTTCGTCCTCGCGCCCCTCGGCCCCGCCCGCGCGGGCTCGATCACGCTCCCGACGGGAGAGCGCGCCCCGGGGTTCCCGGCGGCCCTCGACGCCGCCCTGGCACCGCTGGGATTCGAGCGCCACCCGCTCTCCCGGTTCCCCCTCGCCTCCCACCACGTCCACGCGACCGGCCGCGCCGCGATCGCGATGCGCCCCGACCCGAACTGCGAGCCTCCGACCCTGCGACTCGTCGCGGCCGCCTCCCCCCGCCGGTTGGCGGACGAGGCACTCGAGCGGATCGCCCCGCTCGCGCGAATGAGCGTCTCGGCGCAGGGACGGTGAGGAGCTGCCAACTCGAGCGGCCCGTGGACGCGTCGCCCCGCGCCTGCCGTTCCGGAGTCCCCAGGCGAAGCGTGATTGCCTCCATGGGTGTGCCCGGGAGCGCCTGAACCTCGGGCGGCGTCAGTCCCCTATATCATCGAAGCCGGGCCTCGGGACCGGCGACCTGCCGGCCCCCGGGGGGAGGGTGCTCGATGCGTGCGCTTGCAGGGCGGAGGCGATGCGGCAGCCGTGGCTGCTACCCGTCCTGGATCGGCGCGGCCGTGGTCGCCGCCCTCGGCCTGGCGTCGCCCTGCGGCGCCCAGGAGCCTGTCCCGGGGGACGCGGGAGCGCAGGAGCCCTCGCCCGGCCCGGAGGAGGAGCCGACGCCCGACCAGGATGGGCAGGATCCGTGGCACTTCCGCCGGCATGTCGTCTCGCCCGCTCGAGAGCGTGGAGGCGCGGACCTCTGGGGAGGGCTGTGGTCCCTCCGCGGCACCGTCAGCGACCAGCGCCGGGCGGTGGGGCCCGGCGCCGGAGGGCAGCACCTCCGATTCCGGCGCCACCTCGATCTCGAGCCGACCGCGCGGCCGGTCGGATTCCGATTGGCGCTCGGCGGAAGTGGCGAGTCGCAAGCCACGAAGCGTCCCGAGCGCGAGGACCCGGACTGGTATCCCGAGCTGCTGGCCGGCAGCCTCTTCTTCGCCCACGAGATCGCCGTCGTGGAGGGCCGGACCGTGTTGTCGGCTCCGTTCGTACATGACGGCCGGACGTTCGCGGTGGGAGAACGGGTCACCTCGCGCCTCCGCCTCACGACGCGCGACATGGGGATCGGGATGAGCTTCCTCGGGGTCCCCCACGGATCGCCGCCCCTGTTCGACTTCTGGCTCCTGTGCAGCTTCCGCCACACGGACCTCCGGGCCGAGGTGGTCGGTCCGACGACGGGGCGCGTCGTCACCGACCTCGGCGGCTACAGCGCCCAGTGGCTTTTCGAGCTGTCCGGCCCCGTCGGCCGCCCGGCGTGGCGCGTGCCGGGCAAGGAGCTCGACCCGACGTCGCCCGGCGCGCAGGCGGGGCCGCTCCGCGCGTACGGCGCCACCGGCTTCGGCTGGGGATTCGCGGGGACCGTACGGCGCGCGACCGAGAGCCGGAACTGGTGCCTGGCCGCCGGCGCCGAGTGCGCGTTGACGCAGCGACTGGTGTTCCGTTTCGGCTGGCGGTACGGCGCCATGCGGGTCACCACACGGACCACCAACGGCGACCTCGAAGGGATCCGCGCCGAGGGCCACGCGATCGAGGCGCGGATCGCCTTCCGACTCTAGCCCGACCCGGCGCGAACCCCGAGGTCGCCGCCCGGGCCCGCACGAGCTCACCGCCCCGGGGGCGTCTCCTTCCAGAGATCCTGGGGCGGCGTCGGCCGCGGCTCGCGGCGGCGCCGCGAGAGGTCCCACTCGATCGTGACCATGAACCCGACGAACACCTCGAGGATCGGCTCGGGGTCTCCCGCGTCGAAGGAGACGACCGCGCTCGGGGCCGCCGCCCGGGGCGCGCTCGTCCAGCGGCCGCCGGCGAACACCTCGAACCCGAGCCGGGTCCCCGCCCCGAGGCGCACGGAGAGCCCGGCGAACGCCGACGCCTCGGCGCACGCGAGGATCGAGGATCGGTAGAGTCCGACGGTCGTGGGCCCGATCGGACCGGGGGGATCGTAGGCCGCCTCGGTCTCGGGGAGCCAGACGCCCCCGACCGCCCCGTCGGCCCCGACGTGGAACCGGGCGGGGGCGTCGGGCCGTCCCCACGCGAACGAGGCCCGCGCGCCCGCGACGAGGCGGTAGAGCCGGAGGTCGTCCGGCTCGAGACTTCCCCCGAGCCACTCGAGGCTCCCCACCCCCGCGTGCTCGGCGAGCCCCGCGGCGATCGTCGGGCCGATGACTCCCTCCGGCCGGGGGGCCCGGCCGGGGATGAAGTCCCAGGGCTCCATCACGAAGAGGGCCCGGCCGAGGAGCAGCTCGTACCCGATGCCGTCCTTGAAGACGGCTTTCCACGAACGGCGCGAGGGGGGGCTTGTGCTCGTCCGGAGCGCGTCCCCGTCCCCGAGCGCGATCCAGGTATCCCCGAGCCCCACCGCGATCCGGGGCGGAGGGAGGACGCGGGGGTCCTCTTGGGCGGACGCCACGGCCGGGACCGCGGTGCCCCAGGCGAGAGCGATCACGAGCGCCACGATCCGGCGCGTCATCGGGTCGTCCAGCCTACCACGCCCCCCGGGGCCCGGTGGTATCCTCCCCGCCACCTTCGCGGCGCACTCGCGACGGCCGAGCGATGTCCGCCCCCCTCCCTGCCACGGCGGCTGCCATGTCCGAGGCGTGGACCATCATCGGCCTCGTGGCCGCCATGCTCGTCCTCCAGTTGCTGTTCTTCCTCTGGGCGTGGCGGACCTTTTGCCGGCGCCCGAGGGCCGACGAGGCCGCCTCCGGGCGAGTCGAGCCTCCAGCGGGGCTCACGCGACGCCGAGGCTCCCGAGGACCGCTCCCGTGTCGGCGAGGTCCGGGAAGAGCGCGTCCGGGGCGGCGGCCTCGATCCTCTCGCGGGGGACGGAGCCGGAGTTCGCGATCACCGCGCGGAAGCCGTTCGCCCGCGCGCACCGGACGTCCAGGTCCGTGTCGCCGACGACCGCCACCTCCTCGGCGGGATAGGAGCGGCCGAACCGGCTCCCGGCCCTCTCCCGGGCGATCCGCGCGATCTCGGACCGGTCGGAGTGGTCCGACGCGAAGCCGCCCGTCTCGAAGTAGTTCGCGAGGCCGAACGCCTCGAGCTTCGCCCACGCCCCGCGCTCGATGTTCCCCGTGAGGAGCCCCACGCGGACCCCCTCCCGCGAGCGGAGCGCGTCGAGGAGCGCGATCACGCCCGGCATCACGCGGCGACGCGGATCGGGGACGGCGAGCTCCTGCCGGAGCCTCCCGACGTAGGCATCCCAGAATCTCGGCAGCCCCCGCTCGACTTCCGCCCCGTCGAGTCCCGCTTCGCGGGCGACGTCCCGAGCGATCAGAGGGTCGGTCCGGCCCGCCATCGGCACCCGTCGGGAGGCGTCGAGGGCCCCGGCGAGCCCGAACACGTCGAGGAACGCCCCCGCCATCGCCCGGGTCCCCGCGCCCGCCGTGTGGAGGAGAGTCCCATCCACGTCGAAGAGGACGAGGGAAGTGAGCGAGGACACGGCGCGGGATTGTAGCGCCGGGCCCGCCGGGCTTGACCTCGGGCTGCCGCGCCCTAGCATGACGCCGTCCAGCGGCCTCCGGGCCGCGCTCTCTGACAGCCGATCGCGATGCTCGGGCACGGGGGCCCTAGAGCCCCCGTCCGGGAAGAGGGTGGGAATCCCTCGCGGGTCCGCCGCTGTGACCGGGGACGACCCTCGTCGAATCCACTGAGCCGAGGGGCTCGGGAAGGGACGAGGAGAGAACGATCCGGAAGCCAGAAGACCGATCCCGGGCACTTCACGTTCCTCTCCGGTCACGAGAGGCGGAAGGCTCCCGACGGATCGTCCGTCGCCCGTCCCCCGCGCCCGGTGAGGACGGGACGCGGCGGCGGAAGGGTCCGTCACGGTGGGGATGCGGAGGATCGCGGTCGGCGCCCTGCTGGCGCTCGTCAGCTGCGCCCGGGGTCCGTCGTCGCCCGGCGGGCCCGTCCCTCCGCCGGCCCGGGTCGTCTCCTGCGCCCCGTCCGCGACGGAGCTGCTCTTCGCGCTCGGCGCCGGCGGCCGCGTCGTGGGCGTCACCGACTTCTGCGCGAGCCCTCCCGAGGTCGCGACGAAGGAGAGGATCGGGGGCTATTCGACCCCGAGCCTCGAGAAGGTCCTCTCGCTCAGGCCCGACCTCGTGGTGCTCGTCCCGAGCATCGTGCAGGAGGCCGAGGCGTTCCAGGCGAGGCTTGCGGAGGCCGGGGTCCGGGTGCTCCCCCTCCGGCTCGGGGGGATCCCGGAGGTCTCGGCCGCTGCGAGGGCGATTGCGCTCGCGCTCGGGGACCCCGCGGGGGGCGAGCGCGTGGCGGCCCGGATCGCCGCCGACGTGGCCGCGGCCCGGACCGAGTCGGCCGGCCTCCCGCGCCGGCGCGTCCTGGTGGCCTTCTCCCACGACCCGGGGAACCTCTTCGTCGCCGGCCGGGGGACCTTCGTCGCCGAGATGCTGGAGGCGGCGGGAGGCGAGAACGTCGCGACCGGGGCGGCGGGTTACTTCGTGATGGGACTCGAGTCGCTCCTCGCGGCCGATCCCGACGTGGTCGTGGACGCGGCGGGGCCCATGGAGGACCCCGAGGCGGCACGGCGCGGCGCCGAGGCGACGTGGCGGACGGGTGCGCTCGCGTCGCTCCGGGCCGTGCGCGAGGGGCGGCTCCGCGTCACCACCGAGAGCGCGGTGATCGTGCCCGGGCCGCGGCTGGCGGAGGGGATCCGCGCGCTCGGCCGGCTGATCCACGAGCCTGTTCGAGGGGCCGAGGGCGAGGGGCACCGATGACCGGCGTCACCCCGCGCCGATTCGCGCTCGCGACGCTCTCGAGCCTGGCGCTCCTCGCCGCCGCGGTCGTCACCGGAGTCGCCCTCGGCGAGGTGCCGGCCGATGTGCTCGGCGCGCTCGCCGGCACCTCCGACCGGACGAGCGCCGTGATCGTCTTCGGTGCGCGCCTGCCACGGGTCCTTCTCGCGGCGGCCGTGGGCGGGCTCCTGGCGGTCGCCGGCACGCTCTTCCAGGGGGTTCTCCGGAACCCGCTCGCCGACCCCTACATCCTCGGCGCCTCGGGCGGCGCCGCGCTCGGCGCGATCCTCGCGGTGGCGAGCGGCGTCGCGAGGGCGGTCCCGTTCTCGCGGACCGGCGCCTCCCTCGCGGGGGCCTTCGCCGCGCTCGGGCTGGTCCTCCTCGCGTCCCGGCGTGCGGGGGGCGTCCCAGCCCACACCCTCGTCCTGGTGGGGGTCGTCGTGAACGCCCTGGCCTCGGCCGCGATCCTCCTCGCGATGTCGCTCCTCGATCCGGAACGCGCCCAGGGCGTCCTCCTCTGGATGTCGGGGAGCCTCGGCTACCCCCGCCTCGCCGACGCCGGCGTCGCGGCGGCGGCGCTCGGGGTGGGCGGCGGCCTGGCGCTCGCGCGCGCGCGCGACCTCGACCTCCTCGCCGCCGGCGAGGAGTCGGCCGCAGCGCTCGGGGTGGACGTCCCGCGGATGCGGCGCCTCCTGCTCGGGGCCGGCGGTCTCTGCGCCGGGGCCGCCGTGGGAGAGGCGGGCCCGATCGGGTTCGTGGGGCTCGTCATCCCGCACGCGGTGAGGCGGATCGTCGGGGCCGACCACCGGATTCTCCTTCCCGTCGCGGTGGGGATGGGGGGCACCCTCCTCGTCCTGGCCGACCTCGGCGCGCGGACGGCCGTGGCCCCCCGCGTCCTCCCCGTCGGGGTCTTCACCGCGTTGCTCGGCGCCCCCGCGTTCCTCTGGCTCCTCCGCCGTGGCCCGGCGGGGCTCTGGGCGAGACGATGAGCAGTTCGACGCAGCTCACCGCAGGCGCCACGCCGTTCCTCTCGGCCGAGGCGGTCACCGCGGGCTACGGCCCCGAGCCGGTGCTGCGCGGGGTCTCGGTCGCCGTCGCTCCCGGGGAGCTCGTCGGCCTCCTCGGCCCGAACGGCGCGGGGAAGACCACCCTCCTCCGGGTCCTCGCGGGGACCCTCGCGCCGGGCGGGGGCCGGGTCCTCCTCGACGGCCGTCCCCTCGCGGCGATCCCCCGCCGCGAGGTGGCGCGCTCGATCGGCCTCGTCCCGCAGGAGCCCGACGAGCCGACGCCCTTCCGGGCCGGCGAGGTGGTTCTCATGGGTCGCGCGCCGCGGCGCGGGAGCTTCGCCTTCGACGGCCCGGACGACCTCGAGGCCGCCCGCGCCGCGATGGCGGCGGTCGGGGTGGAGCCCCTCGCCCCGCGCTACCTGGACCAGCTCTCGGGCGGCGAGCGGCAGCGGGTCCGGCTCGCGCGCGCCCTCGCGCAGGAGCCGCGGGCGCTGCTCCTCGACGAGCCCACGGCGCAGCTCGACCTCCGGAACCGGTTCGAGCTGTACGGGCTCCTGGACCGGCTCCGGCGCGAGCGGGGGCTGGCGGTGCTCGTCGTCTCGCACGACTTGGACCTCCTGCTCGCGCGGGTGGACCGCGCGGTGCTC
>JAKEIC010000130.1 GCA_022614695.1 Planctomycetales bacterium | reverse complement strand
CTACCGGTCCCCCAGCGCGGCCCGCGCCGCGCTCACGCCGACCCCGGAGGTCGCCGCGTGATTGCCGCTACCACCTTGTCCAAGAAATCGGGTGCGCTACACCTGCCCACTCGGGTGCCAGGCACCGCAGGGTGGAGCGTCCGGCAAGGCATGTGCGCTGCTCGGCCCCCTAGGAATCGCCGCGAAGCGGCGATTCCTGCCCGAACCTCCACGCGCGCCGAGCGTTGAGAGTGGTGGGGGCGGGAACCCGGGCCCGGAGACAGCGTTCAAGAGTTTGAAGGGACTTGCGATGCGCCCGAACGAACCTGTTCCTTGCCGGCCGGACTCGGAAACGGCTATAGTCGGAATCGGGAAGGGGGGTCCGTGCAGGAGATCCTGAGCGCCGTCGCGAGGCTCCGGCGGCGGGCGCTCCTCGCGGAGCTGGTGCGGCGCCTCGGGCTCGCGACGCTCGTCGCGGCCGTCGTGCTCCTCCTGACACTCCACACGGACCGCCTGTTCGTGCTCGGGCTCCCGCTCCTTCCGATCGCGGTGGGCTGCGGCCTCGCGGCCGCCGGCGCCGGACTCTTCCTCGCGCTGCGCGCCGCGCCCGACACCCTGCGCACCGCCGTCGCCGCCGACCAGAAATTCGCGCTGGCCGAGAGGCTCTCGAGCGCGCTCCGGGCCGTCGAGGACCCCTCGCCCATGGCCCCGGCCCTCCTCGCCGACGCCGCCGCCCACGCCCGCGCGATACGGCCGGCCGAGGTCTACCCGATCCGGCCCCCGCGCGGGAGCCCGATCTTCCTGGCGCTGCTCGCCGGGCTCGGGCTCGCGTTCCTCCTCCCCACGGTGGACCTGTTCGGCATCCGCACCCGCCAGGCCGCCCGCGCCGAGGAGAGGAAGGTCGTGGCCGAGGCGGTGACGACGCTCAAGAAGAAGACCGACGAGATCAAGCGGCTCAAGAAGCCCGAGGTCCCCGACTCGGCCGGGATGCTCGAGAAGACCCTCGAGCAGGTGGCGCAGGAGATCGCGAAGAACGCCCCCACGAAGCGGGACGCGCTCGTGAAGATCGCCTCGGCCCAGGAGAAGATCCGCGAGGAACGTGAGAAGCTCGCCGCGGCGGCCGAGAAGCTGAAGGAGTCGCTCTCCGGGCCCATGGGGCTCCGGATGACCCAGGACCTCCGCCGCGCCCTCGAGAAGGCCGACCCGCAGGCGGCGAAATCCGCCATGGCCCAGATCAAGCAGAAGGTGGACACGGGGGCCTTCACCGACGCCGACCTCGAGAAGCTCTCGGCCGAGCTGCAGAAGCTCGCGATGCGGATGCCCGAGGACGCGGCGCTGCGCCAGAGCCTCCAGCGCGCGGCCGACGCGCTGGCCCGCAAGGCCGCCGAGAAGGCGGGCCAGCCCGGGAAAGAGGGCCAGGAGGGCAAGGAAGGCAAGGAGGGCGCGCAAGGCAAGGACGGCAAGAAGGGCGAGGGGGAGAAGGGCGAGGGCAAGCAGGGGTCGGGCGAGAAGGGCGACGAGGAGTCGCGCGAGGCCCTGCGCCAGGTGATGCAGGACATCGAGGGGCTGGCCGAGGCGATGGCCCAGATGGACGAGATGGACCAGGCGCTCGAGGCCCTCGAGGCCAGCAAGTACGCCATGCTCCCCGCGAAGCTCCGGCTCTGCGACCTCTGCCGCCGCGGGATCCCCCACGAGATCGGCGGGGGCTGATGCGGGGACGGCGCCGGCGGAGCCGGCGAAGAGGGGATCCTCCACACGATGGGATCGGGCGGCCGCGAGGGGACCGGATCGTGGGCGGCCGGCGACATCAGCGGGTCGGGCAGCGGGATGGGCGGGCCGGGCCGCGGGCGCGGCGGGAAGGCGCCCTTCTCCGACGTGGACGCGAAGTTCCGCTCCACGCGGGCCCACGCGAAGCCCTCGGGCCGCGGCGTGATCACGGGGAGCCTCTTCGTGAAGGGCCAGGGCGAGAAGGGCGAGGCGGCCACCGCGATGGGGGAGGCGCTCTCGGAGTTCCAGAAGGAGACCGAGACGGCGCTGGAAGACCCCGAGATCCCGGTCGCGCGCCGGGCCCTCGTCCGGGACTACTTCGACAGGATCCGCGAGCCGGCCGGGGCCGCCCCGCCCCCCGCGGAGCCCGCTCCCGCGAAGGAAGACCCGAAGTAGCCGCATGAAGCCCCGGCCGGGTCTGGTCGCGGTCGCCCTCGCCGCGGCGGCGGGACTGCTCTGGGCGGCGACCGGGGAGAAGCCCTCCGGCCCGCCCGACGCCGGCGCCTCCGCCGCGCCGCCCGGGAGGGCGGAGCCGGCGGTCTGGACCGCCGCCCGCGACGCCGGGCTCACGTCCCCCCGCTGCGTCGCCGCCGACGCCGCCCGGGGGCGCGTCTTCGTCCTCGGGACCGACGGCCGGGTCTACACGTGCGACCTCCACGGCGCGCTGCTCTCCTCGTTCCCGCTCCCGGACACGAGCCGCGGGAACCCGCAGGGGATCGCTCTCGCCCGGAACGGGGACCTCCTCGTGGCCGACACGCACTACTCGCGCATCCTGCGGCTCTCCGCGGACGGGCGCGTCCGGGCCGCCCACGGACGCCGCGGCACGGGTCCCGGCGAGTTCGACTGGCCGACCGCGGTCGCCGAGGCGCCCGATGGCTCGCTGTGGGTCTCCGAGTACGGGCTCCAGGATCGCCTCCAGAAGCTCTCCGCCGACGGCGCGCCCCTCCTCCTCCTGGGCGGCTCGGGCCCCGCGCCCGGCCAGTTCCGCCGACCGTCCGGGCTCGCGGTCGCCGCCGACGGGGAGGTCTATGTCGCCGACGCGTGCAACCACCGGGTCCAGGTCCTCGGCCCCGACGGGACGTACCGCCGCTCGATCGGGGGAGAGGACGCCGGCGAGGCCAGCCTCTCGTACCCCTACGACGTGGCTCTCGGCCCGGCCGGCGAGGTCATCCTCGCCGAGTACGGCGCGAGCCGGGTCCGCGTCTTCTCGTGCGACGGCCGGCCCCTCGCGTCGCTCGGCGGCCCGGGTCGCGCGCCCGGCCTCTTCGCGTGCCCGTGGGGCGTGGCCGTCGCCTCCGGGCTCCTGCTCGTCGCCGACACGGGGAACCACCGGGTGCAGGCGTTCGTACTGGACGCGAACGTCTGTGGTTTCGGGTTTGTGGTTTCGGGTTGCGGGCTTCCCCCACGCCAAGCCGCAAACGCCAAACCGCAAACGAAGGACCCCTGACCTTGCACCTCTACCCCACCGACTCGCTCCCCCTCCTCCTCCTCGCGATCGGGGCGGTCGTCACCTACCTGGTCGCGCGGAAGAGCTTCGCCGCCGCCTCGGCCGGGATGCGCCGGTTCTCGCTGGGCGTCCGCCTGGTCGTCCTGGCCCTCCTCGCGCTCGCGCTCATGGACATCCAGGCGCGCCGCACGGGGGACACCCGGGCCGTCGTCGTGGCGCTCGACCGCAGCCGCAGCGTCCCCGCGAGGCTCCGCGACCAGGCCGAGGCGTTCGCCCGGGGCGTGATCCCCGAGCTCGGCGAGAAGGACCGGCTCGGGCTCGTGCTCTTCGGCGAGACGGCGAGCCTCGAGTACCTGCCCACCGCGGCGCCCCCCACCGGGGCGTTCCAGAGCGTCGTCAAGACCGACCACACCGACCTCGCGGCCGCCGTGAGGCTCGCCCGCGCGGCCTTCCCCGAGGGCGCGGCGAAGAGGATCCTCCTGGTCACCGACGGGAACGAGACGCGCGGGGACGTCCGGGCCGAGGCGCGCGCGGCCCGCGCCGACGGCGTCCGGATAGACGTCCTGCCGCTCGCCTACCGCCACGAGGCCGAGGTCGCGGTCGAGCGCGTGACCGTGCCTCCCAAGGCCGACGAGGGAGAGACGGTCGAGGTGCGCGTGACGGTCTCCTCCACCCGCGAGACCCCCGCGACCCTCTACCTCCGCGAGGACGGGGCGCTCGTCGCGACCGAACGGGTGCAGCTCCGGCCGGGCAAGAACTCCTTCGTCGTCCCGCGCTCGCTGATCCCGGGGTTCCACACCTACGAGGCGACCGTGGACCCGGAGGCCGACACGATCCCCGCGAACAACCGCGGCTTCGGGTTCACGCATGTCCACGGGGAGCCCCGGGTCCTGCTGGTCGAGAGCCAGCCGGAGCTGGCCCAGCCCCTCGCCGCGGCGCTCGAGCCGCACGGGATCCACCTCGAGGTGGCGGGGCCCTCGGGGCTCCCCGCTTCCGTCGGCGACCTCCAGAACTACGACTGCCTGATCCTCTCGAACGTCCCCGCGACCGCCTTCACCCCCGAGCAGATGAAGCTCGTGCAGGGGACCGTCCGGGACCTCGGGATGGGCCTCATCATGATCGGGGGCGACCAGAGCTTCGGCCAGGGCGGCTTCCAGAAGACGCCCATCGAGGAGGCGCTCCCGGTGGACATGGAGATCCGTCAGAAGCGGGTCCTCCCGAACGGGGCGCTCGTGCTCATCATGCACACCTGCGAGATCCCCGAGGGGAACACCTGGGCGCGCGAGATCGCGAGGGAGGCGATCCGCGTGCTCTCGCCCCAGGATCTCGTGGGCCTCACCTACTGGGGGATGGGGGGCTACCAGTGGCTCTTCCCGCTGCAGCCGGCCGCCGACAAGAAGAAGCTCTTCCGCTACCTCGACGGGATGAGTCCCGGCGACATGCCCGACTTCGACAGCACG
>JAKEIC010000129.1 GCA_022614695.1 Planctomycetales bacterium | reverse complement strand
GGGTGCTCGACCCGGCCCTCGCCCAGGAGCTGGTCGGGCTCTTCCTCGGGACGCCCTTCGAGGCCGGCCGCCACGAGAGGCGCGTCCAGAAGATCGCGGCGCTCGACGAGGGCCGCCCGGGGCCCGCCACCCGATGAGCGCGTAGAACGCGCGATTCGCGCGGGGCCTTGTCCGTGCGAATCGCGCGTTCTACGGGTTGTACAGCTCGCAGGTCTGGAGCGCGGTCTCCGGGCCGCTCCAGGTGCCTACGAACGCGCAGAACGGGCAGTCCCAGCCACCCGCGATCAGGATGTGGCCCGACGGGAGCGGCGTGGCCGTGTGGTAGTAGCGCCCGGGCCGGGAGAGCCCGATCACGGGGCTGGTGCCGACCATGATGGTCTGGTTGCCGGCGGCGTTCCGCGTCCAATCGAACCGTCCCGTCTGGTCCACGCCCCGGTACGGCGCCGTCAACTGGTAGCCGAACCCGAACGGGTCGAACAGCTCCGCGGTCCGCGTGCCGATGCAGGCCTGCTGGATGCTGACCGGCCACGGCCCGGGGACCGGGACGGGCGGCGCCGCCGGAAGCGCGCAGGGAGCGCCCTCGGTGGAGGGCCACACGTGCGGGGGCGGGTCGAAGTACGACTGGAACTGCGGCTGCGACATCGAGCCGCCGACCAGGAGGACCTTCCCCGAGTTCGGGCCGCCCTGGAGGAGGCTCGCCGTGTGGGCGCGGCGGCCGACGGCCATGTTCGCGGCGACCAGCTCGAACGAGCCCTTGAGACCGCCTCCGATGTCAATGTTCGGGTCGTAGATCTCCGCGTTCTGGAGGAGCGCGTAGAACGGCGTGGAGGTGTAGCCCCCCACGATCAGCACGAGCCCCGCGGCGTTGCCCGACGCGAAGATCGTCGCGGTATGGGTCATGCGCGTGACCTTCATGCTCCCGGTCGCGAAGAGCGTCCCCTGGGCCCCGGCCGACCCGGCCTCGGGCGAGTAGACGTCCGCGGTCGAGGTCGTCGGGCACCAGTTGCCCCCGAACCACGGGACCCGATACCCGCCGGCGACCATGAGCCGGCCGTCGGCGAGGACGGTCCCCGTGTGGTAGCAACGATCCATATTCATGCGCTGAGTGCTGCGGGTGAACGTTCCGGCCGTGACGTCGAAGACCTCGATCGAGTTCGTGATCAAGGCGGTGTTGGCCGTGGCCCCGAGGGCGTTCCCGAGGAGGACCGACATGGACCAGCCCCCCGCGAGCACCACGTTGCCGTTCCCGATGAGGTTCGCGGTGTGGTACTGGCGCGACTCCGCCATCCGGCCCGGCGTGGGGGAGAACGTGTCGCTGAGGGGGTCGTAGAGCTCGGCCGTGTCCCAGACCGTCCTCTCGTCGCCCCCGCCCGCGACGAGGATCTTCCCGTTCGTGAGGAGGGTCGCCGTGTGGCCGTAGCGGGGGTAGAACATCCCCTGTCCGTTGTTGCTGCCGGAGGCGACCCAGAGGCCCTGCACCCTCTTGTACACCTCGGCGCTCCGCAGGACCGTGCCTCCGTTCCGCGCGACGATCGGAGTGGTGCCGCCGAAGATCGCCACGTCGCCGCTCTGGAGGGCGACCGCCGAGTGGCGCGCGCGCCTCGTGTTCAGCTGGCTCGTGAGGGAGAACGTGCCCGAGGGGCCCGCGTTGGGAGGCGCCGGGTTCGGAGTGAGGAACGGGGGCCACCCGGGGATCGTGGAGAGCACCGGGCCCGTCGAGAACTCGGCGGCGAACGGGGCGACGATCCTCTCCCCGTCCCCCGCCGCTCGCACGAACTCCCGGACCGCGACCCCGTAGGTCACGTTCGGCTGGAGCGGGGTGGCGGGGGTGATGATGACGAACTCGCTCGCCGGCTCGGCCGCGGTCGGGCGGATCGAGATCGGGACCGACGAGTTCGTCTGGTCCACCATGATGATCTGGGCCGACATCGGCGAGTAGCTCGACGGGTCCACCGGCACGGAGAACCGGAGGACGATCTGCGTGCCGATGGGGACGTTGGTCTGGCTGTCGACCGGGTTGACCGACACGATGTAGAGGTCCTGGAAGTCGTTCTCGTCGTCCTTGTCGCACCCGACCGCGCCGGCCGCGCACAGGGTCGCCAGGGCGCCGAGGTTGAGCATCCTACGCGTCATGGAACACCTCCGCGGTCCGCGGGGACCGCCGCCGACCAGGACCACCTGGCGTCTGCCGGGAAGCGCAAACCCGGTGCCGCCGCCCCTGGAGGGCCCTGCCGGAGAACGCCTGAGGATCATATCCCTACTCCTTGTGGCGTCAAGGCTTCAATCGTCTCTCTGAGGGGCTTTCCGATCGGAGAGGACCGACTGTACGGAGCGAGGTCAGCCCGTTAGCACCCGGGTGGCTACTCGTTTGACAGCCGGCAGAGCAGGCCTCCGGAAGCACGAGGGGCGAGAGTCGCCTCTCGCCCCCGGAATCGGCCACCCCGTCTGGGCCGGCACTACGGGTTGTACAGCTCGCAGGTTCCCATGGCCGTCTCCGGCCCGCTCGAGGTTCCGATGAGGAACGGGGCCGTGCACCACGGGCAGTCCCAGCCGCCGGCGATGAGCACGTGACCCGACGGGAGGAGGTTCGCCGTGTGGTAGTAGCGCCCGCCATTGCCCGAGGGGTTGAAGGAGCTGCCCGCGAGGAGGGTGATCGCTCCGCTCGAGTTCCGGGTCCAGTCCCACTTGCCCGTGAGGTCCACGCCGCGCCAGGGCGCGCTGAGCTGCGGGGTGCCGGTCCCGAACGGATCGAAGACCTCCGCCGTCCGCGTGGCGATGCACGCCTGCGGAGAGCCGCTGACCGGGAAGGCCGGGACCTTGCCCGCCGGGAGGGCGCAAGGGGCCCCCTCGGTCGAGGGCCAGATGTGCGGCGGCGTGTTGAGGTACTGCTGCTGCTGCGGCTGCGAGCGCGAGCCGCCCACCACCAGGATCCTCCCCGACCCCGACCCGGCGTTCAGGAGGGTCGCGCTGTGCGCCCGGCGGCCCTGCCCCATGGTCGCCGCCACGACCGACCAGGACCCCTTGAGCCCGCCGCCGATGTCAATGCTCGGGTCGTAGACCTCGGCATTGTTGAGGAGGGCGTCGAACGGGACGTTCGAGTAGCCCCCGATCGTGATCACCAGGCCGGAGGCGTTGCCCGAGGTGAAGAGGAGCGTCGTGTGGTTCATCCGCGACACGTTCATGTCGCCGGTCGCGAACAGGGTTCCCTGCGCCCCGGAGGACCCCGTCTCGGGACTGTAGACGTCGCACATCCGGAGGGACGGGCACCAGTTCTGGAGGAACCAGGGCCACTCGTAGCCCCCGGCGACCATCACCCGGCCGTCCGCGAGGAGCGTGGCCGTGTGGTAGCAGTGGTCAATCCTCATCACCTGCGAACTGCGGGTGAAGGTGCCCGCCGTGACGTCGTAGACCTCGATCGAGTTCGTGCTGAGGGCCGCGTTGGCCGTGGCACCGAGGTTGTTCCCCAGGAGGATCGAGAGAGACCAGCCGCCCATCAGGACGACGTTGCCGTTCCCGATGACGGTGGCCGTGTGGTACTGGCGCGACTCCTGCATACGTCCCGGGGTCGGGGAGAAGGAGTCGGCGAGCGGGTCGTAGATCTCCGCCGTGTCCCAGATCGTGCGCTCGTCGCCGCCCCCGGTGATCAGGACCTTACCGTTCGAGAGGAGCGTGGCCGTGTGACCGAACCGGGGGTAGAACATCCCCTGCCCGTTGTTGCTCGCGGAGGCCACCCAGGACCCCTGCGTGCGCTTGTAGACCTCGGCGCCCCGGAGGACCGTGCCGCCGCTGCGCGCGGGATTGGGGGTCGAGCCCCCGAACACCGCCACGTCCCCGCTCTGGAGCGTGACGCTCGCGTGCCGGGAGCGGGCGGTGTTGAGCTGGCCGGTGATCGTGAAGGTGCCGGGGGGGCCCGCGTTCGGCGGGGCCGGGTTCGGCGTGAGGAACGGGGGCCAACCGGGGATCGTGGAGAGCACCGCCCCGGTCGAGAACTCGGCCGCGAACGGGGCGACGATCCTCTCGCCGTCCCCCGAAGCCCGCACGAACTCGCGGACCGCGACGCCGTACGTCACGTTCGGCTGCAGCGGCGTGGCGGGCGTGATCGTCACGAACTCGCTCGGCGCCTCGGCGGGCGTCGGGCGGATCGAGATCGGCAGGGGAGAGTTGGTCTGATCCACCATCACGATCTGGTTGGAGGTGCCGGAGTAGCTGGTCGGGTCCACGGCGCGGGAGAAGCGGAGGACCACCTGGGCGCTGATCGGGACGTTGGTCTGGCTGTCGGCGGGGTTCACGGAGACGACGTAGAGATCCTGGTTGTCTCCCGCCTCGTCCTTGTCGCAGCCCACGGCCGCTACCGCCGCCGCCAGGGGTATCATCCAGCGGATCTGAGCTCTCATGCGTCGCTCCCTTCGCTTGATCCCTGAGAGGGTCCGGCGCGCTCGGGGCACCTCCGACCCTTCGGTTCGCCTCGCCTACGAATCAAATGCTATGCCACCGAGAGGATCGGGAGTGCCGAGGATGGCTCGGGCGCACGCGACGCATCTCATGCCAGGGCAATCATATAGGAGATGTGTTCCCGGTCAACTCCCGGCCCCAACCTTGACCCCCCCATGTTCGCGTGCCGCCCGAAAACTTGGATGCCAGGGCTGTGACTACGCCGATGACACCTGGGCAGGCTCCTGAGGAAGAGCCCGAGGGCTCTTCCCGGGGGAGGGATTCGCGCCCGTCCCACTCTCGGCCAGGACCCTCCGGATCACCTGTCCGTGGCCGCGGAAGTAGTCCACCGAGGAGAGCACGGTGACGGCGGTGACCAGCCCCATGAGCCACGTCGCGAGGTGGGGCACGGCGGGGAACGTCCCCGGCCACGCCCCGGCCGCGTCCGCGAGGTCGGCCGCGAGGACGACGAGGATCACGATCCCCTGCAGGACGGCCTTCGCCTTCCCCCAGGTGCGGGCGGCGATGATGACGTTCTGCGAGGCCCCCGCAATCCGGAGTCCGGCGATGATGGTGTCGCGGTAGAAGATCAGCGCGACCATCCAGACGGGGACGTAGCCGGCGGCGAGGAAGCAGAGGAAGACGGTGAACCGCGAGATGCTGTCCGCGAGCGGATCCAGGTACTTCCCGAGCTCCGTCACCTGGCGCCATCGCCGGGCCAGTCGCCCGTCCAGGACGTCGGTCACCTCAAACGAGAGCGCCAGCGCGAGCGCGAGGGCCCTGGCGGGGACGAGCCACGAGGCATCCTCGGCATGGCCGGTCCACGTCGGGAGGAAGAAGACGACCAGGAACACCGGGGCCAGCACGATGCGGCTGGCCGTGAGCAGGAGCGGGGTGTTCACGCGTTCGCCTACCCCGAGCAGTCTCGCACACCCCGCGCGGCGATTCCAGCTAACCGAGCACGCGAGCCGCTCGATCGAGACGCCTCAGGAGGACCTCGCTCTCGGACGCCGCGAGGCGCAGGAGCGCGGCGCGGGCGCCCGCGGCGTCGCCCTGGGCCAGCCGCGCCACCCCCCGATGGAAGTGGATCTCCCCGGCCACGGGGAACAGCTCGGCCGCGCGATCGAACTCCCGCGCGGCCCCGCCCGCGTCCCCCGAGAGCAGCCGGGCCGCTCCTGAGAGGAGCACGGGCACCCAGTCGCTCGGACGCGCCCGGCGGACCTCGTCGAGGACCGGCAGAGCCTCGGCGGGGCGGCCCGCCCGCAAGAGGGCCACGGCCCGCCCCTCCGGGTCGCCCTCCGTGTCGGGGGGCTCCGGCGGGCCCGGGGGCGTCTCGGCGAGCAGGAGCGCCTCGAGGTAGCCCGTCGCCCACGCGGCCGGCGCCTCGCGCTCGCGGAGCCGCCGCTCGGACTCGAGGAGCACCCGCGCCCGCAGGTGCGTGGCAGCCGGGAGAGGTCCCGAGAGCGCCGCGGGAAAGCCCCGGTCCCAGGCGGCCAGCGCCGCATAGGCCTCGCGGACCGCGTTCGCGCGCCCGGGCCTGGCCGCGCGAGCGAACGCCTCGGCCGCGCCCTGCTGGTC
>JAKEIC010000128.1 GCA_022614695.1 Planctomycetales bacterium | reverse complement strand
TCGTGAAGCGGGCGAAGCCGCGGGGGGAGGCGGCCGACGACCCGAAGGCCGCCGACGCGTTCTCCGCGATTGACGAGCTGTTCTTGATGCGCCTCGAGGCGGCCGTGAAGGGAGTCCCCGGCGTGAAGCAGGTGCGCTGGCAACTCGAGGACTGGGCGAAGGCGGGCGGGGACTGGGCGAAGAAGGAGGGTTAGGACCCGAAGCTCCGGGCGAGGGTCCAGAGGGACTCCGGCACGCAGTAGAGAAGGCGGACGCGGCCTCCGAGGCTGAGAACGTCCCCATCCCGCAGGCGGGTGGGCATCCCCGGGAGCGCGAGAGCCGTGTTCACCATCGTCCCGTTCGACGATCCCGCGTCGAACACCGCGGCGCCGTCGGGGGTGAGTCGGATGTAGGCGTGGACCCCGGAGACGCCCTCGTCCTCGACCGCGATGTCGTTGCCGGCTGTCCGCCCGAGGCTCACGCGATCCCGGAACCCGCCGCCTCTCTTCTGGACGGCCCAGACTGCGGCTCCGGGACCCGGGCCCTCCGTCCGTACGGTGGCCGCATGGCTATCCTCGGTCACCAGCGCCCGTCCCGGGCCTCCGGGGGGCAGCGCCACGAGGGCGGGGCCCGGGTGCGCCCGCAAGAATTCCTCACGTCCGAGCCGGGCCGTCTCGGCGGCGATGGCGCGGAGAGACGCGGGCCCCGCGGGGGGTGTCGCCGACGGCGCTGGCTCGGGCCGAATTGCCACGGGGGGGCGCGATCATACGACTGCCACATGTGAGCTACAATCCCGGGAGTGAGCGGGATTCCCGAGACGCCCACGCCCGTCTTGGCCCGGAACAGTCGGGACGGTGCCGGCGGGCTCTTCGGCCGGATCGCCGTGGCGATGGGGTACTGCTCCGAGGAGGCTCTCGCGCTCGCGGTCGCGACGATCCGAGAGCGCGAAGCCGCAGGCGCCCCCCGCGCGCGCCTCGGCGAGGTGCTCGTCGAGGCGGGGATACTCGCGCCGGCGCAGGTCGGGGAGATCCTCGAGCGGCAGAGGAAGGTCATCCTCACCTGCCCCGGATGCGGCCGGCAGTTCAACGCGCGGGAGGACGACGGGACGGAGCCCCCGACGTGCCCGGCCTGCGGCGGTCCGCTCCGCATCCCGGAGCCTCTGGCGAGCGCGCGGGTCGAGAGGACCGTGGCGTCCCCGATCGGCGCGGGGGATCCACCCCGCGGCGGGGAGCCACGGACCTACTCCACCCTCCTCGGCCGACGCCTCGGGCCCTACGTCGTCGAGGCCCTCATCGGAGAGGGCGGGATGGGGGCGGTGTTCCGCGCCCGCCATGAGCTGCTGAAGAGGCCCTCGGCCCTGAAGGTCCTCCCCGCCGACCTCACCCGGGACCAGGACAAGGTGCGCCGGTTCCTCCGGGAGGCCGAGGCGATGGCGCGGGTCCGGCACCCCAACATCGTGGAGATCCACGCGGTCGGCGAAGCCGACGGGCTCTACTTCATCGAGATGGAGCTGGTCGAGGGCGGGAGCCTCGCCTCGTTCCTCGTAGGACGCGGCCCCTTGCCGGTCCCCGAGGCGCTCGGGTCCGTGCGCTCCATCGCGGAGGGTCTCGCCGCAGCCCACGCCCGCGGCATCGTCCACCGGGACGTGAAGCCAGGGAACGTCCTGCGCACCCCCGACGGCGTCTTGAAGATCGCCGACTTCGGGCTCGCGCGGCCGGTCGAATCCGCCGGGCAGGTGACGGCGGAACGCAGCTTCCTCGGCACCCCCGAGTACATGTCGCCCGAGCAGTGCCGCGGGGAGCCCGCGACCCCCGCTTCGGACGTCTACGCGCTGGGGGTGGTGGCCTTCCTGCTCCTGACGGGCCGGATGCCCTTCGAGGACGAGCGTCCCATGGCACTCCTCCTCATGCACCTGCAGACCGACGCCCCGGACCCGCGGCGGCTCCGGGCCGAGATTCCGCCGTCCGTCTCGAACCTCGTCGAGAGGATGCTCGCGAAGTCGCCCGGCGAGCGGTACGCGAACGCCGGGGAGGTGGTCGCCGCGCTGGACGCGATCGCGCGCGGGGAAGAGGTCGCCTACACGGCGCGCCGGATCCGACGGCGTCGCGCCCGGCGGGCGATCGCCGTGGGCCTTCTCCTGGGGCTGGGAGCGGGGGGCGGCGCCTTCGCCCGGCAGATCGGGGCCCCGGCGCCCGCTCCGGTCGTGGGAGAGGGCGAGAGCCGGCGCTCGGCCGCCGAGCGCCTGCGGCGCGAGGCTGAAGCGCACCTGCGGGCGGGCGAGGACGTGGTCGCGCGCTCCCGGCTCGAGGAGCTGGGGGCGATCGCTCCCGAGGACCCGGGGCTCGGGTCCCTCCGCGGCGCCCTCGAGCGACTCGAGGCCGCGGAGGGATTCTGGCGCTCCGGCAACGCGGGGGCGGCCGCCGACGCCGCCGAAGCTCTCGCCGCGGAGGACGGCCCGGCGCGAGGCCGGGCCGAGGCCCTCCGTGAGCGGGCCCAGGCGCTGCTCGCCGCCCGCGAGGCCCTGCGGCGCCGGGACGCTCGCGGGGCGCGCGACGCGAGCCGCGCGCTCGACTCCGAGGGGCACGCCGAGGCGCGGGCGATCGCTGCCGCGGCCGAAGGCCTGGAGGCCGCAGAGGCGGCCTGCGCGGCGAGCGACTGGGCTGCGACGGCTTCGGCCGCGCGCGAGGCCCGTCAGCGTCGGGCCGGGGACGCCGCGGACTCCTGGGCCCTGGACCTCCTCGGCCGGGCGTCCGCGGGCCTCCGGGAGACCGGCGAGAAGGCCCTCGGGGCGGGGGACCTCCCCGCCGCGGAGGCGGTGGCGCGCTCCCTCGCCGAAGCGGCGCTCGACGACGCGGAGGCGGCGTCGCTCCTCGGGCGCGTCTCCGCCGCCCGCACGATGTACGAGGAGCTGGTGCGTGCCGGCCTCGCCCGGCTCGCGGCGGGCGAGGCCCGCGCGGCGGGCGAGCGCCTCGAGGCGGCTCGCGCCATCTGGGCCGGGGCCGACCTGGAGGGTCCGATCGGGCGGGCCCGCGCGGCCGAGGCGGCGACGCTGGCCTCGGATCGTGCCGCGGAGGCGCGCGCGGCCCTGACCGCCGGGGACCTCGACCGGGCCGGGGCGCTGGCGCGCGAGGCGCTCGCCTCCGCGCCCGGCCACCCGGAGGCCTCGACCGTGGAGCAGGAGGCCCGCCACCGGCGGAGCCTGCCGCCCGGCTTCGTCTACGTCCCGGGCGGCCTCTACCCGGTCGGTTCCGCCTCGGAGCCCGGGAACCCCCCTCGCGGGGTGCGGCTCGCCCCGTTCGCCATCGCCATCCGCGAGGTCACGAACGGCGAGTTCGCGCGCTTCGTCGGGGCAGGCGGTTACGAGGACGACCGCTGGTGGGACCCGGCCGGGCTCGCCACGCGCGCGTCGTTCCGGGACCGGACGGGAAGGCCCGGTCCCGCCCGCTGGTCGGAAGGACGCCCGGTGCGCGGGTCGGAGGAGTTGCCCGTGGTCGGCCTCTCCTGGCATGAGGCCGGGGCCTATGCCCGATGGGCCAGAGCGAGGCTCCCTGCGGAGGAGGAGTGGGAGGTCGCGGCCGCGCACGACCCGGCGAGCGGCCGCGCACGCACCTACGCCTGGGGGGATGCGTGGGACCCCGTTCGGGTCGGCCTCGAGCCGGGCGTCGCCGCGGCGCTCGCGGCGGCCGGGAGCCGGGCGGGCGACACGAGCCCCCTCGGCTGCTCAGACATGGCGGGGAACGCCGTCGAGTGGACGGCATCGCCCTGGGAGCCGGGGTCGTCCCTCCGCGTCGTCCGCGGGGGAAGCCCGCTCGCACTCGCCCCCGAGGAGGACTGCCGTGCGGCGCGACGCCGGTTCCGGGCGGACCCCGCGGCGGCGCGGCTGAAGCTCCTGGGGTTCCGCCTCGCGCGGGACCCCGAGGGGGGCGGACGATGAGGCGGCCCGGAGCGCTCGCCCTGGCCCTCGTCGCCGCCGGCTGCGGGGCCGCGCCCCTCGTCCCGCTCGACGAGGAGCCGCGGATCGTCGCCCTCCGCGCAGCCGGGACACCCCTCCCCGTCCGCATCGCCGTCGCCTCGCCGGACGCCCGCACCCAACCGCCGCGGGAGCACGCCGGAGCCGTCGAGTGGGACCCGGTCGAGATCCAGGCCGCCGCGGCCGAGGCCCTCCGAGCGGCCGGGATCGCCGCCGGTGTGCGGGTGCTTCCGGCCGGGCCGGGAACGGGAGGGACGCCGGGCGCCGGCGACGCCGCGCGGGAAGCCGCGTGGGAGGACGGGGACGACCTGGTCCTCGACCTCACGGTGACCCGGTTCGAGGCGGGCTACGTCGGGACGAACGGGTGGTACCTGCCGAACCTCATCCTGTGGGCCCTCTGGATCTGGCCGGCCTGGTTCGTGCCCGACGAGGACTACGACCTCCGGATCGAGGCGGAGGCTCGTCTCACCGCGGTCGCCTCGGGCCGGCCGGTCTGGACCGGGCGGATCGAGGCCCGGATACAGGAGAGCTTCGACGACTTCGCACGCGGGCTCGTGCTCTTCGCCATTCTCCGGGTGCCGTCGGCGCTCGACGAGGGGAACTGGCGCCGTGTCGCGGAGGCGCTCCGGCCGGCGACGGTCCGCGAGCTGCAACTCACGCTCGCCGAGGGGGCGGCGGCAGGGCTGCGGGCCGCCGCCTCGGGGGAGCTCGCGGCGGCGACCCGGAAGACGCTCGGGCTCGCGATCGGCTGCGGGACCTACCGTTCCCCGTCGCTCCACCCGATCCCGGACGCGGCAGCCGACGCGAGGGCCGTCGCCTCGTGGCTCCGGCGCTCCGGCGTCCCGGAGCGGCAGATCGCGCTGCTCGAGGACGACGCCGCGACGAAGGAACGGGTCCTGGAGAGGATCCGCTCATTCCTCGTCGCCCGGGCGCGGCCTGGCGACCGTGTCATCGTCTCGTTCAGCGGCTACGCGGGCCTGGACGCCAGCGGCGATGTGGCGCTGCTCCCGCACGACGCGGACCCGCTGCGGACGGGAGAGACCGGGATCCCCCTCCGGCAGCTCGCGCGCGAGGTGGGGGCCATCCCCGGGGCGGACCTCCTCCTACTCCTCGACGCGGGCCTCGGGGGCAGCTCGGCCGAGCGCTGGGCGGACCCCGCTTCGCGGGTCCCGGACCGGGCCGCCGTCGAGGCGGCCCTGCGGGCCGTTGCCGCACGGCCCCGCACGGCCGTCGTGACGGCCGCCGAGCCGGGCAACGGAGCGGGCGAGGCCGCCGAACGCGGGCGAGGGCTGCTCACGTTCCAGTGGCTCCGGGCGGCGGAGTGGGCGGAGGACCGCGACGGCGACGGCCGTCTCTCGGCCGGGGAGGTGTTCCTCGAGACGGAGGAGGGGGTCCAGACCCACGCCCTCCTCTCGGGGCGGAACCAGAGGCCGGTCCTCCACGGGGACGGCGGGGCGTTCGAAATTCCCCGCCCCACCCGAGAGGGCGAGGGGGGGGGCGCATGAGGCGAGGCCGCCACGGGCCCGCGACCCTGGCGGTGGCCGCCGCGCTCCTCGGGGGCGGCTGCGGCTACGTGGGAGTGGGCGTCCTGCTCTGGCCGCCCGACGAGTCCGGCGGCGACGCCCCCGCCCCGGCGCCCCCGCCGTCGAACGCGGTGCCGAGCGCGAACGTCTCCACGCCCACGGGGAACCAGGCGAACGCGGTCCCCATCTCCTACCTGCTCATAGACGCCGAGGGGAACCCTGCCGACATCTCCGTCTCCTATTCCTTCTCGACGGACGGGGGAGTCACCTGGTCGGTCTTCACCGCGTGCACCGAGGCCCCCGGTCCTCCGAGCGAGGGCACCGCGGGCCTCCCGGCGTCGCCCTCCGGCACCCCGCACACGTTCGTCTGGAGCTCGTTCGCGGACGCGGGCGGCGCGAACGGTCTCGCCCGGATCCGGATCGCGCCCTCCGACCCCGGGCCCCCGCCGCGCCCGGGCACTCCCGGCGAGACCACCGTCTCGGGCTTCCCCCTCCTGAACCGGCTCATCGCGACGGTCGTCGGAGCCGGCACCGGGCTGCTGAACTTCCCGGGGGCGGTGGCGCGCGACGCGTCGGGGAACCTCTACGTAGCCGACACGTTCAACCACCGTGTCCGCGTCTTGAACACCCAAGCCTCGGCGATCACGGTCGCGGGGGTGACGATCCCGTCCAACCAGCTCGCCGTCGTCGCGGGGACGGGCATCGCCGGATGGAACGGCGACAACCAGATCGCGACGGCGGCGGAGCTCAACTTCCCGTCGGGGCTCGCGCTCGACCCGGGCGGGCACCTCGTCCTGGCCGACTCCCTCAACCACCGGATCCGGCGCGTGGACCGGACGACGGGCTTCATCACGACGCTGGCGGGCACCGGCGTCCCGGGGACATCCGGGGACGGGGGCCTCGCCACGCAGGCGCAGCTCGCCGCCCCGAGGGGAGTGGCCTTCGACGGGAACGGGAACCTCCTCGTCGCCGACACCGGGAGCCAGGTGGTGCGAGTCGTGAACAACCAGTCCACGGCGATCACCGTGGCCGGCGTGACCGTCCAACCGAACACGATGCGGGCTTTCGCCGGCCAGCCCGGCTCCGCGGGGAGCGGAGGCGACGGCGGGGCGGCGACTTCCGCCTCGCTCGACACGCCGTGGTCGCTCGCGGTGACGGCGGGCGGGGCGGTCCTCGCGGCCGACTCGGGTAACCACGCCGTCCGCGCCGTGAACCCGGGCACGACATCCACGACCGTGGCCGGCGTGACGATCGCGGGAGGGAACATCGCCACCGTGGCGGGGACGAACGGGACGGCCGGACTCTCCGGGGACGGCGGGGCGGCGACCTCCGCGCTCCTCTCGGACCCGCGGGGCCTCGCGCTCGACGGGAATGGGAACCTCGCCGTCGCCGACACCGGCAACGACCGGGTCAGGATCGTGAACACGCAGTCCTCCTCGATCGTGGTCGCGGGCGTGACGATCGGCTCGAACCAGATCGGGACCGTGGCCGGGGGAGGGGCCTCCCCAGGCCCGAATGACGGCGACGGCGGCGCGGCAACGTCGGCGCGCCTCTCGCAGCCGGAGGGCCTCGTCGCGCTCGCCGGCGGGCACTGGGGCGTCGCCGACACGGGCCTCGGGCGCATCCGGGTCGTGAACGCGGGCACGACCGGGATCTCCGTGGCGGGCGTCTCCATCGCCGGTGGCGCGATACAGACCGTCGCCGGGACGGTGGCCGCCGTGGCGCCGCTGCTTCGGCCCGCCGGGGTCGTCCGCTCGGGGAACCTCCTCTTCGTCGCCGACGCCGACGCCCACCGGGTCTGGCAGGCCGACCTCGCGACGGGAGCCGTCACGGCGTTCGCGGGGACGGGGACCCAGGGCCTCGCGGGGGACGGGGGGCCCGCCGCCCAGGCACGGCTCGCGTCCCCGCGTGAACTCGCCCTCGACGGAAGCGGAAACCTCTACGTCGCCGACTGGGGGAACAACCGGGTCCGCGTCGTGAACCGCCAGGCCACCACGCAGACCCTCCTCAACGTCTCGGTCGCGCCCGGCGACATCGCCACGGTGGCCGGCGGGGGGGGAGGCGGCGACGGGGGCGCGGCCACGGCGGCGGACCTCACGAACTCGCCCGGGATCGCGCTCGACGCGGGCGGCGATCTCCTCGTCGCCCATGCCGGTGCGTCGCGGATCCGGCGGGTCGCCGCGGCGACGGGACTCCTCTCCACCGTCGTCGGGAGCGCCGGGGGAGGCTTCACCGACGGCGCGGCGGCGACGACGGCCCGGGTGACGTCCCCGGACGGCGTCTCCGTGGACGCGGCCGGGAACCTGGTCGTCGCCGACACGGGGAATCACGCGGTCCGGTACGTGAACCTCTCGGCCGGGAGCACAACCGTCTGCGGCGTCACCGTGAATGCGGGGGACGTCGCGACGATCGTCGGGATCCCGCCGGCGACCGGTCCCCTCTCGGGGTTCAACGGCGACAATCAGGCGGGCCCCTCGACGCGGCTCACCTCACCCCGGGCGGCGCTCCGGATGCTGACGGGAGGACACCTCCTCGTGCTCGATTCGGGCAACGAGCGGGTGCGCCGCGTGGACCAGGGGACCGGGCTCGTCTCGACGGTCGGCGGCACCGGGTCCGCCGGCTTCAACGGGGACGGGATCCCGCCGGTGAACGCCCATCTGAACGGCCCCACGCACTTCTTCCTCGACTCGTCCACGCCAGCGAACCTCTTCCTCGCCGACGCGGGGAACCGGCGGGTGCGCCGGTTCACGCCGTAGACGCCCTCGCGGCAGAGGGCGCGCCCCGGCATCACTTCGGGGCAAGCCGCGCGCGGGCCGCGGCGAGGTTCGCTTCGACCTGCGCGCGGTGCGGCCAACCGGGCGGGGCGACGTCGAGGGCCCGCTGGAAGTCCGCCACCGCCCCCGCGAGGTCCCCGAGGTCCCGCTTCGAGACGCCGCGGTTGTTCCAGGCCTTCGCGTAGAGCGGCTCCAGCTCGACGGCACGGTCGTAGTCCGCCGACGCCCCCGAGAGGTTCCCGAGGGCCTGGCTCGCGGTGCCGCGGTTGAACCAAGTCTGCGCGTCCCGCGGGTCCAGCGCGAGGGCGCGGTCGCAGTCCACCAGCGCACCGGAGTAGTCCTTGAGGGCCTGCTTCGCCAAGCTGCGGTTGCTCCATGCCTCCGCATCCCGCGGGTCCAGTTCGATGGCGCGATCCAGATCCGCCAGCGCCCCCGCGGGGTCCCCGAGGCCCTGCTTCGCGGCGCCGCGGTTGCTCCATCCCTTCGCGTTCCCCGGGTCCAGCCCGAGTGCGCGGTCGAAGTCCCGCACCGCCCCCGCGAGGTCCCCGAGGCCATACCTTGCCGCGCCGCGGCCGATCCAGGCCTGCGCGAGCCGTGGGTCCAGCTCGATTGCGCGGTCGAAGTCCCCGATCGCCCCCGCGCGGTCCCCGAAGTCCGACTTCGCGGCGCCACGGTTGCTCCAGGTCTCCGCTTGCCGTGGGTCGAGCTCGAGGGCGCGGTCCAGGTCCGCCACAGCCCCCGGGTGGTCTCCGAGGTGCGACTTCGCGCCGGCGCGGTTGTACCAGGCCCACGCGAGGGGATACCCGGAGTTCAGAGCGGACCCGTACTCGCGGACCTCCGCCGCGCGGTCGCCCGCGGGGTCCCCGCTCTCGACGTAGGCCCGTAGGAGGTGCGCCTCCCAACCCTCCGCGCCCCGAAGGGCCTCCCGGGCCCGTGGCCAGTCGCGGTCCATGGCCAGGATCGCCCCGCGAGCGAGGCTCCCGATGCGGCCGGGCGCCTCCCGGAGGGACTGGAGGTGCGGCCGCGCCTCGACCCCGGCCAGCCTGAAGAACGCCTCGAGACCCAGGAAGAGCCGCGCCCGCGGGCCTTCGGACATCCCGGACCCGACGCGGGCCCATTCCTCACGGGCTCCCGCGTTCACTCCGATCGCCCAGAGGAGGAGGCCCCGCTCGATCCGGAGGTCGTCCCGTGCGGGCTCCAGGTC
>JAKEIC010000127.1 GCA_022614695.1 Planctomycetales bacterium | reverse complement strand
GGGGAGAGCCCCGGGGAGAACGAGGGGGAGCGCGAGACGGCGGGCCGCGAGCGCGAGGCGGCCTACGCCCGGGCCTGGGGGTTCCTGCTGGCGGCGCGGAACGCCGTGGCGGACGTGCCGGGGTGCGAGGAGTCCTCGCTCGCGACCGACGGGCTCGCCGACCTCGCGCGCGAGCGGCTCCGCGAGGCCGAAGAGGCGGGGGACGCGGCCGCGGCGGCCCGGTTCCTCGAGGACCTGCGCGCGTACGGGACCCCGCGGTACGCGCGCGACATCGAGGGCACGGGCGCCCTCACGCTCGACACCGACCCGAGCGGGGCGGAGGTGCTCTTCCATCCGCTCCGGGACGAGGCGGGGCGCCTCCTCCCCGGTGAGCCCCGGCGCCTCGGGACGACGCCGCTCCGGAACGCCCCCATGCCCATGGGCCCCGCCCTGCTCGTCCTCCGGAAGCCGGGCTTCCCCGACGTTCCGTACCCGGTCCTGATCGAGCGGTGCGAGATCGAGGTGGTCCCCGAGCCGGTCCCGCTCCTCCCGGAGGCGCGGATCGGGGAGGGATACGTCTACGTCCCGCCGGGGGAGGCGGTCCTCGGGGGGGACCGGAGCGTGCCGGACCCGACGCCGCGCCGGCGCCGGCACGTCCGCGGGTTCCTCCTCGCCCGCCACGAGGTGACCGTGGCGGAGTACCGCGCCTTCCTCGCGGCGCTCCTCGAGCGCGGCGAGTCGTCCGAGGCCGTCCAGGCCCGCTGCCCGCGGGAGTCGCCCAACTCGGCGCACTACTGGACGACCGGGCCCGACGGGCTGGTCGAGCGGCAGCGGTGGCCCGACGACTGGCCGATCTTCGGCGTCTCCTGGGACGACGCGACGGCCTACGCGGCCTGGCGGACCGGGGTCGAGGGCCGCCGCGTCCGTCTTCCGGAGGAGGACGAGTGGGAGCGGGCGGCTCGCGGGGCGGACGGGAGGGCGTACCCCTGGGGGAACGGGTTCCGCTGGAGCTACGTCGTGCCCGACTGGGACCCGGCCCGGCAGGGGCCGCTCGCTCCGACGGCGGTTGGGACGGCCGAGGACGACACGAGCCCGTTCGGCGTCCGGGACCTCGCGGGGGGCGTTCTCGAGTGGTGCGCCGACGAACGCCCGGGCGGGACCCGCGGGGCGCGGGGCGGGGGACGGAGCCGCACGTCCCCCCGGATGTTCCGCTGCGCCTACCGGAGCGCCCCCGGCAAGTCGCTCGTGTACCTCTTCCTGGGCTTCCGGGTGGCGGCGGAGCCGAAGAGGTGACGCGTGCTTGCGGGGCCCAGCGCAATCGGTGAGACTCCCTCCGAGGAGACCCGCGTGAAGCTCAAGAAGCTCCGCTGCAAGAAGTCGCGCGCGTGGGTGCCCAACGAATACCTCACCGAGGTGGCCGGCTTCTGCGACAAGGGGTTCTTCCAGGTCACCCGCGAGTTCTCCTTCCCCTGCACGTTCACGCCGCACCAGACCCTCGTGGTGAACATCGAGAACCTGGAGCTCACCGAGGGGGAGTACGCGGTCGAGCAGATCCGGTGCGGGAACTGCGGCGGGCCCGTCGAGGTGATCGAGGTGGACGAGGACGAGATCCTCGCCCGCGTGCGGACGAAGGAGGTGGACATGAACGTCGCCCTCCAGAAGCGCGCGGCCGACGAGGAGAAGCAGCGGGTCACCGAGGCGAGGCAGAGAAAGGCGCCGCCTCCCTCCGCCCCGACCGCATGAGCCGCGCCGCCGCGATCGTCGTCCTCCTCGCCGCGCTCGCCGCCGGGACGGCCGGCGCGAGCCTCCTCCCCCCGGGCCCGCTCCACTCCCTCGCGTCGGTGGTCCTCTTCTGGGCCCTCGGGCTCGTCCTCCTCGCCGCGAGCTTCGCCGTGCTCGACGCGCTCACGAAGCACGACCTCGAGAAGCAGGTCTTCGAGGAGAAGAACGTCGCGGTCGCGATCGTGGTCGGCGCGGCGGTCCTGGCGACGGGCGCCATCATCTGCGCGGCCGTCGCGGGGTGATGCGGCACGCCTGCCCCTCCTGCCGGACCCTCCTCGAGATCGTCCACCCGACCTCGGAGGCGGTCGTCTGCGCCGAGTGCCGGACGATCGCGCAGGCGGCGGAGGGGACTCTGGTCTCGCGCGGGAAGACGGGCCCGTTCGAGCCGCCGCTCCCCCTCCCGATCGGAGCGAGCGCGCGCTTCCCGGACGGGGAGTGGACTCTGCTCGGGGCCTGGAGGCTCATCGAGGCCGGGTACTTCTGGGACACCCTCACGCTCGGCTCTCCCGGCGGCGAGCTCCGCTACCTCGGCTACGACCGCCACCGGTTCCGCTGGCACCGCCCCGTCCCGTGGACCGAGGACCACGACCGGCTCGTCTCGTCGAAGACGGACCGGCTCGCGACGCTGGCGGGCTCGAGCCTCGGGGGGGCGGGGGCGTTCGTGGAGTCCGGCTCGGGGAAGATGATCGCGGCGGCGGGGGAGCTGCCGTGGGCCGCGCTCCCCGACGAGATCACCGACTACTGGGCCTTCGAGCGGCTGACCCTCGAGGTGACGCGCGGCCTCGACCTCTCCGAAGCCTCCCGGCCGGAGACCGTCCCCCACGGCGCGCTCCGGGCGGCCTTCCGGCTCCCCCTCCTCTGGAAGCGGCTCGACTGGGCCGCCAAGGGCGGCCTCCGGCTCCGGGGCCCGTCGGTCGAGCGGGTGGCGGCGACCATGGCGGGCGTCGTCGCGGGAGGGACTCTGCTGATCGGGGGCGTCGGCTACGCCGCCTACCGGTCGGCGAACCCCGGCCTCGAGCCCTCGGCGCTCGAGTTCGACCGCGCCGCCTCCGCCGACAGCCGCGGGGGCCACGGCTGGGTCGCCTACGTCGGCCCCGACGCGTGCGCGGCCGCCTGGGGCGTCGCCGCCTCCGACCCGTGGGGCCCCTGGCAGAAGCGGACCCTGATCGCGTCGCTCGCGCGGGTCGGCGACGCGGCCCGTCCGCTCCCCGACCCCGCCCGTGAGATCGAGCGGGCCGCTCGCGGGGCCGCAGCCCGGTGGCCCGACCGGGCCGCGCTCGTGGTGGATCTCCCGGGCCCCTCGAGCGTGGCCCTGGGGGCGGCGCTCGCGGCCGCGGGCCGGGCGCGCCCGGTGCTCACCTTCAACAACTGGCCCCACCAGCTCGGGCTCGTGAAGTGCGAGAGGACCCTCGCCGCGCTGCTCACCTTCGCCGGCGAGGTCGAGGAGGCGCGCCGGAGGCTCCCGGCCGACGCCCCCCCCGCGCTCCTCCTCGAGCGCGAGCGGATGCTTCGCGCCGCGTCGGCGTCGTCGCGGACCTACGACAACCGATACGGACTCGTCTCCTCGGACCTCCCGGGCCCCGGGGAGCTCGCGGCCCGCGGGATCCGCGCGGCCGTCTACGTCGCCCCCGGGCCGCCGGGGAGCGAGTCGGACGACTTGAACGAGTGGTTCCTCTCGCTCGCGGCCTCGGGGGTCGCGTTCCGGTGGGGCACCGTCGCGACCGACGGGAGCGTGGCTCTCGCCGACTGGCGGCCCGCGGTCCGGGCCGTCGTCGCCGCGCCCGTGCCGCTCTCGCGCGGGGGCGGCTCCACGGGCGGGACCCACGCCCACCGTGTCGGCCGCCCCTCGCGGGGCTTCTTCGGGTAACCATGAGAACCGACGCGCTGCTCGACGCCCTCGGGAGCCGGTGGTCGAAGTGGGACCCCTTCGTGGACGGCCGCCCGAGCGTCTCGCCCGAGCCGCTCGTCCTCCCCCGCGCCGACTGGGAGGAGCTCGGCCGCCTCGCCCGCTCCCTCGCGGCGCTCGGCGAGAAGACCGGCCGGTGGGCCCGGGAGGACCCGGCGGCGGCCGGGTTCCTCGGGATCACGGGCGCGGTCGCGGAGGCGTTCCGCGCGGGGCCGGCCCTCCGGCGCTGGACCCTCCCCGGGATCACGCGGGCCGACTTCTTCCGGACCGCCTCGGGCTGGGTGGTCTCGGAGCTCAACACCGACTGCCCCGGGGGCCACAACGAAGCCGAGGGGCTCTCCCGGGAGGTGGGCGACGCGCGCCCGGCCCTCGCGAACCCGACGCGGCTCCTCGACGCGGTCGTCTCGAACCTCGCCGCCTACCACGCCCGCCCGACGGTCGGGCTCCTCCTCGCCACGGTGTACGCAGAGGACCTCCAGGTCGCCGCGCTCGTCGAGGAGGCCCTCCAGCGACGCGGGATCCACGGCGTGCGGGGGGACCCCGACAACCTCGAGTGGGACGGGCGGCGGCTCGCGCTCCTCGGCGAGCCCGTGGACGTGGTCTACCGCTTCTACCCGACCGACTGGCTCGCCGAGGTTCCCGGCCGGGCGCCTCTCCTCAAAGCGCTCGCGGCCGGGGCGGTGAGGGTCGTGAACGACTTCTCGGAGGTGGCGGCCCAGAGCAAGCGCGTCTTCGCCCTGTGGCAGGGGAACCCGGATCGGCTCTCGGCCGCCGAGCGCGCCCTCGTCGCGGCGCACGTCCCGGCGACCGAGGCGTTCGACCCGGCGCGCGCCGACCGCTACCGCCAGGACCGCGAGGGGCTGGTCTTGAAGCGCGTCTGGGGCCGGATGGGCGAGGACGTCCTCCTCGGGGACCTCGCGACGGAGCCCGAGTGGGACGCCTGGCTCTCCGAGGCGGCGCGCGAGCCCGGGCTCTGGGCGGTGCAGGAGCGCTTCCGCGCGCTCCCGACGAGGCACGAGGGTCGGGACGTCACGGCGTGCGTGGGCGTCTACCTCGTTGGCGGCGAGGTGGCCGGCGCCTACACGCGGGTCTCCGAGAGCCCCCACATCGGCTACGACGCGGTGAGCGTGGCGACGCTGGTCGAGCCCTGATCAGGGCCCGCCGCCGTCCGCGCGCCTCGGCAGCTCCCGGATCACCCGCCGCGCCTCGGCCTCCTCGTCGCGCGTGAGCGCGGCGCCGCCGTAGCGCACGCGCTCGAAGAGGGCGGTCACCGCCTCGACCCCGCGGAAAGGCGGGCCGCCGGCCGCGACCACCTCGGCGGCGAACTCGCGCGGGGTCGCGCCGGCGGCGCGGCGGAAGCCCGAGCGGGTGAGCGCCTGCAGGAGCGAGCGGTAGAACGGGACCGGCCGCGGAGCGGGCGCGCCGCGCCCGGTCGCGGTGCCCGTCCCCCAGACTCCCGGGCCGGAGCGCGCCCGGCGCGCCGCCAGCAGCGCGAGCGCGGCGGCGCCCGCGAGCAGGGCCGCGCCGAGGGGCGGCCCCGCCGCCCGCGCCGCCGCCCCGATCGCCGAGACGACCGCGGCCCGGTCCCCCGGCCCGTAGTCCCGCAGCGCGTCCCCGAGCGAGGCGAGGAGCTCCTCGGGCCCCCCGGGTCCCTCCGGCCGGAGGCGCGGGGGGGGCGG
>JAKEIC010000126.1 GCA_022614695.1 Planctomycetales bacterium | reverse complement strand
CTGGTCGCGCCTCCGGTGGGGGCGCAGGAGCGGGACCTCGGGCCCGAGGCGCGGATCGCGCGGGCGGCGGCCGACCTCAGGCCGGGGCGCGACTCGAAGCCGGCGACGCTCGCCGAGCGCCTGGAGGTCCTCCGGGTCCCCGGCGTGAGCGTGTGCGTCGTGGACGGGGGTCGGATCGCCTGGGCTCGCGGCTTCGGCGTCGTCGCGCCGGGCGGGGAGCCCGTCCAGCCGGAGACGCTCTTCCAGGCGGCCTCGTGCAGCAAGCCGGTGGCCGCGCTCGGGGCGCTGCGGCTCGTGGCCGCGGGGAAGCTCGCCCTCGACGAGGACGTGAACCCCCGACTCGGCCCGCTCGCGCCGCCGGCGAGCGAGCACACGGCCGGGAAGCCCGTGACGCTCCGGCGCCTCCTCTGCCATCGCGCCGGCCTGACGGTCCACGGGTTCCCCGGCTACGCGGTCGGGGAGGCGATCCCCTCGCTCGAGCAGATCGTGCGCGGCGAGAAGCCGGCGAACACGGCCGCCATCGTGAGCGACGCCGCCCCCGACTCGCGGACCCAGTACTCGGGCGGCGGCTACTGCCTCGTCCAGAGGCTCGTCTCCGAGGCCGCGGAGGCGCCCTTCCCCGAGGCGCTCCGGAGCCTCGTCCTCGGGCCGGCCGGCATGACGCGCTCGACATTCGAGCAGCCGCTGCCCGAGGGCCGACACGCCGAGGCGGCCCGCGGGCACCAGGCCGACGGGAAACCGGTCCCGGGCGGGTGGCGGGTCCACCCCGAGCAGGCGGCGGCGGGGCTCTGGACGACGCCCACGGACCTGATGCGCCTCGCGCTCGCGCTCGCCGCGGCCTTCCGGGGCGAAGAGGGCGCGCTCCTCCCGGCCGCCCTCGCTCGGGACGTCCTCGGCTTCCAGTCCGCCGAGGAGAAGGAGAAGGGCCAGGGCTTCGGGCTCGGCCTCCAGCTCTCGCGCCGCCCCGCTACGGCCGCCGAGCGCGCGGCGGGCCACGAGCAGGTGCTCCTCTTCCACCACGGCGGCTCGAACGTCGGCTTCAAGTGCCACTTCGGCTTCGCCCCCGCCCTCGGCCGTGGCCTCGCCCTCATGACGAACGGCGACCAGGGCGGCCGCCTGATCGGCGAGCTCGCCGCCGCGATCCAGCGGGAGTACGGGTGGGAGTAGCGGGAGGCAAGACCCCTCGGGCAGTATCCGCCTTCTCTGACGGACCGGCGTGGCCGCGGCAGGATCCGCGGCGCCGTCGGTGCCCCTTCCGGCTAGCTCCTCAATCCAGCGTGTACGTCTCGAGGAACCGCTCCCACTCCTTCTGGAGCTCCGCCTTGTCCACGCCGGCGAAGCGCTCCTCGAAGAGCTTGGGCGTATCCTCGATGCGGATGACGTCCTGCAGTAGGGCGTAGAACCTCGGCGCGTACTTCCCCCCCTCTCCCTCGATCAGGAACCAACCGAGGAGAGTCGCGATATCGTCGCTGCTCGGGAACTCGAAGCCCTTCCTGTCGAGCGCCAGGTACCACTTGAGGGGGGGGATCTTCGAGCGGTTCTGCTTGCACCACATGAAGGGCGTATCGAGGGCCCCCTGGCCGGGGGGAAGGGGGAGCTCCTGCGGCCTCGTGAGCCGCCACTCGAGGCCGTCGTACTTGTGGAACCCCAGGTAGCGGGCGATTGCCTGCGTGCTCCAGCACTGGTGCTCGAGGTGAGCTCGCGACTTGTTGGCCCCATGCTTGCTGTACTCGAAGAGGAGCTGGTACGTGAGTTCCCGGGTGAACTTGATCTGGATGAAGTCGAACGTGGGGACCCGGACGATGTCGCTGTTCCCGATCGGGATCTCGAAGCAGGCGAAGATCGGCATTCGCGGGGACGGGCTGAGGAAGTAGGTCGCGTAGCCGAGCTCGCCCTGTTGCACCCCCATGCCCGTCTTGCGGAGCCGCTCCCCCAACTCCTCGCGGGTCTGGGTGACGTAGACGGGGAGCTTCCCCCCCGGATGCCGGAGGTCCCAATGGTGGCCGTACCGCGAGAAGAAGTGGCGCCGGAACTGGCCGATGTAGTGGAGGATCTGCTTCGCGGTGCGGAGCGGGAGGGTCGTGTTCACCTCGTGCGTCTCGTCGGCGAGCACCCACGGGTTCTCCCACGTCGAGTGGGAACTGTCGAGGTCGGCCACGCGGTCGGCGGGGATCCACTTCCCGTCGAGCAGCTCGTCGCCGGCCTCCAGGCGCGCGGCGGCCCCCTTGCTGAACCAAGTGAAGTACGGCGCGAAGTAGGCCGGCTCGAGCTTGGCGAGGGCCTCCTCGGTCGGGAACGAGGTCTTCACGATCCCGACGAGCCGCTCGGAGCGCTCGGGGAAGTCGGGCCGGAGGAGGAGGGCGGCCTCGCCGAGCGCCTTCGAGCAGGCGTCGGGGGCGGCGGCGGCGGTCGAGACGAGCTTCTCGCGCGCGGCGGCCGTGGGAGGCCCGGGAGGGAACGCCTTGCCGGCCGCGGCCAGCTTGTGGACGCGCTCGAGTTCGGCCTTGAGCTTCGTCGAGCCCGGCCACACGTCGAGCCCGAGTCGGAGCGCCCGCTCGGCCCCGGCCGCGTCCTTCGCGGCGACCGCGGCGGCGGCGAGGCGGAGCATCTCCTTCTCGACCGTCGCGAATGCGACGGCCTCGGGCTTCGTCAGATCCGGGGCTCCCTTGCTCCGCTGCTGGGGGACGGCGGAGGCGTGAGGCGAGAGCGCGATCCCCACGACTCCCAGCAGAACGACGGCCTTCATCCCCATGGGCGCCTCAATCCAGCGTATACGACTCGACGAATCGCTCCCACTCCTTCTGGATCCCCGCCGCGTCCACCCCGGCGAAGCACTGGTCGAAGAGCTTTGGAGTGTCTTGGATCCGGAAGACCTCCTGGGCGAGCGCGAAGAACTTCGTCGCGTACTTCCCTCCCTCGCCCTCGATCAGGAACCACCCGAACACCGGCGCGATCTTGACGGGGATCGAGACCGCCAGCTCGAGCTGGTTCCTCGGGAGCGCGACGTAGTCCTTCAGCGGGGGGAGATCGGCGCGATGCGCCTTGCACCAGGCGAAGGGGGACTCGAGGGCCCCCAGGCCCGGCGGGAGTGGGAGCTGCTGCGGCCGCGTGAGACGCCAGGCGAGTCCGTCGAAGGCGTGGAAACTCAGGTAGCGACCGATCGCATGGACGGCCCAGAACTGGGCCTCGACCTGCCGCGTCTTGTTCCCCGAGTGCTTGCTGTACTCGTAGAGAATCTGGTACGCGAGCTCCCGCGTGACGTGCACTCGGAGATAGTCGAACGCCGGGACCCGGACGTCCGCCTCCCCGATCAGGAGGTCGAAGCAGACGTACAGGGGCTCGCGGTTGTCCGGGCCGCAGAAGTACGTGGCGCACCCGCTCAGTGCCGACGCCCCGAGACCCGTGCCCAGCTTCCGCAGCCTCTCGCCCAGCTCCTCCCGGGACAGCGCCAGGGATACCGGGAGTTTCCCCCCGGGGTGGCGGAGGTCCATGAACGGACCGAACCGCGAGAGGACGTAGCGCCGGAAATGGCCGATGTAGTGCAGGAATTGCTTGGCGGTCCGGAGCGGAAGCGTCGTGCTCACCTCGTGGGCCTCGTCGGAGATCACCCACGGGTTCGCCCACTCGGAGTGGAGGCGGTCCTTCTCGGCGACCGCGTCGGCGTCGAGCCACTTGCCGTCGAGGAGCTCGCCTCCCGCATCGAGCCGCGCGACACCCTCCTTGCTGAACCAGGTGTAGTAGAGCGGGAAGTAGGCCGGATCGAGCTTCGCGAGCGCCTCCTCGGTCGGGAACGAGGTCTTCACGATCCCGACGGTGCGCTCGAAGCGCTCGGGGAAGTCCGACTTGACGAGCAGGGCGGCCTCGGCGAGGGCCTTCCCGCAGGCGGCGCGGGCCTCGGCGGCGATCGAGGCGAGCTTCTCGCGCGCGGCGGCCGTGGGGGGACCGGGAGGGAACGCCTTCCCGGCCGCGGCGAGCTTGTGAATCCGCTCGAGCTCGGTCTTGAGCTTCGTCGAGCCCGGCAACACGTCGAGCCCGAGCCGCAGGGACCTTTCGGCCGCAGGCGCGTCCTTGGCGGCCATGGCCGCCGCCGAGAGCCGGAGCATCTCCTTCTCGACCATGGCGAACGCCGCCAACTCGGGCTTCGTGAGGGTCGGGTCCTGCTTGGACTTCTGCTGGGGCTCGGCCGAGGCGTGCGGCGCGAGCGCCGTCCCCGCGGCCCAGAGAAGAACGAGAGCCTTCGTCCTCATGGGCGCCCTCCCTGCGCGTGGCGCCAGACAATCCCCGACCGGTGGAGTATACCCCCGGAGCGATGGTGGGGATTCCCCCCGGCCGCAGGTGCCGTCCCACGGGCCGGCCGGCGCCTCGCGGAGCGCGTCACGCGCCCGTGTCTGGCTCGTCCGACTCGGCGACCTCGAGGAGCTTCCGCAGCTCGGCCGGGTCGAGCGCCCCGCTGGCCAGGAGCAGCTCCATCACCGAGGCGAGGGCGAGCTTCACCTGGTCCACCTCCTTCTGGAGCGCCGCGATTTGCTCGTCCTGCGCCCTGTCCTTGGAGGCCTTCCCGCCCCCCGCCCGGTAGAACTGCTTGCGGAGCTGCTGGATCCGAAGCGCCCGCTCCTCCGCCTCCGCGGACGTCTGGCCCGCCGCGTACGGTCGAACGAAGTCCCGGGCCATGTACCGGAGCATCCACCCCATGCGGCACCTCCGAGGGGATTCTAGGGAGGGGCCCTGACGCTCTCTACCGCGACGTCAGGCCCACGTAGGTCTCGGACTCCGGCTCCCCCGGCACGGGCACGCCGTTCACCGTCCGACCGAGAGGCACCGGGAGCGCGCCGCTCCGAAGCACGATGGCGAGGGTCTCCGCCCCGGCCTCGGTCAACGCGCCCGTGGTCATTCCCCGGCCGCCCATGCGCGGCATGGACACGGGGGGACGAGGGACGTCCCCGGCGCGTCCGGTCCCGGACGTCAGCGACGCCCCGGGCCGGCCGCCCCGGTCTGCGCCCGGCTCTCCGCGGCGAGGCGCGTGATCTCGGCCGCCTCTTCGTGCTGCGGGTCGAGCGCGGCGCACCTCTCGAGCGCGTCCGCCGCCGCGGGCCAGTCCTCGAGGTCGCGGAGGGCGAGGCCGAGGGCCCGGTAGCCGTCGCGGTAGCTCGGTTTCAGGCGCACGGCCCTGCGGAACTCCTCCACGGCGCCGCTCAGATCCTCGCGCAGGTAGAGGATGACCCCGCGGTGGAAGCGGAGCTCGGGGTCGTCCCCCCGGATCCGCACCGCGGCGTCCAAGTCCGCGAGCGCGCCCCCGAGGTCGCCCGTCTCGGCGCGGGTCGCGCCGCGGCCGTTCAACGCGTCCACGAAATCGGGCCGCGCCCGAAGCGCCGCGTCGTAGTCCTCGAGCGCCCGCTGCAGATCGCCCAGGGCCTTGCGCGCCGCGGCCCGGTTGTTGAGGACGAGGGGATCCGCGGGCGTCTGCTGCAGCGCGACATCGTAGTCGGCAAGGGCGGCCGCATTGTCGCCGCGCCGGAACCGGAGGTTGCCCCGCGCGTTCCGGGCCGCCGCGTCGCCCGGGCGGAGGCGGATCGCGGCGTCGTAGTCCTCGAGGGCTCCGGCGGCGTTCCCGAGGGCCTCGTGGCAGCGCCCGCGCGCGGCGTAGGCGTCCGGATCCTCCGGCCTGAGACGCAGCGCCGCCGTGAGGTCCTCGACGGCCTCCCGGTCCCGGTCGAGGCGGCTGCGCGCGGTGCCCCGGTTGAACAGCGCCGAGGCGTAGTCGGGGCGGAGCCGGAGGGCCTCGGTGAAGTCCTCGATCGCTCCGGCGTCGTCCCCGAGGTCGGTCTTCGCGTTGCCGCGGCTGAAGTAGACCCAGGCGAACGGCACCCCGTCCTGGAGCGCCGCCGTCAGTTCGCGTACGACGGCGCCGGGATCCCGGGAGGTGCCCGCCCTCGCCGCCCGCGCCCGCAGGAGCGAGGCCTCCCAGCTCCGCTCCCCGCGCAGCAGCTCCTGGGCGCGCGCCCCGTCGCCCTGGAGCACCGCGAGGGCCGCGGCCGCCAGCCGCCCCTCGCGCCCGGGGGAGGGGAGGAGCGCGCGCAGGTCCGGTATCGCCAGCTCGCCCCGGAGACTCTCCCCCTCGAGACGGAACATCGCCTCGAGAGCGCGGTAGAGCCGCGCGGATACGGCCTCGGGGCTCCCCTCGGGGACTCGCGCCCATTCCTCGCGCGCCTCTTCCCACCGCCCCAGGGACCAGAGGAGCAGGCCGCGCTCGATTCGCCAGTCGTTCCGGCGCGGCTCGGCCACGAGCGCCTCTCCGAAGAGGCGCGCGGCGCCGACCGGATCCTGACCTCGCTCGGCTCGCGCCCGCTCCGCGAGCTTCTCCCCGCTCGAGCGGTCGGCCGGCCCGGGCGCGTCCGCCGCCGGGGCCGCCGGCTGGGGCCGGGTCGGCAGGATCGCCGCG
>JAKEIC010000125.1 GCA_022614695.1 Planctomycetales bacterium | reverse complement strand
CTGGTGCGTTCCCTCGAGGGACGGAAGCTCTCGGAGGTCGAGGCGCTCACCGCCGAGGCGGCGGCCGCGGCCGCCGGGCTCGCGGGGGACGGCGCGGCGGCCGCGCCGGGCGGCGCGGTCGGACTCGGGGTCGCCGCGCTCCGCGCGGCCGGGCGCCACTATCGCGGCGAGCCGCCCGCCCCCGTGGCCGATGTGGACGGGGACCCTCTCGTCTGCTACTGCTTCGGCGTCTCGGCTTGCCAGATCCGGGAGGCGGTCCGCACGCACGGACTCACGTCGGTCTCGCAGGTGACGGATCGGCTCTCGGCCGGCGGGGGCTGCGGCACGTGCCGCCCGGAGATCAAGCAGATCCTCGGCGCTGCCGGGGCGGCGGCCCCGCCCGGCGCCGCGAGCGGGCCGCCGTGGATCGCCGAGAGGAAGAAGTAGCGTGGGCGTCGAGACCTGGTTCGCGGAGCGGTTCGGCGAGCAGTCGTGGGTCACGACGCGGCTGCGCGACGCGCTCGCGTGGTGCCGCAAGAACTCGCTCTGGCCGCTCCCGTTCGGGACGGCCTGCTGCGCGATCGAGTTCATGGGCGTCGTCTCGAGCTTCTACGACATCGCCCGGTTCGGGGCGGAGGTGATCCGTTTCTCCCCGCGCCAGGCGGACCTGCTCATCGTGGCCGGGACCGTCTCCTACAAGCAGGCGCCGATCCTCCGGCGGATCTACGAGCAGATGCTCGAGCCGAAGTGGGTGGTCTCGATGGGCGTCTGCGCGTCGTCGGGCGGCTTCTACGACAACTACTGCACGGTCCAGGGCATTGACGAGATCGTTCCGGTGGACGTCTACGTCCCCGGCTGCCCCCCGCGGCCCGAGGCGCTCCTCCATGCGCTCCTCAAGGTCCAGGAGAAGATCGAGCGCGAGGGGCTCGCGGACCACGCCAAGGCGGCCTCGGGCACTCGCCGGCGGCTTCCGCGGCCGGTCCCCCAGGCATCGGGAGGGGCCCTGGCTGCGCCTCCGCCCCCCCCGATCTCCCCCCTGGTCGCGCCGCCCCATGCCTGATCGGGAGACGCTCGAGGTAGACGCCCTCGTCATCGGCGCGGGCCCGGCCGGCCTCGCCGCGGCCCTCCGGCTGAAGCGTCTCCTCGGCGAGGCCGGGAGGGGCGACGCGACCGTGCTCGTGCTCGAGAAGGGCTCCGAGCCCGGCCGCCACATCCTCTCGGGCTGCGTCATGGACCCGGTCGGCCTCCGGGAGCTCCTCCCCGACTTCCGGGAGAGGGGCGCTCCCATCGAGGCCGAGGTCAGCTCGGAGGCGGTCTACTTCCTCACGCGGAAGTGGCGGCTCCCGGTGCCGACGCCGCCCCCGATGCGGAACCACGGGAATCTGATCGTGGCCCTCGGCCACCTGGTGAGGTGGCTCGCGGCGCAGGCGGAGAAGGAGGGAGTCGAGGTCACCCCTGAGTTCCCCGGAGCCGAGCCCCTTGTCGAGGGGAACCGCGTCGTCGGGGTGCGCACGGGCGACAAGGGGATCGGGAAGGACGGGAAGCCCAAGGGGAGCTACCAGCCGGGGATGGATGTCCGAGCCCCGGTGACGATCCTCGCGGAGGGCTCGCGCGGCTCGCTCACGAAGGTCCTCGTCGAGAGGCTCGGGCTCGGCGGGCGCCACCCGCAGAGCTACGCGACCGGCGTGAAGGAGATCTGGAGGCTCCCCGCGGGACGCTTCCCCCGCGGCCACGTGGTCCACACGATGGGCTTCCCGCTCGACCGGGAGACGTTCGGCGGCTCCTTCGTCTACGGGCTCTCGGGCGACCGGATCTCCCTCGGATTCGTGGTGGGGCTCGACTACCGCGATCCGACGACCGACGCCCACCGGCTCCTGCAGGAGTTCAAGACCCACCCGTGGGTGCGCGGGCTCCTCGAGGGGGGGGAGCTCCTCTCCTACGGCGCGAAGACCATCCCCGAGGGCGGGCTCTACGCCATGCCGCGCCTCTACGCGGACGGGCTCCTGCTCGCCGGCGACTCGGCCGGCTTCCTGAACTCGGCGCGCCTGAAGGGAGTGCACCTGGCGATCAAGTCGGGGATGCTCGCGGCCGAGGCGGCGGCGGCGGCGATCGTCGCGGGGGACCCGTCGGCCTCGCGACTCGCGCGGGTCGAGGACCTCTTCCGGGAGTCGTGGGCGTGGCGGGAGCTGCGGCGCGTCCGGAACTTCCACCAGGGGTTCCGGGGCGGTTTCTACCGGGGCGTGATGCACGCGGGCCTCCAGCTGGCCACCGGGGGGCGCGGGCTCTGGAAGGACCCTCTCCCCGGGGGGCCGGACCACGAGAGGATGGAGACGCTCTCGCGCCGGTTCGGGAGCAGCCGCCCTCCCCCGCGCGGGAAGATCGCCGACGGGAAGCTCACGTTCGACAAGGTCTCGGACCTCTACGTCTCGGGGACGGGCCACGAGGAGGACCAGCCGGCGCACCTACGCGTGGCGGATCTCGACCTCTGCGCGAGCCGTTGCGCCGAGGAGTACGGGAATCCCTGTCAGAGCTTCTGCCCCGCCAATGTCTACGAGATGGTGGATGCCCCGGGGGGAGGGCGGCGCCTCCAGGTGAACGCGGCCAATTGCGTGCACTGCAAGACCTGCGATATCATGGACCCGTACCAGGTGATCACGTGGGTCACCCCCGAGGGCGGCGGGGGGCCCGGATACGACGGGATGTAGGAGAGTTCACGGTTCACAGTCCATAGTTGTTGAGGAGACGCGATGAAGATCCAGCAGCGGTTCGGCGACCTCCCCAAGATCGTCGAAAAGGCCGCGAGGAAGAAGAAGAAGCCGAAGGAGATCGCGGTCGTGCAGGAGCCGCGCTGCACGGGTTGCCAGACCTGCGTGGACTTCTGCCCGGTGGACTGCATCGAGATCGGTCCGGAGAGGCCCGGCGTGCCCGTCCCCCCCGTGATCATCCGCTACGACGAGTGCATCGGCTGCGAGATTTGCGTGCGGGTCTGCGAGGACCTCGTCTGGGACGCGATCGAGATGTGGCCGACCGAGAAGGTCGAGCGGGCCTTCAAGATGACCATCGGCGACAAGTACGTGGGGACCTCGGCACCGGCGCCCGCGGCCGGCGCGGCGAGGCCGCCGGTGCCTGCCGCCGGGCCCGGGGCGGCCCCGGCCCCTCCGAAGTAGGCCTCTCGTGATCGGCGTCCGGAAGGTGGACCGGCGCCCGCTCACGGTCCGGGAGAGGCTCTACCTCGTCGAGGTCGTGAAGGGACTCGGGATCACGCTCCGCCACCTCCTCGGGAACCTCGTCGGGTCCGCGACGGGGCGCCCGCGGGTGCCGACCATCGCCTGGCCGGAGCACCAGGAACCCGCGGCGCCGCGGCTGCGGGGCCGCCACCGCCTCATGCAGCGTCCCGACGGCGCCCCGAAGTGCGTCGCCTGCATGTGCTGCCCGACGATCTGCCCGGCGCAGTGCATCCACATCGTGGCCGAGGAGTCGCCCGACCCCACGATCGAGAAGCGGCCCGCGAGCTTCGAGATAGACTACATGCGCTGCGTCTTCTGCGGGCTCTGCATCGAGGTCTGCCCCGTGGACGCGATCCGGATGGACACGGGCGAGGTGCCCCTCGCCGACTACTCGCGGGAAGCTTTCGTCTTCGACCTGGCGCGGCTCCTCAAGAGCAAGCCGGGCGACCCGGCGCCGCCGGGCCGCGTCGCGACCGGCGGCCTCGCCCCGCCGCGCGAGCCTCCGGCGCCGCCGACGGGCCCCTACGAGCCGAGCGTGTTCCTGGAGCGGAAGCGGGGGCAGGAACAGCCCGCCGCCCCACACTAGTCCCGTGCCCCGCCCGACCGCCCTCCTCTTCGACCTCGACGGCACCCTCGTGGACTCGCGGGCCGACCTCGCGGCCGCGGTGAATGCCGGGCGGAGGGCCCTCGGGCGCGCGCCCCTCGCGGTGGACGTCGTCACCCCCATGATCGGGAACGGGGTCGCGGTCCTCATGGAGCGAGCGCTCCCGGGCGCGTCGCCCGCCGAGCTGGAGGCGGGGATCCTCGAGTTCCGAGCCTTCTACGACGTCCACTGCTGCGATGCGACCCCCGCCTATCCCGGGATCGCCGAGGCGCTCGGGGCGCTCCAGGGACTCCCGCTCGTCGTCGTCTCGAACAAGCCCGCCGGGCTCTCGGAGACGGTCCTCGAGGGGGCGGGACTCAGGCACTTCTTCCTCGCAGTCGTGGGCGGGGACTCGACCGCCGCGAAGAAGCCCGACCCGGCCCCGGTCCGCCGCGGGCTCGAGCTGGCCGGGGCGCGTCCCGGCCGGGGCGCCGTGCTCGTGGGCGACGGCCCGACCGACATCGCGGGCGGGCGCGCCGCGGGGATCGCGACCTGCGCTGTCGGCTGGGGGTTCACGCCGCTCGCGGCGCTCCGGGCCGAGGGTCCGGACCACGAGGCGCTTGCCCCCGAGGACCTGCCGCGGCTGTTCAGACCCCGTTGAGCGCCCGCGCGAACGCCGCGAGCGCCTCGCGGCCGCTCGCCTCGCCCCGCGGGAAGAAGAAGCGCCTCCCCGGCGCGACCTCGCGAGAGTCGAAGTAGGGGGCGAACACCCCGCGCGCTCGGTCGAGCTTGAGGACGCCGACCCGGGCGAGCCGGACCGGGGCCCCGAGGGCGGGCGAGAGGATGAGCCTCGCGGCCGCCGAGACGAGCCGGCGGACGTCCTCGTCCCGGGTAACGACGGTCGCCTCGCGGCCCTCGAGGGCGGCGGCGAGCGCCCCAGCCGCGATCCGCGCGTCGGTGCGGCAGCCCCGGCCGGCGCGCTTCGAGAGCGCACAGACGCGGTCCAGGGCGCGCACGGCCACCTCGAGCCACTTCTCGAGCGGGGAGGCCGGCGGCGCCGCGTCGGCGATCGCGTGCCACCGCGAGACGACCTCCCCGGCGGCGTCGGCGAGACCGCGGAGTGAGCGCGAAGAGCCGCGCCGGCGCAGGGTCTCGCGGGCCCGGCGCGCAGCTTTCCCGAGGAGGACGTCTGCCTCCCCCGCTACGGAGGGGAGGATCCGGAGCGCCACGGGCGGTTCCTGGCAGAGGCGGGTGATCTCCCGGAGGAGGACGGCCCCGATCACGAGGACCCCCTCCCCCGCGCCCGGGATCCTATCGAACGCCCGATCCAGGGTCGGGAGGACGCTCGTGTCCCAGAAGACGATCCCGGGCCGGGCCAAGGGCGCGGCGAGGGAACGGAACAGGGCTGGCGGGTCCGCGACATGGTCGAGGTAGCCGTCCCCGATGTTCCCGAGCGGCCGGGGAGTCCCCACGCGGGCAGATTCTAGACCCCGCTCATCGCTTCCCTTCCGTGCCCCCCCGGCTATCATGGATTTCGCGAGCCGGGAGGCGCGCGAAATCCATGGGCGACGCGGATCGGATCCTCGGGATGCTCGAGAAGGACAAGGGCGAGGAGCTCTCGACCTTCTTCCGCGCCCAGCGGAAGGTGGACGGGATCCTGCACGACGGGATCCTCGTCCTCACGAACCGCCGGCTCCTCTGGGTGGAGGAGACCGGCCAGCCTGTCCAGGGGACCTTCGAGGAGGTCGTCGGCGCCGCGTCCTACGAGGTGCAGCTCGCGCTGCGCTTCCGCAAGGACTGGGTCTCGCTCTTCTTCCCGAAGCCGCAGATCGCGGCCGACGCCGAGAGGCAGATCGCGGGGCTCCTCAAGGCGAACAAGGGGTAGCGAGGGGTGCCGCGGCGGCGGGCGGAGGGCCGCTGGGCGATCGGCGTAGACGAGGCTGGCTACGGCCCGCGGCTCGGGCCGCTCGTCGTGGCGGCGGTCGCGGTCGAGGGTCCGGCCGACCCGTGGCGAGCGTTGTCGGGCGCGGTCTCCCGGCCGGGGGAGCCGCAGGGGGAGCGGGTCCTGCTCGGCGACAGCAAGGAGGTCTACTCGCCGAGCCGCGGGCTCGCGCGGCTCGAGGAGGGGGTCCTCGCCGTTCTCGCTGCGGCCGACGGGTCCCCCCCCGCGACTGTCGCGGCCCTCCTCGAGCGCGTCGCCCCCGCCGGGCCCCGCGCCGACCTCCCGTGGTCCGGGCTGCTTGTCGCCCCGCTCCCGCGCGCCGCCGACCCCGAGAGGGTCGGGCGACTCGGCAGGAGGCTCGCCGAGGCTTCGGACGGGACCGGGACGCGGTGGCGGATGCTGCGGGCCCGGCCGGTTCCCGAGGCGGAGTTCAACGGGGCCGTGGCGCGGACCGGGAACAAGGCGCGGGCGCTCTTCGGCTGGGTCGCCCCGCTGCTCGCGGAGGCCTGGGGGATGGGAGGCCCCCCCGAGCGCGTCGCGCTCCTCGACAAGGAGGGGGGACGCGACTCGTACCTGCCGCTCCTCGTCCCGGCGTTTCCTCGCGCGCGGGTCGTCCGCCGCGGGGTCGAGGGGCCCGACCTCTCGAGCTACCTCCTCGAGCAGGGAGGCGTCCGGCTCGCGATCGAGGTGAGGCCGCGGTCCGAGGCGCTCTTCCCGGTGGCGGTGGCTTCGATGCTCGCGAAGTACGTCCGCGAGCTGCACATGGAAGCCCTGAACGCGTTCTGGACCCGCGAGGTGCCGGGCCTCCGGCCCACGGCGGGCTCCCCGGAGGACGCGAAGAGGTTCCTCGGCGAGATCGAGCCGAGACGGCGGGCCCTGGGGATCCCGCGGGAGGCGTTCGTCCGGTGCCGCTAGCCGCGTTGCCTCCCTGGGTCTGGGTGCTCGCCGCCGCCCTCGCCGGCGGTTGCGGCTCCTCGCGCCCGAAGGAGCCGCCGTGGCCGGAGGAGTGGCCCCGGCTGCCGGCCCCGACGGCGGGAGAGGACGCGCACTTCCTCGAGGCGGGGCTCGCGCTCGAGAGGGCTCGTGACTTCGAGGGGGCGCTCGCGCACTACGCGAAGCTGGCTCCCCCGGCGCCGGGCGAGCTCCCGACCCCGAGGAGACTCCGGGCGCGCCTGCGGATGGGTCGGTGCCTCGAGGAGCTGGGGCGGCTGTCCGACGCGCGGGAGGCCTTCGAGGCCGTAGTCCGGGCGCCCGTCGCCGCCCCGGCGGCCGGGGACCGGGGATGGGATGCCGAGTTCGCGCTCCGCGAGCAGTCCGAGGCGGGGCTCGGGCGCACCGGGGGCGACGCCGCCGCGCTCTACCTCGACGCTCTCGGCGCGAGCGACGAGGGGACGAGACTCTGCGCCGTCCTCTCCCTCGGCCGTCTCCGCGACCCGCGCGCGAGGGGACCGCTCGCCCTTCTCGCCGAGGACCCCGCCGCCTCCGCGGACCTGCGAGCCGCCGCCGCCGAGGCCCTGGGGGCGGTCGGAGCCGGTCACTAGCCTTCCGTCAGCGCCACGATCGCCTCCTCGATCCCTCCGCCGGCCTCGCCGACCGACACGAGGGGGAGCCCGGCGCGGTTGAGCGAGGCGATCACGGCCGCGCGCTCCTTCGGGCCGCCCTTCACCGAGATCCGGATGCGGTCCGGAAGCTCCTGGACGCCGAGGACCCCGGGGTGGGCGCGTGCCTTCTCCGCCGCCCGCGCGACGGGGGAGGCGAACCCGATCACCAGCCCGTCCGCCCCCTCCTCGAAGCTCTCGACGGGCCACTGCGAGCTCCGGACCTTCGCGAGGACCGCCTGCCGCTCCTTGGCCCCGCCCCGGATGCCGATCCGGAGCTTGTTCCCGCGCGCCTCGACCTCGTCCACGAAGGAGAGGCCCATCACCCACTCGGAGGCGGGGCCGAGGCTCGTCGCAAGGACCACCTCGATCCGCGAGGGGACGCCGACCTGGGAGACGAGGTCCCCCGGCGCGGCGTCGGCGACGATCCGGCCGCCGTGGAGGACCGCGACGCGATGGCACGACTCGGCCACGTCGGCGACGGCCGTGGTCGCGAGGAGGACCGCGGCGCCCTCCTGCGCGAGGCTGCTCAGGAGGGCCACGATCTCGGGCCGCACCTTGGGATCGAGCCGGGCGAGCGGCTCGTCGAGCAGCAGGAGCGCCGGCTGCGGGAGCAACGCCCGGGCGAGCGCCGCGCGAAGCCGCAGCCCGGGCGGGATGGCCCCGAGCGGGGCGTCGCGGTTCCCGGCGAGCCCGACGAACGCGAGGACCTCCTCGACCCGGCCCTCGGGGGCCGGGAGCCCGAGGACCCCCGCGACGTCCCCGAGGTGCTCGGCGATCGTCGCCTGGCGGTCGAGAGCGGGCGGGTCGGGGACGTAGCCCAATCGCGCCAGGGCGGCCGCCGGGTCCCAGGCCGCGTTCTGCCCGCCGATCTCCACGAACCCGACCGCCGGGGGCTCCAGGGTCGCCGCGATCCGGAGGAGGACGGACTTCCCCGAGCCGCTCCGGCCGACGAGGCCCACGAGCTCGCCGGGGGCGATGTCCAGGTCCACGTGGCGGATCACCGGCTCGCCTCCGAAGACCGCCGCGACGTGCCGGAGCCTGAGGGCGTGGGACGCGGTCTCGTCGCTCACCGGGTCCCCCCGAGCGCCACGAGCCAGGCCACGGCGACGTCCCCGCACGGGGCCGGTGTCCCGCCACCGGCCGCCGCGCGCGCCCGGACCGTCGTGCGGAGGAGGAGCCAGGGGCCCGTCCCGGCGGCGAGCCCTGCGGGCCCGCCTCCGCCCTCGAGCGCGATCGCCGGCCGCGAGCGTCCGGCGGCCGGGCTACCGGCCGGGCCCGCCGCCCAATCCCCCGGGCGCCCCGCCGGCTCCTCGACCGTCGCGACCGCATCCTCGCCCGGCGCGAGGGGACCGAGGGAGACCCAGGTCCCCGGAGAGCCGAGGAGGACCTCCGCGAGCGGGTCGTCGGTGAGGTTCGAGATCGTCCGCGGCCAGCCGGCCGCCGTCGGGTCGCGGACCTGGATCATGTCGGGCAGCCGCGCGGTCCCGGACCACCGACCGCCGGCGGGCTGCCAGGCCGCGACGGCGGCCCCGACCCGGGCAGGACTTCCGGAGAGGTCGAGGGGAGCCGGTGCCGCGGGGGACGACTTCCGAGGTGGGCGGAGGTCCCATCCCTGCGCCGAGTCGGCCCGATCGGCCCAGGCGGGGACGAGGGGCATCTGGAGCGAGACCATCCCCGAGTCCCCGCAGGAGAGGATCCACTCCCCTTCGGCGGGCCCGGGCGCCTCGGGCGCGGGGAGGACCACCGCGAGCGTCCCGCTCGCGAAGAGATGAGCCCTCTGGCGCAGCGCCCCCCAACCGATCGCGCCGAGTCCGGCGGCGATGGCGACCGCGGGCGCCGCGGCGAAGAGCCGAGCGGGCCGGCCCGATCGGCGCGACCACGCCGCCGCGCCGCCGAGGGCTCCCCCGACCGCGAGCAGGAAGAGGAGGATCGCGGAGACGCCGGGAGGCGCCGAGGGCCGTGGCGGCGGGAGCGCCGCACGGAGCCACGCGAGCCCGGAAAGGGGAGCGGGATCGGAGGCGAAGAGGAGCTCCCGCCACGCGCGCTCGACGCCGCTCCACCAGAGATCGTGGCCGATCCGGGCGAGGTCGGGTCCCACGAGGACCAGCGCGCCGAGCCCGAAGGGGAGCCGGAGGGCGAAGTGGAATCCGCCGAGAGCGGGGCCGATCTCCGTCGCGCTCCCGGCCGCGGGTCGCCAAGAGGTCGCGGGGATCCGCGCGTCCACGGGGACTTTCCCCCCGTACGCGGCCTCGAGGAGGACGAGGTCGAGCGCCGGCTCGTGTCCCACAGCGAGAGGCCCGAGCAGCGTCCCGAGCCCCCCGGAGCGGATGGCGGCGGGCTCCGCCCCACCCACCACGACGAGCCTCCCGCCGGCCCGGGCATAGTCGAGGAGGGCGGCGGCCCCGCCGGGGGCGAGGGGCGTCTCGGCACGGACGACGACCGCCTCGGCGGCCCTCAAGGGGACCCAGGACGAGGGAAGCCTGTCCGCGCCGATCGCCAGCACGCCGATCGTGTCCTCGGGCCTGAGCTTCGGGCCGCGGGACGAGGGGGAAGCCGCGCGGCCCTTCCCATGAAGGAACCGCAGCGCGTCGCCGGCGTCGCCGAGCGCGACGACCCACGACCTCCGCTCCGCCGGGGGGGGCAAGGTCACGGTCCCCTCAGCGAGGGCCCGGCCGCCCGCATCCCTGGCCCGGACCGAGACGCCCCCCCTCTCCGGGGCGAGGAGGTCCCCCTGGAACGCGGTCCCGGCCGGGACCTCGACGGCGGGGCCGGTGAGGAGCGCTCCGCGCCGCGGGTCCCGCAGGTCGAGGGCGAGTGTCCCCTCTCCCGCGAGCCGCGAGACCCGCACGCGGACCGGGACAAGGGACCCGATCGATGCGGGCCAGAGCGGCTCGGCGTGCAGCTCGATCTCCTGGGCGGCGGCCACTCCCGAGACCCACGCCAGCACGAGCGCCGACGCGCATCCGTGAACCGGGAACCGGGAACCGTGAACGTTCTTCACGGCATCTCCCACGCGTCCAGAACCCGCTTCCCCGGCTCCGCCGTGTCGTCGCACAGGACGAGCACCGAGAGGGCGGCGCGGTCCCGGCCGCGGCGGGAGGCGGCGCGGACGAGCAGGCGTTTCTCGCCCGCGGGCGAGACCGCGAGGCTCGAGGTCCCCGGGACGGCGGTAGCCGGAGGGCGCCAGGCGCTCCCCTCCCGGGCGATCCCGGCGAGCGCGCCGGCCACGAGCCCCTCCGCGGAGCGGCGCAGCTCGGCCTCGGCGCGGCGGGCCGTGGTCGTGCGCCCGGAGGCCCGGAGGGTCCCGCCCGCGAGGGCGGCGGCGGCCAGCACGACCGCCGCGAGCCCCGCGACGACCGCGACGGCCACGAAGCCCCGGCGGCGGCTCTCGTCGTGGCGTCGCGTCACGGCGCGCCTCCCGGCGGCCCGAGGCGGCAGACCGTCTCCATCGTGAGCGGGGAGCCCCCGCCGTCCGGTCCCCCGACCGCCAGCGCGACCGAGAGGAGGCCTCCCGGCTCCGTCCGGAACGAGAGCCGGGAGACCCGCGGGGCGATCACCTCGCGGCGGACGGTCCCGTCCGCGGCCTGGGTCGCCCGCACGAGCGTCCCCCCGACGAGGGACAGCTCCACGCGGGAGAGGTCGGCGCGCCGGAGCGCGAGGGCAGACCCCCCCTCCTCGAAGGCCGCCTCGACGCGGGCCGCCCGCCGCGCCTCCTCGCGGATGAGGCGCAGCACGCGGTCCGCACGCTCTCCCCGGGCGAGCCGCCCCCGGAGGGCTCGCTGCGCCGACGCGACTCGCTCGATCGCCACCGCGGAGGACGTCACGAGGACCGCGAAGCCCGAGGCGAAGATGGCGAGCTCGAGGAGGAAGGAGCCCCGGGGGGTCCGCAGGCGCGGATGGAGAGGACGCACTCTAGCCCCCTCCGGCCGCGGCGACGCCGACGCCCGCGCTGAGCGTCGCGAGAGTCGCGAGCCAGGTGGCCGCGAGCGCGGCGAGGAGCAGCACGGTGGCGGGGTAGATCGCGCGGGCTGCCCGGTCGAGCCCGGCCTCCGCACGGAGCGAAGCCTCGGCCCCGAGCGCGCGGAACGCGCCGGCCAGTCCCGCCGGCTGCGGGGAGGAGAGCCCGAGCGCGGCCCGCCAGCGCGCCCATCGCGGCACCGCGGGCGTGAGGGCCTCCGAGAGCGGCGTCCCCTCCGCGACGAGGGCGGCCGCGCGGCCGAGGGCCCGCCGCGCCGCCGGCGGTCCCTCCACCGCGGCGGCCGCGGTCAGGGCGTCGGGGAGCGGCGCGCCCATCTCGGCGAAGGCTCCGAGGAGGCGCGTGGCGTCCGAGAGCCAGAGGTCGCGGCGGATCCCGCGGAGTCCCGGGACGAGGTCTGCCAGCGCGTCGGTCGCGCGCCGGCCCGGGGCCGAGCGCCGGGCGATCGCGACGGCGCCGGCCAGGCCGACGGCCGCGAGCGGGAGGAGGAGCGCGGCCGCCGTGAGGGCGACCGCGACCGGGAAGAGGCGGGGGGCTCCCCGGGAGCCCGGCGCCTCCGTCAACGGGCCCAGCCATCGGGCGGACGTCCAGGCGAGGATCCCCGCGACCACGGCCGCCGCGACGGGGTAGGCGAGGGCGAGCAGGAGCCTCGATCGGAACGCGAGGGTCTCGCGGCCGTGGTCCGCGAGCCCCGGCAGGACTTTCGCGACGGCGCCGCGCGATTCGGCCGCTGCGACGAGCGCCCGGAGCGGCGCCGGGAATATGCGCGGGGCGGCGGCGAGCGACTCGGCGAGGGACCCCCCCGCGTCGAGGATGCGGGACGACTCCCGGAGGCTGTCCTGGGGCCCCGGGGGCGCGTCGGCCGCGGCAAGGGCGAGCGCCTGGGGGATCGGCCGCTTGCCGAGGACCGCGCGCTCCAGCGCCTCGAGCGCCTCGGCCTGCGCGGCGAGGTCGCTCCCGCGGCGGCGTAGCGCGAACGCGACCGCGGCGAGGGTCGCGGCCACGCCTCCGAACAGGGCCAGCGGTCCGCCGAAGGGCGTCACGAGACGAGCGTCAGCGCGCGCAGGTAGATCCCCGCGAGCGGCGTGAAGAGGAAGAGGAGCAGGACGAAGACCACGAGTCCCGTCCCGACCTGGAGGATCGGACCCCACACGACCCGGAGCCCCGAGACCATCCGGCGGTAGCGCTGCTCCTGGTAGAGGGCCGCCTCCCGGAGCGCCTCGGGCAACTCCCCGCGCGCCTCGCCGGTCCCGACCATCCAGGCCACGGTCGCGGGGATCACCGGCGAGGGCAGGAGGGCCTCCCCCGCCTTCCCCCCCTCGGCCGTGTGGCGCGAGAGCGTGAGGACGGTCCGACGGAAGAGCGGGTGCGGGAAGAGGCGGCCGAGGAGGGGAAGCGCCCTCTCGAGCGGGATCCCGGACGCGAGGAGGTGCGCGAACGTGGCGAGGAAGCGGGCCGACTGGCCGGTCCGGACGGCGCGGCCGATCGCGGGGACTAGGCCGACGAGGCGGTCGCCGAGTGCGCGGGCGCGAGGGGAGCGGCGGGCGGCGCGCAGGGCGAGCCAAGCGAGGAGCCCGAGGCCCGCCACGACGCCGGCCGTGACGAGGGGCGACCGGCTCCCGAGGGCGTAGACGAAGTCGGCCGCCTTCGCCAGGGCGAGCACCCCTGCGCGCAGAGCTGCGGGGAGGGACCACGCGGAGGAAGCCCATCCGGCCCCGAATCCCCAGACGATCCCGAGGCCCTCGCCGTCCGAGCCCCCGGTCCATCCCGGCGCCTCCCCGGCAAGCGCCGCCGCCGCGCAGCCTCCGACGATCGCGATCGCGGCGCAGATCGAGACGACCAGCACGGGATAGGCGAGGAGCCCCCGCACCTCGCGCCGGATGCGCGCCTCGGCCTCGCACTGCTCGGCAACGATTCGGAGGGCCCCCGGGAGATCGCCCGACTCGAGGCCCGCCGCGACGAGGTCGGAGAGGGGCGCGGGGAACTGGTCCTTCCGGTACTCGAAGGACTGAGAGAGGGGGGTGCCCTGCTCGACCTCCTCCTTCACCTCGTCGAGGGCCTTCCGGAGCTTCCCGCGCCGGAGGTCGCGCGCCACGGACTCGAGCGCCTGCGGCAGCGGGACACCGCCTCCCGCGAGCCGCGACAGCTCGCGGCAAACGAGGGCGAGGTCCTCGTACTTCGGGGCGCTCACGGTCCCCTCACCCGCGCGACCGTATCGAGCCGCACGGCCGCCGGACCCGCCGATCCTTTCCACCGGAACGTGACGGCCAGGCGTCGCAGCCCGGGCCCGGCGTCCGCCGTGTCGAGGACCGCGCGGACCCCCGGGAGCCTCGCCGCGCTCGGGAGCCCGTCGAGCGCGAGCACCTTCACGCCCGGCGCGGGCGGGTCCGCGGCGGCGCGGTCGAGGAGCCCCTCGGCCGCCTCGCGGGCGACCGCCTCCTCGACGATCGCGTCGCCCTGCGCGCGGCTCCGGGCCGTGACGCCCACCCCAGACGCGAGCGTCGCAGCCGCAAGCCCGGCGGCCATCGTGAGGTCGAGCAGCGCCAGCCCGGCCGCCATCAGCTCCTCCTGCCGAGCACGCGCTCGACCTCGTCCCCCGTGGTCTCGCCCGCGGCGACGAGGTCGGCGGCCCGCGCGTCGAGCCCGCGCGACCCGGCCTCGGCGGCCGCGGCGGCGAGGGCCGGCTCGTCGGCACCGGCGAGGAGGGCCTTCCGGAGGGGCGCGGACATCCCGACCCAGTCGGCGACGGCGAGACGGCCGCGGTAGCCGGTCCGACCGCAGGACTCGCACCCCGCGGCGCCGCACGCCCGGCAGGCCCGTCGCAGGAGCCGCTGCGAGACGACCCCGGACAACGCGGACGTGAGCGACGCGGGCTCCACGCCGAGGTCCTGGAGCCTCGCCAGCGCGCCCGGGGCCGAGTCGCCGTGGACCGTGGTCACCAGGGGATGGCCCGTGAGGGCCGCCTCCACGGCGACGGCCGCGGTCTCCCGGTCTCTCACCTCGCCGACCATGAGCACGTCGGGGTCCTGCCGCAGGAGCGACCGGAGCCCGCGCGCGAACGTGAGCCCCTGCGCGGGGGCGACCTGGGTCTGGGTCACCCCCGGCACCTCGCACTCGACCGGGTCCTCGAGCGTGAGCACGTGGCGCCCGCCGTCCCGGATCGCCGCGAGCAGCGCGTAGATCGTCGTCGTCTTCCCGGACCCGGCGGGTCCGCAGAGGACGATCGCGCCCCGCGGATGGCGGGCGAAGTCCGCGAGCGAACCCGCGACGTCGGCCGGCATCCCGAGGTCGGAGAGGGGGCGCACGGCGCGGGCGGGCCCGAAGGCGCGGAGGACCGCGCGCTCCCCGCGCACGGTCGGAAACGTCGCGAGCCGCCACTCGCCTCCCGGGCCTCGGCCGTCCCGGATCCGCCCCTCCTGCGGGAGGTCGGTCACGTAGGTGGGAAGCTCGGCCAGGACCTTCAGCCGGGCGACGAGCCGCGGGGCGACCTCGACGGCCACGCGACCGGCGGGCCGCAGGACCCCGTCCACGCGGTAGAGGACGGCGAGCCCGTCCTCCTCCGGGTCCAGGTGGACGTCCGAGGCGCCCGAGCCCCGGGCCGCCGCGAGCAGCGCATCCGCCGCCGCGGCGACGGGCGTCTCGCGCTCGGCGAGAGCGCGCGCGAGGACCTCCTCGAGCGGCGTGGGCACGTTTCCCTCCCCCATCCCCCGGAGGTCATCATAGTGCGGGGCCGGGGGCTGTCACGCCGAACTGGTCGGACGCGCGACGGGTCGCGAGCACGAGCCCGAGGAGCGCCGCGAGCGTCGCGAGGGTGAGCGCGCACCCGGGGACGAGGCCGGGCGCGCGGTACTCGAAGACGACCCGGTGCTCGCCCGGGAGGAGGGACACCGCTCGGAACGCGGCGTCGGCGAGGAGGACCGGCGCCGGCGCGCCGTCCACGGTCGCTCGCCAGCCCGGGTCCCAGGAGTCGGCGAGCACGAGGAGCGCTTCGCGCTCGGCCCGGGCGGCGACCTCGACCCGGTTCGGGGTCTCGGAGAGGACTCGGGCGTCGCCCGCGGCGCCGGGGCGGCCGAGCGTGACCTCCTCGCCTACCAGGACCGCCTCCGCGCGCGGATCGGTCGCCCCGTCCGCGACCAGCGCCACGGCCTCGTCCTCGCTCGCGGCCCTGCGCGCCCGGCCGACGAGCCGCGCCCGTGACGGCGCGCCGTCGTTCCGGAACACCGTCGAGACGGCGTACCGGCCTGCGGGGCGCCACTGCGGGGAGGCTTCCAGCGCTCGGATCGCCGGCTCGACCCAGGGCTGTCCGGGGCGCGGGGCCGCGGCGAGGGCCACGCGGACCGCGGCGGCGTCCCACGCGGCGCCCGGGCGGGAGAGGGGCAGCGCGAACATCGGCGCGTCGGGCGGCCGGCCCTCGGAGCGCGCGAGGAGCCGCGCCGCGCGGCGGGGCAGGTTCGCCTCGTAGCCGTCGAGGGCGAGGAGGCCGAGCGGCATCCCCTGGTTCGGCGTCCCGCCCACGTGGACGAACCTCCAGCTCGCCGGGTCGGAGGGGAGATCGCGCAGCACGGCGGGCGCGAGACGGACCGCGGCGGCGGGCGCGGCGGGGAGCGCCGTCCCCGCGCACCAGGCCATGTCGGCCGCGGCGAGCGCGAGCGCGGAGCCCGCGAGCGCCCGGGCCCCGGCCGAGCCGAGGGCCCGGTAGGTCCCGAGGACCGCCGCGACGGAGGCGACCCCCGCGAGCCCGAGGAGGGCGCGCACCGCCTCGCGATGCGCCGCGGCCAGGAACCCGGGCGCCTCGCGGAGGTCCCGGGCCTGGAGGTCGTTCGGAGAGAAGAGCGAGCCGACGACGGCCCGCCAGGGGCCCCCCGTGGGTCCCGTGAGGAGGAGGACCGCCACCCCGGCTCCCGCGAGCAGCGCGACGGCGGCGGCCACGGCGCCCAGTCTCCGGCCCGCGCGCCGGCCCTCGTCCCCGGGCCGGAGCAATGCGTCGAGCCCGGCTCCCGCGGCCACGGCCGCGGGGAGCGCGGCCAGCGCCGCGAACCGGGCCGGGGCGCGCAGCCCGCCGAGCCCGGGAAAGGCCTGGCACGCGAACCCGTGGAGCGGCGTCTCGGGCCCGAGGGCGAGCGCGAGGCCGGCGGCGGCGAGCAGGGCGAGGCCGCGCAGGTCCACGGGACTTCCCTGTGCTCCCTCGGAGGGGCTCCTACGGCGCGCCGAGACGAGGGCCGCGCACGGGAGGAGGAGGAACGGGAGCGCCCCGACCGACGCGAGGCCGTCCCAGGGGTTCCAGCGCCCCCACCAGGTCACGTCTCCCCAGTGGTTCGCGAGGTCCCCGAGCGGCCCGAGGAACCCGGGGGCGAGGGCGAGGGGGAGGTGGCGCGCGGGCAGGTGATACGACGCGGCGATCTCGGGCGCGAGGCCCCCGGACCGGGCCGACTCGGGGAGGTAGGCGAGGGCGGGGAGCAGCTGCGCGGCGGAGACGCCGAAGGCCGCGGCGGCGACCGCGGCGAGGACGGCGAGCGGCGGGAGGGCCGCGAGCCCGGCGCGGGGGCCCATCGCGCGGGCGGCGAGCGTCCGGCGCGCCGCCGCCGCGATCGCGAGCCACCCGAGCCCGAACGCCGCGATCCACGGGTACTGCGGGTGGCCGGCGAGGATCCCCGCCCCGAGGGCGGCCCCGGCCGCCGCGACCGGCGGGAGGGCGGCCCGGAGGCCTCTGGACGCGGCCGCGAGGGCGCGCTCCCCGGCGAGGATCACCCATGGGAGCCAGGCGATCCCCGCGACCTGGGGGACGTGGCCCGCGGCGGCCTGCCCGAGGACGCACCAGGAGAACCCGTACACGAGACCCGCGAGGGCGGCCCCCGCCGGCCCCACCCCCCGCGCCGCCGCCCAGGCCCGCGCCCCCGCCGCGGCGAGGACCAGGTGGAGGAGGACGTGGAGCGTGATCGCCAGCGGGACCGGGAGCAGCGCGGCGAGCCAGGTGGTCGGGTAGAGGAGCCCGCCCTGCATCCCGGCGTGGAACGGTGTCCCCGCGAAGATCCCGGGGTTCCAGAGCGGGAAGACGCCCTCGCCGAGGGACCGGCCCGAGAACTCCCACCACGGGACGAAGAGCCTCACCACGTCGCCCTCGAGGCTCCCGAGGACGAACCCGGGCCGGAGCGCCGCCCGCGCGAGGACGAGGGCGAGGACGGAGTACGCGAGGAAGACGAGAATCGTCGTTCGACGCGGCGACCCTTCGACTCGGCCCTCCGAGCCCGGCTCAGGGCGTGGCGCGAAATCGGGCCCGCCCGACGGTGAACCGTGAACCGTGAACTGTGAACTCACTTCCCCGCGAGGCGCCGGAGCGCCTCCTCCTGGTCCCGCCGGACCCAGACCCGGGCGCGCGGGTCGCGGTGGACGAGGGCCCAGCGGTCCGGGGCGAGGTCCCCCACGAACTCGCCCGTCGCGAGGACGATCGTGACTCCGTGGCGCTCGAGGAGCGCCTCGCGCGCGGAGCCCGGGTCCCGGATCCGGAGGGAGTCCTCGAGGACGGAGGCCGGAGACTGGAGGGTCCTCCCGTCGGCGAAGATCCGGCAGCGCGGCCAGAGCCTCTCGCACGCGTAGCCTCCGAAGGCGTAGGCCGTGTAGAGGTTCCCCTCGACCCCGGTCGCACGGATCCTCTCGACAGCCGCCGAGGGGAACTTGGGATCGAGGGGCTCGGCGAACGAGGGCCCGCGGGCCCTGGCGGACCACGAGGGGAGGGAGTCGGCGAGCGCGAGTCCCCCGGCGGCGAGGGCGAGGACGAGCGGAGCCGTACGCGCGGACGGCCCCGTGCCAGCGCCCACGCGCCGGAGCGCCAGGACCGCCGGGAGCACGAGGAGCCACGCGAATCGCCGGGCGACGAGGGGCGCGGCGAGCGCGGCGAGAACGGGGAGGAGCCCGCGCACGGTCGGGCGCAGGGACCCGGCGCCGGGGGCGAGGAGGCCGACGAGGAGGAGGGCCGCCGCGGCGACGCCCGCCGCGAACCCGGCCGAGGAAAGCCCGGCGCCCGGTCCCCCGAGGATCGTGGTCCACTCGTCCGAGACGAGCCCCAGCGCGGAGCGGGGCGCCGAGAGGGCGTAGCCGTGAGGGCCGAGGGGGTCGGGGGTCGCGAAGGTGGCGCCCGCGGCGACGCCGGCGGCGAGGAGGTCCGCCCGGAGAGCGGGTCCGCGGGCGCCCGCCAGGGCCCCGCCCCCCGCGGCGAGGGCGAGGAGGACCGGCGCCACCAGAGCGACGGCGTGCGCGTTCGTCCAGAGCGCGACACCGGCGGCGAGGAGCGCGAGGCGCCCGCGCGACGGGGGTGGCGGGTCCGTGGCCAGGAGCCTCGGGAGGAGGAGCCCGAGCCCGAGCACCGACAGCGCCTCGGGCCGCACCTGGACCCGGTGGCGCAGGAGCACCAGCGCGAGCCCCCCCGCCGCGAGCGCGAGGGCCGGGTCTGGGAGCGCGCGCCGGATCCCCCAGGCGAGCGCCGCGAACGCCCCGAGCCAGAGGGCCGTCCCGAGGACCCGGAGCCCCGCCGGACCGGCGGCCCCGTGCGCCGCGGCGGCCACCACGTGGAACAGCCACTCCTGGAGCGACCACGGCGTCTCGGCGGCCGTGAAGGAGAACGGGTCCCCCGGGGGGCGTCCCCCGAGCGCGAGGAGCGTGCGGCCTGCCGCGACGTGCCAGAAGACGTCCTCGGTCGCGACCGGCCCGGCGACGGCGAGGAGGAGGTCGAGCGCGGCGACCCCGAGGGCGGCCGACGCGGCGGCGAGGGCCGCGCGACGCGCGTGGGAAGCCGGGGGGGAGGCGCCGGTCACGGCGCCGGGAGTCTACCCCCGCCCCAGGGGAGGCACGCCTGGCCGGCGGGCCGAGGCGACGAAGAGCGGACGGCCTCCTCGAGTACCGAGCGGGCGTCCGCGACGGGGGGAAGGCCTGCCCGAACGCGCGTGTGGCGCGCCCAGCGGTCCCAGGTCTCGAGCACCTTCGCGTGCGCGCCCGACTCGGTGTGGACCTGCCCGCCCGCGACGAGGAGCCTCCTCTCGAGGTCGCGCGCGGCGTCGTTCAGGGGGCGGCCCGCGCCGGGCCCGCGGTCGAGCCGGAGCGATCCGGCCCGGCGGACCCTCTGGAGGAGGCGCCGCGCCGTGGCGGAGAGCCCCCGGGTCTGCCAGGGCTCGCCGGACGTCCCGACCGAGAGGAGCGCGGGCCAGAGATTCCTGTGGAGCAGTGTCTCCTTCCCGCGCACGAGTTTCACGGCGGCGACGTCGGGGTCGTCGAGGAGGGCCCCGAGCGCGGCGTAGATCGCGTGGCCGGCCGGGTGGCCCCACCACGAGCCGCGCACGGGCTCCCCCGCGACGATCGTCGCGAGGCTCGGGAGGTCCGGGTCGGAGACGAGGAGGAGCCCGACCCGACTGAGGACGCGCCTCGCCTCGGCAAGCCGTCCCGCCGGGACCCGCGTCACTTCGTCCCGTCCGCCGGTGGCCCGTCCCCCAGGGGAACGGGCGGGAGGACCCCCGCCGCCCACTCGGGGAGGCCCGTGTCCGACTTCTCGCGGAGAGGAGGGCCCTCCGCCGGCACGAGGAGGGTCCACGACTCCTCCAGCGTGACCGTCGAGGGGCGGGCCCCGGCGAGCACCGCCTCCCCTCGTCCGCGGCGCATCGCCAGGAGGATCGAGTCCGGCTGGACCCGAGCCTCGAGGAGCCCCACGCGGGCTCGGAGCGCTCCCGCGGGCGTGCGGACCTCGACCGGGACGCCGGAACCGGACGCGACCAGGGTGCCCGAGTGGAGGGTGAGGAGGACCTCCCCCCCGGACTCCCCCGCGCGGACCACGGAGCCGGGGGCGAGCGCCACGGCGAGCCGCCCCCCCGCCAGGAAGCCCGCCGCCGCGCCGACCGCGCGCAGGGAGTCGGCCGGGGCGATCTCACGGGTCGCGCCCCCGGCCGGCGCGAGGGGCCGCCAGCGCGGCTCGGCGACCGTCCAGAGGTGGAGCGGGCCGGCGGGGGAGGAGAGCGCGATCGGGCCTCCGGGCGCCCCGTCGGGGCCGCCCGCCCCGACGCGCGCGGGGAGCCACGGGACCGGCGGCGCCGGGGGCGGCGGATCGTCGCGCGGGCGGAAGGGTCCCAGGGCCAGGGCCAGAGCCAGCGCGGCCGCCCCCAGTGCGGCGAGGGGCACGACCCGGCGCCGCGCGCCCTGACCTCCCGTGGCGCGCGCGACCCAGGCGGCGCGCGCGAGGGCCTCGAACCCGGGCTCGGGGCGGCCCGGTCCTGCATCCGGGGGCGCCGCGGCGGCCGAGGGCGCGGAGGCGGCGGACGCGAGCTCCGAGGCGCAGGCGGCGCAGGACGGGACGTGCTCCGAGAGGGCGTCCTCCTCGGGCCCAGGGAGCCGGCCCGACGCGCGCCGGGCCAGGGTCTCCGGCGAGGGGCAGCCCAGCCGCGAGCCGACCCAGGCGAGCAGTCCCTCCTCGAGCGCGAGGCGTCTCAGCCTCCGCCCGCACGTCGGGCAGTCGCGCACGTGGCCGCGCTCCCCCTGCGCCTCGGGCGCCCCGGCGAGGAGCCCTGTCAGGGTGGAGCCCGAAGGGCACCCGGCGGGCGGCTCGCCTGCCAAGGGCTCCCCACCCGGCTCGAGGGCCGCGGCCCGGGACCGAGCCCGTGCGACCGCGGCCTCGGATCGGGGTCCCTCGACGAGCCCCGTGGCGGCGTAGCGCACCACGGCCTCGCGTTCGGGCTCGGGGAGGGCTTGCAGCGCGTCCGCCAGATCCTCGCGCGACCCGGCGCGAGCGGCCGCCTCGAGGGGCCCGGGGAGGGACGCGGGAGCCGCCGCGGTGAGCGCCTGCGCTCGCCGGAGCCTCCGGACCCCCTCCGCCCATCCCCGGGCGAGACGCCGCGAGAGGACGGCCAGGAGCCTCGGCAGCTCCTCCTCGCCGTGGCCGCTCCGGAGCGCGGCGCCCCCGCGCGCGAGGAGCGAGGCGAGCACCTCCCGGAGGCAGGCCTCCACGTCTGCCGGGGACTCGAAGCCGGCCTCGCGCAGCACCTCGCGCGCGCCCGAGGCGATCCGGCCTCCATGGCGGGCGGCCAGCTGGTCCCACGCGCGGGCCTCGCCGCGGGCGAGCCGGGCGACCGTGTCCTCGCCGTCCTTGCCGCTCGGGCCGACAGCCACTCTGCGGAATCCTAGCAGAGGCAACCGCGGTCAGCGCGCCGCGCCGCGCCGGGACTTCCGCGGGGGGCGGCGCCTCGGGGGCGGTGCCGTCGCCTCGGCGAGCTCCTCGGGCGGGAACGAGTCCACGCGGATCGCCTCCCGGCGGGCGGCGTCGGCCGAGCGGATCGCGGCAGCCTGCGGCTCGGAGAGCACGCCGCGTGCGACGGCCTCCCGCACGAGCTCCTCGCCCCGCAGGTCCGGGAGCCGCCCCTCGCGGCGGGCGGCCCGGAGGAGCGCCTCCGCCGGCTCCGCGGCGACGGCCGCCCGGAGCGCCCCTTCCAGGACGGCGCCGGGATCGGCCGGGTCGTCGGGGACGAAGACCCCTGCCGTCAGCCGGTCCCGCGCCTCCCCGGGCTCGAGGAGGATGCGCGCCACCTCCGACCCGAGGCGGTCCGAGGGCGGGGGCGCGCCGACACCGGTGGGGAAGGCGAGCGCGCGCAGGAGCCACGCCGCGGGACGCACCGGGATCTCCCGCAGGACGGCGTCGAGCGCGTGCAGCGCCCGGTGGATGCCGAGCGTCGCGGCCCACCGGACGAGCGGCAGGTGGGCCGCCGGCCGGCCGTCCGCCTCGAAGCGCCAGAGGGCCGCCGAGGCGAGCGCCATCCAGCCCAGCGCGTCCGCGAACCGGCCCGAGAGCGTCTCGCGGCGCTTGAGGCTGGCCCCGAGGAGGACGAGCGAGGCGTCGGCGACCAAGGCGAAGGCCGCGCTCGCGCGGGCCACCCCGCGGAAGAGGCCCGCGGTCGGCCCCTTCACGGGAGACCCGGCGAAGACCCCGCGCGTGAGGCCGTGGGCGAGGGCGCGCACGGCGTTGCGCGCCGAGAAGCGGACATGAGCGGCGAGCGCGGCATCCAGGTCCCGGAGCCCCCTCGCCCTGTCGGGGTCCGCGAGGGCCCGCAGCTCGCGGTAGACGAACGGGTGGGCCCGCACCGCCCCCTGGCCGAAGATGATCAGGCTCCGCGTGAGGATGTTGGCGCCCTCGACCGTGATCGCGATCGGCGCCGCCTGGTAGCCGAGCGAGAGGAGGTTCCGCGGGCCGCGGCAGATCCCGGCCCCGCCGAGGATGTCCATCGCGTCGTTGGCGACCTGACGCCCCAGCTCGGTCGCGTGCCACTTGACGATCGCGGAGACGACGGCCGGCCTCTCGCCCCCGTCCGCGACGGCCGCCACGAGGGACCGGGTCGCGTCCATCAGGTACGCGGCGCCGGCGATCCGCGCGAGGGGCTCCTCGATGCCCTCGAAGCGGCCGATCGGGAGCCCGAACTGCCGCCGGACCCGCGCGTAGGCGCCCACGACTCGGGCGGCGGCCCGCGCCTGGCCGGCCCCCATCGAGGGGAGGCCCAGGCCCCGCCCCGCCGCCAGGCACTCCATGAGCATCCGCCATCCGTGGCCCACGCCCTCCCGGCCTCCGATGACGGCGTCGAGAGGCACGACCACGTCCCGCCCCACGATCGGGCCGTTCTGGAACGCGACGCCGAGCGGGTCGTGTCTCTCGCCGATCGTGACGCCGGGCGCGTCCGCGGGCACGAGTGCGACGGTGATTCCGCGGTCCACCTCCCCTCCGAGGAGCCGGTCGGGGTCCCGCAGCCGGAATGCGAGCCCGATGACCGTCGCGACCGGCGCGAGCGTGCAGTAGCGCTTCTCGAAGTTCAGCCGGATCCGGAGGGAGCCGTCCGGGGCCTTCTCGAGGGCGCCGGTGTCGGGGAGGCTCGCCGCGTCGGAGCCGGCTTCCGGTCCCGTGAGCGCGAAGCAGGGGATCTCCTCGGCCCGGGCGAGGGACGGGAGCCACCGCTTCTTCTGCTCCGGGGTCCCGTAGCGGTGGAGGAGCTCCGCCGGTCCGAGCGAGTTCGGGAGGATGGCGGTGACGGCGAGCGGGACGCTCCGGCTCGCCAGCTTCGCGATCACCTCGGAGCGTGCGGTCGCCGAGAAGGCGAGCCCTCCGTCTTCCCTCGCGATCGTCAGTCCGAAGACTCCCGAGCTCCGGAGACGGTCCCAGACCTCCTCCGGGAGGTCCTGCTCCCGGTGGATCCGCCACTCGTCCGTCGCGCGGCAGAGCTCCTCGACCGGGCCGTCGAGGAAGGCCTTCTCCTCGGCCGAGAGAGGGGGCCGAGCCACGCCGAGCAGCCGGTCCCAGCGCGGCCGGCCCGAGAAGAGCTCGGCGTCCCACCAGACCGTCCCCGCCTCGAGCGCCTGGCGCTCGGTCTCCGAAACCGTGGGCATGCGGCTCCGGAGGAGCCGCATGAGGGGACGGGTGACGAGCGCGCGACGGAGGGGCGGGACCAGGCCCACCAGGGCGAACCCCGCGATGGCGCTCCCGAGGACCAGGAGGACGACCCCGAGGAGGCTCACGCCGTCGAGGGTAACACGCCCGCCCGCAGCCGGGCCAGCGATCCGCGGTTCGCCCTCCCGAAAGAGCGCGGCGCGGGCGAGGGGTGTCGCCCCCCGCCCGCGCCGCCCGAAGATCCTCGGGAAGCTACTTGCTGGACGCCTCGCCCTGGATCGGGATCTCCTGGTCGGTCCCAGGCGTGTAGCGCTCGGAGTCGTACACCCGGAGCATGCCGAGCCGCAGGAGCTGGCGGGGCGCCGGCCTCACCTCGAGCGGGAACATCGTCCGCCAGACGGCGTCCGGGATCCTCGCGACGAGGCGCACGCCGATGCCGGATGTGAAGTCGGTGGTGAGGAGGGTCTGGCGGAGGGCCCGGATCTCCTCGGGGAAGAGGCCCGTGGTCCGGAGCTCGAGGTCGAGCGTCTCACCGAGCGGAACCAGGTCCTTGTCGGCCGGCGTCGCGGCGACCCGGCGGACCTCGCGGGCTCCGAGGGTCCCGAGCCGGACGGCGCGGGAAGTCTCCTCGGCGGGGATCAGGAGGACTCCCTGGAGGGCGATGTCGGAGTCGTTGCGCACGACGATCATCCCCGTGCCGTCGCGCTTCACCGAGAGCGCGAGCGGGAACGGGAGCGCGGACTCGTAGGCGAGACCGCCCTCCACGGCCTTCCCGACGCGGACGGGGGTGGCCCCGACCGAGCGGAAGTTCGCGAGGGGCGTGAGGCCGGGATACTTCTCGGTCTTGAGCCCGCTGGCGGCCGGCTTCTCCGCCGCCGGGTCCACGAGCACCTTCTCGAACACCATCGCGCGACCCTGGGGCTCGCCCGCAGGCCACGAGGCGATCGGGATCCCGCGCCAGCACCCGGCGCGGACCGAGACCTCGACCGGCCCGTCGGAGTGGAAGAAGAGGAAGGGGTCGCACGGAGGGGGCGGACAGCGATGACCGCTGCCGCCGCCGCCGCCGCCCGGGCCGCCCCACGGTCCGCCGCCGGGGCCGCCGCCACCGGGCCCGCCGCCCGGACCGCCCGGACCTCCGCCGCCGGGCCCGCCCGGAGGCGGGCTCTGGCCGCCGCCGCCGTGGCCCCAGGCGTTCCCGCCGCCGTTCCCGTTCGCGCCCGGCTGGGTGTTGCCGGTCCCCTGCTGCCCGCCTCCGCCGGCGCCGTTCCCGTTGCCGTTCCCGCCGGCGTTGCTGTTGCCGTTCCCGGTCCCTGGACCGTTCCCGGGGCCCTGGCCGTTGCCGTTCGAGGGCCCGTTCGCGGCGGCCTGGAACCTCGCCCGGCCCATCCTCTGGATCGCGATGGGCGTGTCGGGCGGGAGGCTCCCGAGCCAGCCGAAGAAGTCCATCGGACGGTTCAGGTCCACGAATCCGACCTCGTGGACCTGGAGATTCGGACCCTCCTCCTTGCCCGCCGCGCCGGGGGCGAGCGCCCCCGCCGCGAGGCATCCCAGCCCGAGGACCGTCAGGGCCTTACTCCGTGTGGTCATCGCTTCTCCTTCCCCGACGCGCGGGGTCCCTCGCCGGGGGCCGGGAGGGGGTTGAGGGGGTTGTCGCTTCCGTACTCCTGCACCAGGTACGAGCACCGACACGTGTGATGGGCGCAGCACGCGCACTCGACGCCTCCGGTAGCGGGCTCCGTCCGCGGGTCGCGCGAGGGAGTGCCGCCGGCCTCGCCGCCGGTACGCCCGGGGCGAGGCGGCGTGGGCGGAGGCGTGTCCGACGATCCGGATCCGCCCGACCCCGGCTCGCCCGGCGAGGACCCGGGCGCGGGTCCCGGAGCGCTCCCGGGTGGCGGGGGCGGGACGGGACCTGGACCCGGGCCTGGACCCGGACCGGGGCCCGGACCGGGCGGGAACGGCGGGGCGGGAGGCGGGGCCGGCACGCCGCCGGGATTCGGACCGCCCTCCTTCTTCTCGTCCGCCTTCTCGTCCTTCTTCTCCCCGCCGGCGTCGTTCCGGGGGGCGTCGCGCTTGCCCTTGCCGCCGCCCCCAAGCAGCGCCGCGCGTGCCGCGAGGATCCTCTCGGCCGCCCGGCATGTCGGGCACCGCGCGCCCGCCCGCCCGCACCGCTCGCACGCGGGCATCACCGCCTCGGCCCACGCGGCGAGCGCCCGGGGGTTCACGGGCCGGATCGCCGCAGGCCGGTCGCCGCCGCAGACGAGGCCTTGCCCGGCCCCGAGCTGTAGGAGCAGCCCGCCGGTCCGGGCGTCCGCGCGCCCCTCGGCGATCGCGAACTGCGTCCCCTCGGGCCTGGCCCACGCCTCGAACCGCACCAGGGGGCCCCCGACCTCGGCGTGCGGGGTCCGGACGACGAGCGCCCTCGGGTCCCCGCGCGTCTCGACGGCGCAGCCTCCCCGGGAGAGGGTCACGAGGATGCGCTCGGGCTCGGAAGAGACCTGCGCCTGGGCGCCCGGGGCCAGGACGACGGTCACGTCGGGGGCGACCGTGAAGGCCGAGGGCGAGTCGCCCGAGGGGGAGATCACGTCCCCCGGCTCGATCTCGATCGTCTCGCCCCGCACCCTCTCGGCGGAGCCGCCGGACGCGGGACGGACCGTGAATCGGCCCTTGAGGTCGTGGAGCGCCACGGGCCCGGCCGGTCGCTGGACGGGGACCGGGACGGTCCGCGTGCCTGCTCCCCCCGTCCCCGCGGGGGCCCGGGACGGATCCGCTCCCGCCGGGGCCGTCGGCTCGCCCGGGGCCGCGCCGGCGGGGTCGGAGGAAGGTCCCCGGCCGCCCCCCGGGTGGCCAGGGGATGGGGGGACCTCCGAGGGCGTCCCAACGCCGGGGGCTCGAGTCGCCCTCGGCGGGGCCGAGCGATCGGGCGTCGGGGCCGAGACCGCGGGGCCCGCATTGGCGTCCCGCAGGGACGACGCCCCCGCAGAACTTGCGGGCGGAGTCGCCGTCCCCGGCGCCTCGCCGAGCGCCGGCGCGGCCGGGACGCTCGTCACGGGGAGAGGCACCTCCGAGGGGTCCGGGCGCCGCTCCCCGCCCGTGAGCAGCCCAGCGGCCGCCACGAGGAGCCCCGCTGCCGCGGCCACCCCGGCCCAAGCCGGGAGCCTGGGGCGCGGGCCAGAGAGAGCCGAGGCGACGGACACGATGCGGACCGTCTCGTGGCCGGGCCGCTCGCGCGGCTCCTCGATCGCCCTCTCGAGGCGCCCCCGGGTGGATCCGGAGAGGGGCGCGGCGTCGGTGACCTCCGTGGTCGTGGACTCCCGGACGGAGGCGAGGTCCCCCGCGCAGCGCGGGCAGGCCGCCGCGTGAG
>JAKEIC010000124.1 GCA_022614695.1 Planctomycetales bacterium | reverse complement strand
CTCACCGGGGAGCCGGACGTGACGGTGGTCTCGGAGGACGGCTCGCCGCACGCCGGGCGCGTGGTGCTCTTCCTGAACCCGCCCTTCGGCGCGGCGCCCTCGACGCTCGCGGCGCGGGTCGTCCGGGCCGCCTGCGGGCTCGGGCTCCGGACCATCGCGTTCACCCAGGCGCGGAGGATGACGGAGCTGCTCTTCACCTGGATCTCGGACGCGGCGCGCGACCTCGCCCCGCGCCTCTCGGCGTACCGCGCCGGCTACCGCCCCGAGGAGAGGCGCGAGATCGAGGCGAAGCTCTCGAGCGGGGAGCTGCTCGGGGTGATCTCGACGAGCGCGCTCGAGGCGGGGATAGACATCGGGGGCCTGGACGTCTGCGTCCTCGTCGGCTACCCCGGGACGGTCACGGCGACGTGGCAGCGCGCCGGCCGGGTGGGCCGCGCGGGTCGCGAGTCGCTCCTCGTTCTCGTCGCCGGCCGGGACGCGCTGGACCAGTACGTCGTCCGCCACCCGGCCGAGGTCTTCGCGCGGGGCGCCGAGGCGGCGGTGTGCGATCCCGCGAACCCCGAGGTGCTGAAGGCCCACCTCCCCTGCGCCGCGGCCGAGATCCCGCTCGCGGCTGGGGAGCCGCTCCTCGAGGCGGCGCGCGCCCGCGGGGCGCTCGACGCGCTCCGGAAGTCCGGCGCCCTCCTCGAGTCGGCCGAGGGCGGCCGGTTCCTCGCGGCGCGGAAGCTCCCGCACCGCGACGTGGACATCCGCGAGGTGGGAGGGTCCTACACGATCCTGAGGGAGGGTTCCGACGAGCCGATCGGGACGCTCTCCTCGGGACGCGCCTTCGCCGAGGCGCACCCGGGGGCGATCTACCTCCACCGCGGCGACACGTGGCGCGTGACGAGGCTCGACATCCCCTCGCGTCTCGCCTACGCGGCGCCGGCCGACGTCCCCTACTACACCGAGGCGCTCGGGGAGAGGGACACCGAGATCCTCGAGACGACCCGGGTCCGCCCGCTCGGGAACACCGTCCTCCGGCTCGGGCGGCTGCGCGTCACCACCCGGGTGACCGGGTTCCAGCGCCGCCACGTCGGGACCCGCGAGGTCCTCGGCGCCGAGCCTCTCGACCTCCCGCCCCAGGCGATGGAGACGGAGGGGATCTGGGTGGAGGTCCCCGACCGGGTGGTCGAGCACCTCTCGGCGATCGAGGGGCACGTGATGGGGGCGATCCACGCGGCGGAGCACGCCTCGATCGCGGTCGTGCCCCTCTTCGTCCTCTGCGACCGGGGCGACGTGGCGGGGATCTCGTTCACGACGCACCCCCAGGTGGGGCGGGCCGTCTTCTTCCTCTACGACGGGACCGCGGGCGGGGTCGGCCTCTCGACGCGGATCTTCGACGTGGCCGAGGCGGTCCTCGGCCGGGCGCGCGACGCGATCCGCGACTGCCCCTGCGAGGAGGGCTGCCCCGCCTGCGTCCAGTCGCCCCGCTGCGGGAACGGGAACGTGCCGCTCGACAAGCGGGCGTCGGTGGAGGCGCTGCGGGCGCTCCTCGGGGACATCCCGCTGGCCGACCTGGCGCGGGGCGAGGGGCCGCCCGCGCCGGCCCCCGGGCCCGCGGAGCCGGCGGCTCCCGCGCCGCCGGCCGGGCGGCCCCCCCGCGTCGTCGTCTTCGACGTCGAGACCCAGCGCAGCGCCGAGGAGGTGGGCGGCTGGGGAAACGCGCACCTCATGCGCGTGGCCGTGGTCTGCGCGTGGGTCCTCCCCGAGGGCGAGATGCGGGAGTACCGCGAGGGGGAGGTCGGCGACCTCCTGAGGCTCTTCGACGGGGCGGACCTGGTCGTCGGCTTCAACTGCGTGCGCTTCGACTACTCGGTCCTCTCGGCCTACACGCCGAAGGACCTCCGGAAGCTCCCCACCCTCGACATCCTGGTGGAGGTGGAGAAGGCCCTCGGCCACCGGCTCCCCCTCGCGCACCTCGCGCGGACGACGCTCGGGACCGAGAAGTCCGCCGACGGCCTGCAGTCGCTCCGGTGGTGGCGCGAGGGAGCCGTGGAGAAGATCCTCGCCTACTGCCGGAAGGACGTGGAGATCACGCGGGACCTCTACCTCCACGGGCTGGAGAAGGGGTTTCTCCTCTACGACGTGCGCCCGGACGAGAGGGTCCGGGTGCCGGTGGACTTCAAGAGGGCTCCGCCGCGAGGTTGAGGGAGCCGAACTGCCTGAGCGGATCGGCGTTCCAGGAGAGGTAGGCCGAGAGGTGCTCGCACCTTTCCAGTTCCGAGGCGACCTCCGCCTCGATCCTCGCCCGGACCGCGGCGTCCCACTCCTGACCGAGGGTCACCGACCCGAACGGCCGCCCCAGCCTGTCCACGACCACTACCGTCGCGTAGGGGCCGTGGATGAGATTCAGGAGCCCCGCGTGCTTCGCCCGGTTGCAAGGGCCGCAGAGCCGGTGGTCCAGCTCGATGTCCGCGTAGCCACCCTCGACGATCGGGGTCCCGTGATCGTGCTGGACGACACGGTCGTTCCCGCAGCCCGGGACGATGCACCGCTCCCCGTCCCCCCAGCGGACCCCCTCCTCGATCTCG
>JAKEIC010000123.1 GCA_022614695.1 Planctomycetales bacterium | reverse complement strand
TGGGACGAGTTCCTAGATGCGACTTACTAGCATCTGAGGCTCCGCGCGTCAAGGCCCAGACGATAAATACTTAGACCGATCTTTACGTCTATTAATCCGCACCCACCCCGGTCCGCCGGGCGCCGATTACCACGCCATCGTCTTCTCCACCGCGCGCAGCACCCGCCGCGCGTCGGGGAGGTAGACGTGCTCGAGCGTGTAGGGGAACGGCGTGTCGAGGCCGGCCACCCGGAGGACCGGCGCCTCGAGGGCGTCGAGCGCCCGCTCGGCGAGGATCGCCACCACCTCGGCCCCGAACCCCGCCGTCCGGGGCGCCTCGTGGACGACGACCGCCCGGCCCGTCTTCCGGACGCTCGCGACGATCGCCTCGGCGTCGAATGGGAGGAGGCTCCGGAGGTCGAGGACCTCGAGGGACCACCCCTTCTCCCCCGCCGCCGTCGCCGCCTCCTCGCAGATCGGGACCATGGCGCCCCACGCGATGAGCGAGAGGTCCGTCCCCTCGCGCACGAGGCGCGCCTTCCCGAAGGGCACCGTCCAGTCCCCGTCCGGCACCTCCCCCTTCGCCGAGCGGTAGAGACGCTTCGGCTCGAGGAAGAGCACCGGGTCCTCCCCCCGGATGGCGGACCGGAGCATCCCGCGGGCGTCCGCGGGGGTCGAGGGCATCGCGACCACCAGGCCGGGCGTGTGACAGAAGTAGGCCTCGGACGACTGGCTGTGGTAGTGGCCCCCCCGGATCCCTCCGCCGGAGGGGGTCCGGATGACGACGGGACAGGGGTACTGTCCGCCGGACCGGTACCGGAACTTCGCCATCTCCGAGACGATCTGGTCGAAGCCCGGGTAGATGAAGTCGAGGAACTGGATCTCGGGCACGGGCCGGAGCCCGTAGAGCGCCATCCCGATCGCCGCCCCGATGATCCCCGACTCGGCGAGAGGGGTGTCCATCACCCGGTCCGCCCCGAACTTGTCGTAGAGCCCGACCGTCGCCCGGAAGACGCCGCCATTCTTCCCTACGTCCTCCCCAAGCACGACGACGCGGTCGTCCCGTGCCATCTCCTCGTGGAGGGTGGTGTTGATCGCCTCGATGAGGGTCATGGTCGCCATGAGACTTGCCTCCTCGGCAGAGGGATGCTCACCACAGAGACACAGAGACACGGAGGAGGGATCAACATAACTCCCTTCTTCTCTGTGTCTCCGTGTCTCTGTGGTGAATCTCTTCCTTCGCTACTCTCAGAGCGGGAAGGCCATCGTCGGGTCCTTCCCGCTCTCGTGCTCCTTCTGCTCCTCGCGCAGCTCCTCGAGCTGCTCGCGGAGGTGGGCGGGGAGCCCGCCGAAGACGTCCCCGACCAGGCTCTCGAGCGGCGGCGGGGGCGTCTTCTCGCACTCGGCCACCCCGTCCGCCAGCTCCTTCGCCAGGTTCTCCCGGAGGCTCTTCTCCCACGACTCGGTCCAGGCGCCGCGCTTCTCGAGGTACTTCCGGAATCTCTCGATCGGGTCGCGCGCCTTCCACTCGGCGACCTCCGCGGCCGGCCGGTAGCGCTTGTCGTCGTCGCTCGAGGAGTGGGGGCCGACCCGGTACGTGAGCGCCTCGACGAGGGACGGCCCCTCCCCCCGCCGCGCGCGGTCGGCGGCGTCGCGGACGGCCCGGTACACGGCGAGCACGTCGTTCCCGTCCACGCGGACCCCGGGCATCCCGTAGGCCCGGGCCTTGACGGCGATCGTTTCCGAGCCCGTCTGCTTCGGGAGGGGGCACGAGATGGCCCACTGGTTGTTCTGGCAGAGGAACACGACGGGCGCCTTGAAGACGCCCGCGAAGTTCATCGCGGTGTGGAAGTCGCCCTCGGAGGTCCCCCCGTCCCCGAAGTCGGCGAGGACGACGGTGTCCTCCTTCCGGATCCTCGCCGCCATCCCCGCGCCGACCGCCTGGATGATCTGCGTGGCGATCGGGCTCGAGATCGAGACGAACTGGACCTGCCGGTACGAGTAGTGGCAGGGCATCTGGCGGCCCTTCGACGAGTCCTTCGCGTCGCCGTAGCACTCGTGGAGGAGGTCGCGGATCGGGATCCCGCGGAGGAGAAGCGCCACCGGCATCCGGTAGCTCGGGAAGAGCCAGTCGTCGGGCCGGAGCGCCCACGTCGCCCCCGCGCCGCAGGCCTCCTGCCCGATGCAGCCGATGTAGAAGCCGATCCGGCCCTGGCGCTGGAGGCTCATCCCGCGCTCCTCGAGGAGGCGCGTCGCGACCATGGCGCGGTAGATCGTCTTCAGGTCGTCGGGCGGAAGCCCCGGGTCCTCCCCCGCCCGGACGGACCCGTCCGGGGCGATGACGGCCTGGGGCTCCGCGGGTGCGGCGGTCTTCGGCGGCGTCACGGAGTCTCTCCTCTCCCGACGGCGGCAGCGATGTAGAACTCCCCCGCGCGGTACGAGCTGCGGACGAGCGGACCGGAAGCCACGTAGCGGAAGCCCCTCTCCTCCCCCGCCACGCGGTAGTCCTCGAACCTGTCGGGAGGGACGAACTCGAGGACCGGCAGGTGCTTCGGCGTGGGCCGCAGGTACTGGCCGAGGGTCAGGAACTGGACGCCCACCGCCCGGAGGTCGTCCATCGCCGCGAGGACCTCGTCCTCGCGCTCGCCGAGCCCGAGCATCAGGGAGGACTTCGTCGGAAGGGCGGGACGGATCTCCCGGAGGAGCCGGAGGACGTCGAGCGACTGCCTGTAGCCGGCGCGCGGGTCGCGCACGCTCGGCGTGAGCCGCTCGACGGTCTCGAGGTTGTGGGAGACGACGTCGGGGCCGCCAGCGACGAGGGTCTCGAGGCACGCGCGGTCGGCCCGGAAGTCGGGGATGAGGGTCTCGACGAGGGTCGCGGGAGATGCCGCCTTCACCGCCCCGACCGCGGCCGCGAACTGCCCCGCCCCCTGGTCGGGGAGGTCGTCCCGGTCCACCGAGGTGAGGACCACGTAGGAGAGCTCCATGAGCGCGACCGCCTCGGCGGCCTTCCGAGGCTCGTCCGGGTCGAGCGCCCCCCGCGGGTTCCCGCTCGTCACGGCGCAGAACCGGCACCCGCGCGTGCAGACGCCCCCGAGAAGCATGAGGGTGGCCGTCCCCCCGCCCCAGCATTCGTGCAGGTTCGGGCAGCGGGCCTCCTCGCAAACGGTGAAGAGCCCGCGCTCCCGCAGCAACCCCCGGAGCCGGTGGTAGCTCTCGCCGCCCGGGGGGCGGGTGCGAATCCACGGGGCGATGCGCGGAGGGGCCGAGACGATGGGACTCTCCTCGCGGGCCGTCGGCCGGTCCCGCGACCAGGCTCCATTATCAGGGAGCCACGCCCCTCGGCAAGGCGCGCGTGTCCCCCACTCCCCGGCCTCGCGGGACGTCCCCGCGGTCGGGATCGGCCACGAGCCACAGGACTCGCTCACCCGGTTTCGCTCCCGAACCGGCATGGTAGGGGTGGAGCCTCTCCCCCCGCCGGATCCCCACCGGCAGCGCGAGGATCGCGGGGGGCTCCCGGCTCCCCTCCTCGACCCGGAGTCCCCCGACCCGCGCCCGCGCGTTCCACTCGTCGAGCGGGACGGGTCCCCCGAAGAGGACGGCCGCCTCGGGGCCGGCGGTCAGCCGGGCGGCGTCCATGGAGCCCGGGAGCACGGCCGGGTGCGCCGCGGCCACCCGGAAGTGCTGCCGGGCCAGCCGGCACGCGAGCGCGTTCACCTCGGGGTTCTCCGTGAGAGCGAGCACGCAGCCGCTCGCCCCGGCGCCCGCCCGCTCCAGATCGTCCGGGTCGAGCGCGCTCCCGGCGACGGCCCGGAGCCCGGCCTCCGCCGCGAGAGCGCAGCGGCGCTCGTTGCGGTCGAGGAGTGTCACCCTCCAGCCGGCGTCCGCGAAGAGGCGCCCGATCCGCCGGCCGAGGGCATTCGCGCCCACGAGGAGGAGCGTCTTCTCGGGGTCGCGGCGCACCCCGAGTGCCCGCGCCAGCGGCGCCGCCCCGAGGCCGTAGACGGCGACGGTCGCGATCACGGTGAGGAAGACCAGCGCCACGACCCGATCGCCCCCGGGCAGGCCCTGCCGCTCGAGCCGGAGCGCGAAGAGCGAGGCGACCGAGGCGGCCACCACCCCGCGCGGGGCCACGCCCATGAGGAAAAACCGCTCGCGGAGCGTGAGGCGGGTCCGGAGAGTCGAGACCGCGACGCAGGCCGGCCGGACGACCAGGACGAGCCCGGCCACCGTCGCGACGCCCCCCCAACCTGCGCCCGCCACGGTCGTGAGCGGGACGTGCGCCCCGAGCAGCACGAAGATGAGCGAGAGGAATAGGACCGTGAGGGTCTCCTTGAGCGCGCGGAAGGCCTCCCCCCTCGCTCCCACCTCGCTCTCGAGCACGAGCCCTGCCGCGACGACCGCCACCAGGCCCGACTCGGGGAGCATCCGCTCCGCCGCCGCGTAGAGGCCGAGCACCCCGGCCAGCCCGCAGGGGGCCACGAGGTCGTCGGGGACGAGCCCGGACCTCCGGACGATCGCCCGCAGGAGCGCCGCGCCCGCGAGGCCCACTCCCGTCCCGAGAGCGACGCGGACGGCGAACTGGAGGAGGCCTCCGAGGAGACCGTGGCCCAGGACTACCTCGAGCACGGCGACCGCGAGGACGACCCCGGCGACGTCGGCCAGGATCCCCTCCCCCTCGAGGGTGGTGGCCGCGCCGTGCGAGACGGGCACGCGCCGGAGCAGCGGGCGGATCACGGTCGGGCCCGTCACGCTCACCAGGGCCCCGAAGAGCGCCGCGTGCGCCGGTTCGAGCCCCCCGAGCGAGACTGCCAGGCCGGCTGCGAGGGTCGCGGTCGTGAGGAGGCCGACGCTCGCGAGCCGCCCGATCGGCCCGCGCCACTGGCGCACGTCGGCGAGGCGCAGCGTCAGGCTCCCCTCGAAGAGGATGATCGCCACCCCGATCGAGACGAGCGCCTCGAGGGCGGAACCGAGGCGGTCCGGCTCGAGCAGCCCGAGGCCGCTCGGCCCGAGGAGGATCCCCGCAGGGAGGAGGAGGAGGATGCTCGGGATCCGTAGCCGCTCCGCGGCGAGCTGCGCGAGCATCCCGGCGGCGAGGGCGCCGACGAGCGTCCGGACGACCTCGGGGCCGGTGCCCACAGGCCGCGAGCCTAATCGAGGGGCGAGGCTCGTCCAGTCCGCCGAGCCGCTTGCCCGCCTGGGCGCCCTCCCCCACCATGGTCCCATGGTTGCCCTCTACCTGCTGCTCGGCGTCGTCCTCCTCCTCCTGAACGGCTTCTTCGTCCTCGCGGAGTTCGCCGTGGTCCGCGTGCGGCCGACGCGGATCGAGGCGCTGCTCCGCGACGGGCGCGCCGGCGCCGCCGCCGTGTGGGGGGTCCAGGAGCGGCTCGACGAGTTCCTCTCGGTCTGCCAGGTGGGGATCACGCTCGCGAGCATCGGCCTCGGCTTCGTGGGAGAGCTCGGGATCGCGCGCCTCGTCGAGCCCGCCGTCCTCTCGCTCGGCGCGGGTGGCGCGGCGGCGACGCACGCCCTCGCCGCGGCGATCGCGTTCGGCCTCGTCTCCTACCTCCACATCCTGATCGGCGAGCTGATCCCGAAGTCGCTCGCGATCCGTGGGGCCGAGAGGGCCGCCCTGGCCACGGCGCCGCTGCTCCGGCTCTTCCGCATCGCCTTCTACGCGCCGCTGGTCCTCCTGAACGGCTCGGCGAACGGGATCCTCACCCTCCTCCGCGTCCGGCGCGCGCCGGTGGAGGAGTCGCACACCGAGGACGAGGTGCGGATCATCCTGGCCCGCTCGCAGGAGCGCGGGATGCTCTCGTTCCGGCGGCTCCTGCTGCTCGAGAACATCCTCGACCTCGCGGGCACGAAGGTCCGGGACGCGATGCAGCCGCGGACGCGCGTCCGCGTGCTGCGCCACGGGGCCCCGTGGGAGGAGAATCGGCGGACGATCGTCGAGTCGCGCTTCTCGCGCTACCCGCTCGTGGACGCGGCGACCGGCGCGACCCGGGGGATCGTCCACGTGAAGGACGTCCTCCACGCCGGGGGCGCGCCCGAGGACCTCGCGGCGCTCGCCCGCCCGCCGCTCCTGGTCGAGGGCGACATGTCGCTCGAGCGGCTCCTCTCCGAGATGCAGAGGCGCCGCGCGCACCTGGCCCTCGTCTCCGGGCCGGCCGGGGACTGGGGTGGGCTCATCACCCTCGAGGACGTGATCGAGGAGATCATCGGGCCGGTGGACGACGAGTTCGTGGCCGCGGCCCGGGCGACCGTCCTCCAGACGCTGGCGCCCGAGCGAGTGACGCTCGGCCTCCGGGCGGGGAGTCGCGACGAGTCCTTCCTCGAGGTGCTGCGGAGCGCCCCCCCCGGGCAGCTCCCGCTCTCCCCCGAGCGCGTGGCCGGCCTGCTCTCGGCGCGGGAGCGGGACATGAACACCTACCTCGGCGCCGGAGTGGCCGTCCCGCACACCCGGATCGAGGGGCTCGGGGGCCCGCTCCTCTTCCTCGCCCGTTCCGAGGCGGGGATC
>JAKEIC010000122.1 GCA_022614695.1 Planctomycetales bacterium | reverse complement strand
AGGCCGTGGCCGCGCGGCGCGTCGGCGAGGGGCGGCCGGCCGAGGCGGGAGCGGCGGCCCGCGAGGCGCTCCGGCTGGCGCTCTACGCGGGGGCTCCGGTGGCGCTCCTCGCCTACGCGGCGCTCGGGCCCGTCCTCGCGGGAGGGCTCGCCGACCCGGGGGTCCGCGTGGCGTCGGCCGACTACCTCCGTCCCCGGTTGCTCGGGCTCCCCCTCGTCGCGGCGATCATGGCGCTGCGCGGGTTCCTCTACGGCGCGGGCCGGCCGTCGGTGGATCTCGTCGCGACCGTCGTCTCGAACCTCGCGAACGTCGCGCTCTCGCTCTGGCTCGTGTTCGGGGGGCTCGGCATCCCGGCCCTCGGGGTCTCGGGCGCGGCCCTCGGCACGGTCGCCGCCGAGGGGCTCCACCTCGTCACCCTCGCCGTGTGGGTCGGGGCGGCGCCCTCCTTCGCCGCGTTCCGGGTCCGCGGTCGCGGCATGGACCGCTCCCTCCTCGGCCGCGTGGCACGGGTCTCGTCGGCGCGGGCGCTGCAGGGCCTCTCGCTCGCCGGGATCTCCGTCTGGTTCGCGATCCTCGAGAAGACCGGGGTCGTCGAGGCGGCCGCCGCGAACGTCGTCTTCGCCGCCGACGGCCTCTTCTGGTTCATCGGGATGGGGATCGGGGTCGCGGCAGGGACCCTCGCGGCCCAGAGCCTCGGCTCGAGGGACCCGGCTGGGGCGCGCCGCTTTGCCGTCGCGGGCGCCCGTGTCATCGTCGCCTCGATGGCCGTGCTCGCGCTCGCCGCCATCGCCGTCGCGGGCCCCTTCCTCGGGCTCTTCACCACGGACCCGAAGGTGCGCGCGGCGGCCTTCGGCCCGTTCATCTTCTCGACTCTCCTCCTCCCCCTCGACGCCCTCGGAGCCGGCCTCGCGCGGATCCTCATCGGCACCGGCTCGGCGACCTACGTCCTCGCCGCCGAGATCGGCTGCTCGATCGTCCTCCTCGCGCCGCTCTCCTGGGCTCTGGCGTTCCCGCTCGGCGGGGGCGCCTGGGGCGCTTGGGCCGCGTGGGGCGTCTACGCGGTGGCGTGGGCCGCGGCGATGGGGGCGCGGCTGCGGGGGGAGGCGTGGACGCGGGTATCGCTCTAGCCGAGGGCCGAGGCGGTCCGGGCCGCGGGTAGGATGCCCCTCCGACACATGCCCTCGCCCGCGACGCGCTCGTTCCGGACCCTCCTTCCGGCCGCCGCCCTCGGGGTGTTCGGCGGGGCGAGCGGCTACACCGCCTACTATGCGGAGGCGGCGGCCTACCTCTCGGAGGACCCCGGGGCCTGCGTGAACTGCCACGTCATGCGCGAGCACCACGACGGGTGGCAGAAGGCCTCGCACCACGCGGCCGCCACGTGCAACGACTGCCACGTGCCCCACGCGCTCGTCCCGAAGCTCGTGGCCAAGGGCGAGAACGGCCTCCGCCACTCGTGGGGGTTCACATTCCAGGACTTCCACGAGCCCATCCGGATCCGCGAGGGGAACCGCCGCCGGCTGAACGCGAACTGCGCGCACTGCCACGGGGAGCTCGCCGCCGATATCCTCCACGCGGGCGAGTCGGACTGCGTCCGCTGCCACGCCTCCGTCGGCCACGGGCCGCCTCGATGAGCGACGTCCCTCCCCCCGCCCCGTCGCGCCGCGCCCGGCTCCTCTTCGCCGGGACCCTCCTCGGGACCGCCGTGCTCACCGTCCTGGTGCTTCTCCTCCTCCAGAACATCTCCGAGCGGAAGCGGGAGTCTCGGGAGAGCGTCTTTCGGCTCGTCGAAGTCACCGAGGAGACCGTGGACCCCGCGGAGTGGGGCAAGAACTTCCCGCGCCAGTACGACGGCTACCGGCGCACCGTGGACACCGAGCGCACGCGCCACGGGGGGAGCGACGCCTTCCAGAAGCTCGACGAGGACCCGCGGTGGCGCGTGCTCTTCGAGGGCTACGCGTTCGGGGTGGACTACCGCGAGGAGCGCGGCCATGCCTACATGCTCTCGGACCAGGACATGTCGGACCGCGTGGCTCGCTTCCCGCAGCCGGGGGCGTGCCTCCACTGCCACGCCTCCGTGATCCCGGCCTACCGCGCGGCCGGCCGCGCGGCCGCGGTCCCGGACAACCGTCCGGGCGAGCAGGTGATGAAGGGCTTCGAGCGCGTGTGCGCGCTCCCCTATGCCGAGGCCCGGAAGCTCGTCTCGCACCCCGTCACGTGCCTCGACTGCCACGACCCCTCGACAATGCGGCTCCGCGTGACGCGGCCCGCGTTCCTCGAGGGGATCGGGCGACTCGCCGCGAGCGACGCGCCGGTCCCCCACCTCCCGAGCGTGGAGAGGTGGCGGAGGGGGAGGCGTGCGGTTGCCTACGACCCGAACTCCGAGGCCACGCGGCAGGAGCTCCGGAGCTTCGTCTGCGGGCAGTGCCACGTCGAGTACTACTTCCGGGGCGAGGGGAAGCTTCTCACCTACCCCTGGCACCGGGGGATCCGGGTGGAGGAGGTCGAGGCGCATTACGCGGACTCCGGCCACGCCGACTGGACACACCCGCGGACGGGGGCGGCCCTCCTCAAGGCCCAGCACCCCGAGTTCGAGACCTGGGGCCAGGGGATCCACGCCCGGAGCGGGGTCGCGTGCGCCGACTGTCACATGCCCTACGTCCGCGAGGGGGCGGTGAAGGTCTCGGACCACCACGTCCGGAGCCCCCTCCTGAACGTGGCGCGGGCGTGCCAGGTCTGCCACCGCTATCCCGAGGCCGAGATCCTCGCCCGGGCCGCCACGATCCAGGACCGGACGAAGGCCCTGCTCGGCCGGGCCGAGGAGGCGGTCCTCGCGCTCGTGCGCGCGATCGAGGAGGCGCGGGCGGGCGGCGCGGGGGGGGAGTCGCTCGCCCCGGCCCGCGACCTGCACCGTCGGGCGCAGTGGCGGCTCGACTTCGTCGCGGCCGAGAACTCGATGGGATTCCACGCCCCGCAGGAGTGCGCGCGAATCCTCGCCGAGGCCGCCGACCTCGCGCGCCAGGGAGAGGTCGCAGCGGTGCGGGCGCTCGCCGCGAGGGGCCGATAGGGCCGCAGCCGGCGCGGGGTTTCCAAACAGAGACTACCGCGGCTCCAAGACGACGCCCGACCCGAGTCCGTGCTCGATGAGGAGGACGCGGCAGGCCTCGGCGTCGCTCGCCAGCACGTAGAAGCCGACGCCGTCGAGTTCGCTGACGATCAGGCCGGCGCGCACGAAGGGCTCATGCTCGAGGCGGTAGTCCATCCCGCGCTCCGTCAGCAACTCCTCCGCGCGGCGGGCCTCGCCGAGCCTGCCTGCGATGAAGACCAGGGACTGCTCCCGATCGCGCCACGCTTCCGGTTCCACGCGAGCCATGGAGACCGCGGGAACCCTACCCGCCCTTCGGGCGCAGCCCGAGGATCACGTCCGGCGGGTCGGCGCCCGACCACCGGCACCACCGCGCGAAGTCGAGCCAGGTGCGCAGGCCTGGGAGCGCCGCCCTCTCGTCGTGGCATTGCTGGAGCCCCGCCTGCTTCGCCGCGACCTTCGCGTCCAGCGCGGAGCTCGACCCCGCGGAGGCCCTCTCCGCCACGGCCGCGTCAATGCTGGCCTGCCAGTCGGTCATCCACTTCCGCTCGATCTCCTCGTACGCGCGGCGGAGGTCCTGGAGGACGGTCTCGGAGAACGGCACGTCGGGGCCCGCGACCCCGAGGAGGGTCCACGGCAGCGGGTGCGCCTTCGCGATCTCCTCCAGGCGTGCGTCGAAAGCGGTCACGCGGTCGGCGAGGTCGCGGACCGCCCGGACGAGCGATTCGGGGGCCGCGGCCTCGCGCGCCGTGGACGTGGCCGGCGCGGCAGGAGACTCGGGCGCGCCGCGCGCGGCGGGCGCAGGCGGGCCGCTCGCGAGGCGGGGGGCCGCGGCCTCGAGGAGCGTCTCGATGCGGGCTAGCCGGGCGTCGAGCGCGGAGATCGCGCGGCCGAGCGACTCGATCGCCTCCCCGTCCGGCGCCGCGGCCCGCGCGGCGCCCCCGTCCCCCGCCCCGGGCGCGAGGTCCGGCGCCGGCCCGCGCCCGCCGAGCAGCGTGATCGCCGCGACGACGGCCGCGCCGCCGGCGAGCACCCCGACGCACACGAGGAGCCCGGCCGGCCCGCGCGCGCCGCCCATTGCCTAGAGCCTATCTCGGTAGGGGCCGCGTCGCGAGGCCGAGCGAGCGGCCCGAGGGCGAGGCCGCAGGCCCGAAAGGCCCGGAAGCGACCCCCCGGTGGGTCGCTGAGGACCTTTCGGGCCGAGAACGACGCCATCGGGTCGCGCAGCCGGCCGCAGCAGCGGATCCCTACCGGGATAGGCTCCTATCCCTCCGGGTGGACCCCCTCCCCGCCGTGGATTCTAACACCCCGGCGCGACCGGTCAGGAAGCGCCAGGGCCGTCGGGCCTCGATTGCGGCTGCGGGCACGCGGCGCGAGAATCGAGTCTCCGCCGTGAGTCGCCCCGCGATCGCGATCGTCCTCGGGATGCTCGCCGGGTGCGGCAGCCCCGAGCCGGCGCCCCCGCCCGGATCGCCTTCGGGTGCCCCCCCCGACCGGGCCGACTCGAGCCACTCCGTCGGGGAGGCGCGCTGGCTCCGGAACGTCCGGCAGCTCACGCACGGCGGAGTCCGCTCCGGCGAGAGCTACTTCGACACGCGCGGCGAGCGCGTGCTCTTCATGTCGGTGCGGGACGGGTACCCGTTCTTCCAGATCTACCTCGCGGACCTGCGAGGCGTGGGCGAGCCTCGGCGCGTGAGCACGGGGCGCGGGAAGACCACCTGCCCCTGGTTCCACCCGGACGGCGAGAGGTTCCTCTACGCGTCCACGCATCTCGACCCCGGCCTCGCCGCGAAGGAGGAGGCGGCCCGCGCGGAGGCGGCGAAGCCTCCGGCCCCGCGCACGAGCTACGCCTGGGACTTCGACCCCGCGATGGACCTCTTCGAGGCGCGCCTCGACGGGACGATCCTGCGGCGGCTCACGGACGCGCCCGGCTACGACGCCGAGTGCGCCTGGTCGCCGGACGGCTCGCGGATCGTCTTCACCTCCGAGCGGGACGGGGACCTCGAGGTCTACACGATGGCCGCGGACGGGACCGACGTCCGCCGCGTGACGAACGCGAAGGGCTACGACGGGGGCTCGTTCTTCTCCCCGGACGGCCGCCGCATCGTCTGGCGCGGGGACCGCCGGGGCGACCAGAAGCTGCAGATCTTCATCGCCGACGCGGACGGCGGGAACGCCCGCCAGGTGACGGACGACGACGCCGTGAACTGGGGCCCGTTCTTCCACCCCGACGGCCGCCGCATCGTTTACGCGAGCAGCCGGCTCGGGCACCGAAACTACGAACTGTTCCTCCGCGACCTCGAGTCGGGGCGCGAGGAGCGGGTCACCTGGACGGAGGGATTCGACGGCCTCCCCGCCTTCTCGAACGACGGGTCGAGGCTCCTCTGGACGAGCCGGCGCGGCGGCGGCGACTCCCAGGTCTGGATCGCGGACTGGGTGGACGGGTGGTAGGGCTGGCCCTCGACCGCCCGCTCCTCCTCGCCGCCGGGGCCGCGGTCGCGGGGCTGTTCGTCCTCGCGGCGGTGCGGCGGCGCGGGGCGGGGACTGCGCGGCGGGCCGTCGGCGCGGGGGCGGGAGCGCTCGCCGCGCTGGCGCTCGCCACGGCGGCGGCCGGGCCGTCCCGGAGGGTCCCCGCGCCGGAGGAGCGGCTCTTCGCGTTCCTCGTGGACGCGTCGGCGAGCGTCCCGCCCGCCGGGCGCGACCGGGCGGCGGCCTGGGTGGCGCGCGCCTGGGAGGCGGCGGCTCCGGCCCGGCGGGTCGTCGTCGCGTTCGCGGACGGGGCGGCGGTCGTCGTCCCGCCCGGGGCGGATCTTCCCCGCGATCTCGCGGGGCGGCTCTCCGCGGCGCCGGTGCGGCCCGGCCGCTCGCTCCTCGACCCCGCGCTCTCCCTCGCCGCGAGCCTCGCCCGGCCCGGCGTGGCCGCGGCCGCGGTCCTCCTCTCCGACGGGGCCCTCGATCGCGAGGACCCGCGGCCTCCGCCGTTCCCGGTCTCCTCCGTGCCCCTGCCGGGCGGCCCCGAGAACCTCGTGACGGCCGAGGCCCTCGAGGGGCCCGACGCGGCCGAGGCGGGCGCGCCGGTGGCCCTCTCGGTCCGCTACCGGGCCACGCGCCCGACGGCCGCGACCATCCGTCTCGCCGAGGGCGGGGAGACTCTCGCCCGGCACGAGGCGGCGCTCGCGGGCGGCGGGCCTCACCTCGCCTCGCTCCCGGCGGTGACCCTCGCGGCGGGCCCCCACCTCCTCGTCGCGACGATCGTGGCGGGGGACGCGGTCCCGGGGGACGACGCCGCGGCCCTCGCCCTCCGGGCGGACGAGCCTCCCCCGCCCCTCCTGCTCGGGGAGTCCCCCGAGTCGGGCGGGGCGGCCTTCCTCCGGCGCGCGCTCGCCGCGCAGGGGATCCCGGTCGAGGCCCGGTCGCCCGGCTCGCTCGCGACGGGCGCGGCTCGCGACCTGGAGCGGCGGCGCGTCGTGATCTGGGACTCGCCCGACCCGGACGCCTCGGCCGGAGCGGCGGGAGCGCTCCTCGCCCGGTTCGTCGTGCGCGAGGGAGGCGGGCTCCTGGTCGTCGCGGGACGGCGGGGGCTCGGCGGAGCGGCCGGTCCCCTTGCCGAGGTCCTCCCCGCGGAGGTCGCCCCTCCCGCGCCCGAGGCCCCGGCGCCGGCGCCGCCCGCGCCCGCCGAGAAGCCGCCCCCGCCGAGGCCTCGCGAGGTCGAGGTCGTGAGGGTCGGCCTCGTCCTGGTGCTGGACACCTCGGGCAGCATGGAGGGGCGCAAGATCCAGCTCGCGCGCGAGGCGGCGATCGCGACCCTCGAGACGCTTCGCCTCGCGGACCGGTTCGGGGTCGTCGCGGTCTCGGACGACGCGCGCTGGCTGATCCGGCCGGAGGAGGACCTGCCCCGCGAGGCGGCGGTCGCCCGGATCGCCCGGCTCGCGGCGGGGGGAGGCACGAACCTCTTCCCCGGGATCGCCCGGGCGCGCGACGCGCTGAGGCCGCTCCCCGTCGGGGTCCGCCACGTGGTCCTGCTCTCGGACGGCCACGACGCGAACGTGCGCGACTGGCGCTCGCTCGCCGAGGAGATGGCGCGGGAACGGATCACCCTCTCGACGATCGGGATCGGCGAGGAGTTCGACCCGCGGCTCCTCACGAGCCTCGCCGGCTGGGGCGGAGGCACGTTCGACTTCACGGACGACCCGGAGCGGGTGCCGGCCCTCGTGACGGGCCAGGCCCGCTGGGCGATCGGACGCGCGACACCGGCGCCGGAGCGGCCCCCGCCCCCGGCCGAGCCCCCGCTCGCGCCCGCGGAGCCGCACGGCCCGCCCCCCGGACCCTCGCCCGCCCCCGTGGCGGTCCGCCCCGGGCGCCCGCACCCGGTGACGGCCGGACTCGCGCTGGGGAGCCTCCCCCCCGCGAGCCTCGTGCGCGCCGCGACGCTCCGGCCCGGCGCGATCGCGCTCCTCGAGACCGCGGGCGGCGCGGCCCCGCCCGGCGCCCCCGTCCTCGCCCTCGGCCATGCGGGGGACGGCCGCGTCCTCCTCGTCGCGCTCGACCTCGGGGCGGAGAGCGACGCGCCGCTCGGGCGGTGGCCCGGCTGGCCGGCGCTGCTCGCGCAGGCGGTGCGGTTCCTCGGACCCGCGCCCTCCCCGGCCGCAGTCCTCGCGGGGGAGACTCGCGCGGTCGCGGGCGAGCCGGCGCGGGTCCTCTTCCGGCTCGAGGGCGGCCCGACGACAGGCCCGTTCGAGGCGTCCGGCGAGTGGAGCCCGGCCGGGGCGCCGCCCTCGCCGCTCGCGCTCCTGCGGACGGGCCCGGCCCGCTTCGAGGGACGGTTCCCCTCTCCCGCCGCCGGGACCCCGGTCCTCTGCCGCGCCACGGTCGCCCGGCTGGGGACGCCCATCGCCTCCGGCGAGGCGGCGACGGTCGTCCTCCCTCCCGCCGAGGAGACGGACCGGCCGGACCTCGCGGCCCTGCGAGCGATCGCCGACGAGACAGGAGGCCGCTACGACCCCGCCCCGGAGGACGTCGGCTCCCTGGCGCCGGTGCCCCACCGCCGCGAGCCGATCGGACTCCCGTTCCTGGTCGCGGCGGCGCTCCTGCTCGTCCCGGTGGCGTGGGGCCGGGGCGGGGGGCGCCCCGCCTGAGGCGGCCGTTCGAGAAGCTCCGGGCGCTCGCGTAGACTCAACGCCCGTGGGCGAACCCGTCCGGCTCGCGGTGACTTGCGGCGACCCCGCGGGGGTGGGGGCCGAAGTAGCGCTCCGGGCGGCCGCGGACAAGGGACTCGCGGAGAGGGTGCGGCTCTTCCTGGTGGGGCCCCGCTCCGTCTGGGAGAGGGCCGGGAAGGCCGTGGGGATCGAGGCGGCCGGCCTCCACGACGCGCAGGTCGTCCCGGCGGGCGAGGAGGGCGAGTGCCCGTTCGGCAAGCCGACGGCCGAGTCGGGGCGCGTCTCGCTCTCGGCCCTCGACGCCGCCCTGGTGCTGCTCGCGCGCCGGGAGGCGGACGCCCTCGTGACGGGACCCATCTCGAAGGAGGCCATCGCGGCGGCCGGCTCGCCGTTCCGGGGCCACACCGACCTCCTCGAGGCCCGGTACCCCGGGAAGAGGGCCGTGATGTTCTTCGTGGGCGGGGGGCTCCGGGTGGGGCTCGTCACGGTCCACATCCCGCTCGGGGAAGTCCCGCGGCGGGTCACGACGAAGGCGGTCCAGGAGACGATCCGCGTCGTCGCGGCGGCCCTCCCCGCCTTCGGGCCCTTCGCCGTCGAGAAGCCCCGGATCGGGGTCTGCGGCCTGAACCCGCACGCGGGCGAGGGGGGGCTCCTCGGGATCGAGGACGAGGAGAGGATCGCGCCCGGGATCGCCGCGGCGAAGGCCGAGGGGATCGCCGCCTCGGGCCCCTACGCGGCCGACACGCTCTTCCCCCGGGCGCTCGAGGGCGAGTTCGACGCGATCGTCGCGATGTACCACGACCAGGGGCTCGCGCCCGTGAAGGCGCGGGCCTTCCTCGAGGCGGCGAACGTGACCCTGGGGCTCCCGATCGTGCGGACCTCGCCCGCGCACGGCACGGCCTGGGACCGCGCCGGGACCGGGAAGGCCGACCCGCGCTCGATGCTCGAGGCCTGCGCCCTCGCCGCCCTCCTCGCGACGCGGCGGGCGCCGGGCTCGCAAGGCCTCTCACGGTAGGCGCGACGCCCGGACTCGGGAAGTCGGGCCGCCCGCGAGGGTCGAGGACGGGGCCGCCCGGCTGAACGGGCGGGACAGGACGTCCCTCCGGTAGGTGGAGGGACGCCGGGTCCCGGGAGGTCGGGCGGTGGACCATGTCCGCCTGCGGTTCGACTGCACGGTTGCGGACCTCGCTGCCCGCGCGCGTGTGTTGCGGGCCCCGGGGGTGCGCGCTAGATTGCGGCCGAGCGCATGCCAGCGGCGCCTCGCTCCCAAGCCGAACTGGTGCGACTCGCGGCGGCTCGGGACGAGGACGCGTTTGCCGAGCTGCTCGATCCGATCGGCCCGCGGGTGCTCCTGTTCATCCGCGGGCATGGCGCGGACCTGCTGGGGCCGGACTGCGACGCCGAGGACCTCCTGCAGCACGTGTTGGCGTCCGTCTGGGTGCTGCTGCCGACCTTCGATTACCGCGGCCCGCCGGCGTTCTACCGCTGGATGATCACCATCGCCGAGCGGACCCTATCGGACCGGCTGAAGTACTTGCGCGCCAAGGGACGGCGCGGGGTGCGGCACCTGGAGTCCGACGCGCCAGGGGCGGACGGCCGGGCGCCGGCCGCCCTGACGACCTCGGTGGCGTCGCGGGCGGCCCGCCGGGAGGAGCGGCAACGGCTCGGCGAGGCGATCGCCGGCCTCGCCCCGGACCTCCGCGCCGTGGTGGACCGGCGGCTCCTGGCCGGGGAGTCGCTGGCCGAGACGGCCGCCGCCCTCGGCATCTCGAAGACCGCCGTGTGGAATCGGCTGCAGCAGGCGCTGGAGCAGCTGCGGTCGGCGCTGGAGCCCGGCCCGTGAGTAGCGACGACGCCCTGGACGGGCTCGACGACCTGCTCGAGCGGGCGCTCGTGGGCGAGGACGTCGCCGGCGCGCTCGCGGCGCTCCCCGCAGAGCACCGTGGCGCGGTGCAGGCGGCGATCGCCGCGCGGCGCGCGATCGGCGGCGAGGCGACCCCGCCGCGTCCCGCCGACCGGCTCGGCCCGGGCTCCGCGCTCGGCCCCTACCGCCTGATCCGCGAGCTGGGTCAGGGCGGCATGGGGGTCGTCTATCACGCCCGCCGGGACGACATCGGCCGGGACGTCGCGCTCAAGGTGATCCGGCCCGGGACCGACGCCGAGCCCGATGCGGTGCGGCGCTTCCAGCGCGAGGCGCGCGCCGCGGCCCGCCTGGCCGGTCAGCCCGGCATCGTCGGCGTGCTGGACGCCGGCGAGGCGGACGGCCGCGCCTACTTCGCCATGGACTTGATCGCGGGGCGGTCCCTCGACGCCCTCATAGACGCGGGCGAGCTGACGCCGCCGGGCGCCGCCGCGCTGATGGCGGCCGTCGCGGACGCGGTGCAGGCCGCGCACGCCCACGGCATCCTGCACCGGGACCTCAAGCCTTCCAACATCCTGGTGGACGAGCGGGGCGCTCCGTGGGTCACCGACTTCGGCCTGGCCCGCGCGCAGGACGCCGGGGCCGAGGCGACCCGGCTCACCCGCTCCGGCGCCGTCCTGGGCACGCCGGCCTACCTGAGCCCCGAGCAGGCCGCCGGCGAGCCCCTGGACGGGCGCGCCGACGTCTGGTCGCTCGGCGCCACGCTCTACGAGTGCCTGAGCGGCCGGACGCCGTTCGACTCCGACACATCCCTCATGGTCCTCGCGCGGATCCAGCGCCAGGATCCCTGGCCGCTCCGGGCGCGAGTGCCGGAATGCCCGACGGACCTGGAGACGATCTGCCTGAAGTGCCTGGAGAAGGAGCCGGCGCGGCGTTACGCGACCGCCGGAGCCCTGGCCGCCGACCTGCGGGCATTCCTCGCCGGTCGGCCCATCGCGGCTCGGCCGCCGACGAGGATCTACCGGTGGCGACGGTGGGCTGGACGCAACCGGGCGACGGTCGCCAGCGCCGGGGCCGTGGCGGCGCTTCTGGTCGGGGGGGGCGGAGTGCTCTTCGCCACGGTGGTGTTGCCGCGCTGGCGAGCCGCCGAGCTGCGCGGCGAGTCCCTGGAACAGTCCCGGCAGCGCGAGGTGCAGGCGCGGGTGGGGGCGCAGCCGCACCTGGATCGGGGCCGGAAGACGCTCTCGAGGCTCGACCAGCTGCTCTCCCACGAGGAGTGGTCTCGCGCGGACGCGTCCAACCTGGCGGCGGCGGCCCGGACGGAATTCGAGCAGGCGCTGGCGGCCGACCCCAGGAACCCCGAGGCGCTGCTCGAGACCGCCCGCGCGTGGTACCTCGAGGGCGATCCGCGCGCGGCCTACGCCTGGTGCAACCGCGCCATAGAGGCCGACCCCGCGTTCACTCCCGCGCGTCTCGAGCGCGCGCTCCTGCTGCTCGAAGAGCTGACGAAGCATCGCATGTCGGACGCGGATCCCGGGAGAGCGCCTCCGATGGAGCCTGTGGCGTCGCACTGGCAGAGGGCGTTGAGCGACCTCGCCGCGCTGCGCGCCGGTTCCGCGGCCGGGCCGGAGCTGGGCTACGCCGCGGCCCTCGAGCTCGCGATCGCGGGGCAGTGGCGGGAGGCAGGCGAGCGATTGGAGGCGTACGCCGAGGCGCGGCTCACCGACCCGCGCGCCTGGAACTTGGCCGGCCGGGCGTGGCTCTTCGCGGATGAGTGGAAGCGGTCCGAGCGGGCGTTCCACCAGGCCCTGCGCGAGCGGCCGTGCGATGGCGAGGCATTGAGGGGCCGCGGCCAGTCGCGCCTCGAGCAGGGCAACATGGCCGGCGCCCGCGCGGACTTCGATCGGTGCCTGGCCGTGGACCCGGACTACTTCGCCGTCCTCTCGACCCGCGCACTCCTGCGCCACGAGGGGGGCGACCTCGCGGGAGCGCAAGCCGACTACGACCGGGCGCTGGAGCTCGGACCGCGCTTCAAGCAGGGATACCTCGGTCGCGGGAACCTGCGGCAAGCATTGGCCGATTTCGCGGGCGCGCGGGCTGACTTCGACAGGGCCATCGAGCTCGACCCGGGTTACGCTGGCGCCTTCTTCAACCGGGGCAACCTGCGCAATGCCCAGGGGGATGACGACGGCGCGATGGCCGACTACGGCCGGGCGGCCGAACTGGACCCCAAGTTCGCGGGGGCGTACTGCAATCGAGGGGTCATCAGGCAGCGGCGGGGGGACCTGGAGGGGGCGCTGGCGGACTTCGGGCGTGCGATTGGCGCGGACCCGCGTCTGGCGGCCGCGTATGTCAATCGCTCGGGGGTGCACCTGAAGCAGGGAGACGTCGCCGCAGCGCTCGCCGACCTGGACCGCGGAATCAAGCTCGCCCCGACGATGATCGAGGCGCTGATCGCGCGCGGGGAACTCCGGGTCCGGACCGGCGACGCGGCGGGCGCCGTGGACGACCTGACCGCGGCGCTCCGGCTCTCCCGGCCCGACGGGCCATCGCGCGCTCTAGTGGAGGAGCTGCTGGCGCGCGCCCGGGCCGCGCTCGGGCAGCGGCGCTGACCGCGCCACCGCCGGCCCCCTCCGGCGGGGCGCTCGCTCGGAACGACCGGGCAGGGGTTTCCCTTCCTGTGCCAGGGGGACTCACATGCACCGGACACGGCGATGGATTTCGAGCAGCGCGGTCCCGATCTTTGCCCGGGGCGGCCGGATCGCCTCCACCGTGATTGCGCTCGCGGCGATCGTCGCGGCGGGCTGCACCGAGAAGAAGACGGTCATCCAGCAGGTGCCGTCCACCGCGCCGGCTCCTCCGCCCGTGGTCACCGCCGTGGTCCCGGCGTTCGGCCCCGCCTCCGGCGGGACGGCCGTGACGGTCACCGGGTCGGCGTTCCAGACCGGCGCGACGGTCACGATCGGCGGAGCCCCCGCGACGACCGTCGCATTCGTGTCTCCCACCCAGCTCACGGCCGTGACTCCCTCAGGGACGGCCGGGGGGCAGCCCGTCACCGTGACGAACCCCGACGGGCAGGCGGGAGCGCTCGGGAGCGGCTTCACGTACGGATCGCCCTCTGCGGGACCGCCCGTCGTCACGAACGTGTCCCCCGCCTTCGGCCCCGCTTCCGGAGGGACCGCGGTGACCATCACGGGGGCGGCGTTCCAGGGCGGGGCGACCGTGACCGTCGGGGGCGCGACGGCCACGAGCGTCGTGCTCGTCTCCGCGACGCAGCTCACGGCCGTCACGCCGGCCGGGAGCGCCGGCGCCCGGACCGTCGTGGTGACGAACCCCGACAGCCAGGCCGGAGCCCTCGGCGGCGGCTTCACCTACGGCACGCCGCCTTCGAGCCCGCCGACGGTGACGAACGTCACCCCATCCTCCGGCCCGACCGCTGGGGGAACCGCGATCACGATCACGGGATCGGCGTTCCAGAGCGGCGCGACCGTCACGATCGGGGGGACCGCGGCCACGAGCGTCGTCTTCGTCTCCGCCACCCAGCTCACCGGAGCGACACCGGCGGGGACGGGGGGCGCGCGGACGGTGACCGTCACGAATCCGGACGGCCAGTCCGGGGCGCTCGGGTCCGGCTTCACCTACGGGTCGCCTCCGGCTGGACCGCCCGTCGTCACGAACGTCTCCCCCGCCTTCGGGCCGACGGCGGGAGGGACGACGATCACGGTCACCGGGTCGGCCTTCCAGGGCGGGGCCACGATCGCCATCGGGGGGACCCTCGCCACGAGCGTGGCTCTCGTCTCCGCGACGCAGCTCACCGCCGTCACGCCGGCCGGGACCGCCGGAGCGCAGACGGTCGTGGTGACGAACCTCGACGGGCAGAGCGGAGCCCTCGGGTCGGGGTTCACGTACGGCTCCCCGCCCTCCGCCGCGCCCGTCGTCACGAACGTCGCGCCCGCCTTCGGTCCCACCGTGGGCGGCACGACGATCACGATCACGGGATCGAACTTCGCGGGCGGAGCCACCGTGACGATCGGGGGGAACCTCGCGACGAGCGTCTTCGTCGTCTCGGCCACGCAGCTCACGGCCGTCACGCCTGCGGGAGTCGCCGGCGCACAGACGGTCATCGTCACCGACACGAGCGGTCTCGCCGGCTCCCTCGGGAACGGGTTCACCTACGGGTCCCCGCCCGCGTCGCCGCCGGTCCTCACGGCCGTCGTCCCCTCCGTCGGTCCTCCCGCGGGCGGCACCGCCGTCACGCTCACCGGATCGGCGCTCCAGAGCGGCGCGACCGTCACGTTCGGCGGCGCGTCGGCCACGAGCTTCGCCTTCGTCTCGGCGACCCAGCTCACAGCGGTGACGCCCGCGGGGAGCCCGGGCCCGGTCACCGTCGTCGTGACGAACCCCGACGGGCAGACGGGGTCGCTCGGGAGCGGGTTCACCTACGCGCCGCCTCCCGCGATCACCGCGGTCGCTCCCCCTGGGGGGCCCGCGGGGACCCAGATCACGATCACGGGCTCGGGGTTCCAGCCCGGGGCGACCGTGGCCGTGGGCTCGGCCTGGGCGACGGCTGTCTCGGTCGCGAGCACGACGACCATCACCGCGCGGGTCCCCGCGGGGACCGTGGGGACGGTCGCCGCCGTCACGGTCACGAACCCGGACGGCCAGTCTGCCGCGCTCGCCTCCGCGTTCACGTACGACGACGCGCCCACCGTGACGACGAGCCTCGCGCCCTTCGGGTCCGTCCTCATCGGGGACACCGTCCGCTTCACGGTCACGGCCACGGACCCGAACGGCCACTCCGTGTCGCTCCGGCTGCTGAACCCGCCGCCCGGCTGCCAGTTCGACCCGCTCGCGGGGGTCTCCTCCCCGGGCACCGTCACGGCGCGCTGGACGGTGACGGCCGAGTCCGGCGGCCTGCGCTGGCTCCTGTTCCAGGCGAACGACACGCTCGTCCCCGGGCTCCGCGGGACCCTCGCCGTGCCCGTCCAGGTCGTGGGAACCTCGAGCCGCTCCGCGATGGTCGTCGCCGACGTGACGGGGGACGGGACCCTCGACGTCGTCGCCGGAGCGTCCCAGGCCGACGTGGGCGGGACGACCGACGCGGGCGCCGTCTACGTCTGGGCCGGGAGCGCGACTCCCTCCGGGACTCCGACAGCGACCCTGCGGGTGCCGGGAGCCGTCGCGAGCGACCAGCTCGGGCTCGGGGGCGGCCAGGCGATCCAGTGCGCCGACGTGACGGGGGACGGGACCCTGGACGTCGTCGTGGGGTCCTCCTTCAGCGGCGTCGGCGGGACGGCGAACACCGGAGCCGTCTTCGTGTGGGCGGGCGGGAGCGGGCTCGCGGGGACTCTCTCCCCCACGGCGACTCTCCGGGTCGCCGGCGCCGTCACGAACGACCTGCTCGGGACCGCGACCGGGCAGGGGATCCTCTGCGCCGACGTGACGGGGGACGGGACCCTGGACGTCGTGGCGGGGAGCTACCTCGCCGACGTCGGCGGGACGGCCGACACGGGCGCGGTCTACGTCTGGGCGGGCGGCAGCGGGCTCACCGGGACGGTCGCCCCGACGGCGACGCTCCGGGTCGCGGGAGCCGCCGCGAACGACCAGCTCGGGTACGCGACCGGCCGGGCCCTCCAGTGCGCCGACGTGACGGGGGACGGGACCCTCGACGTCGTCGTCGGGGCCCAGTTCGCCGACAACGGCGCGACGGCGGACACGGGGGCGGTCTACGTCTGGGCCGGCGGGAGCGGGCTCGCGGGGACGGTCTCCCCGACGGCCACTCTGCGGTCGGGGATCGTCGTCGCGGGCGACCGGCTCGGGCAGGCGGGCGGCCCGGCGAGCCAGGCGATCCAGTGCGCCGACGTGACGGGGGACGGGATCCTCGACATCGTCGTCGGATCCCAGTTCGCGGACAACGGCGGCACGGCGGACACGGGCGCGGTCCTCGTGTGGGCGGGCGGGAACGGGCTCGTGGGGACCCTCGTCGCCACGGCGAGGCTGCGGGTCTTCTCCGCGGTGGCGAACGACCAGCTCGGGGTCTCGTCCGGCCAGGGGATCCTCTGCGCCGACGTGACGGGGGACGGGATCCTCGACGTCGTCGTCGGGACCTATGTGGCCGACTTCGGCGGGACGGCGGACACGGGAGCGGTCTACGTGTGGGCGGGCGGGAGCGGGCTCGCGGGGACGGTCTCCCCGACGGCGGCTCTCCGGGTGGCGGGAGCCGTCGCGAACGACCAGCTCGGGCTCTCCTCTGGCCAGGGGATCCTCTGCGCCGACGTGACGGGGGACGGGACTCTCGACGTGGTCGTCGGGGCCCAGTTCGCCGACGTGGGCGGGACGGCGGACACGGGGGCCGTCTACGTGTGGGCGGGCGGGAGCGGCCTCGCGGGGGCGGTCTCCCCGACGGCGACCCTCCGGGTGGCGGGCGCCGTCGCGGGCGACTCCCTCGGCCTGGCGTCCGACCGCGCGATCCAGTGCGCCGACGTGACCGGGGACGGGACCCTCGACGTCGTCGTGGGGACCTACGCCGCCGACGTGGGGGGGACGGTGAACACGGGCGCGATCTACGTGTGGGCCGGGGGAAGCGGTCTCACGGGGACCCTCTCCCCGACGGCGACCCTCCGGGTCTCGGGGGCGACGGCGGGCGACCAGCTCGGGAACGTCTCGGCGGGCCAGGGGATCCTCTGCACGGACGTGACGGGCGACGGGACGCTCGACGTCGTCGTGGGGGCCTTCCTGGCCGACATCGGCGCGGTGGACACGGGAGCCGTCTACGTCTGGGCGGGGGGGCTCGGGCTTACGGGGACGGTCTCGCCGTCGGCGACCCTCCGGGTGTCGGGAGCCGCCGCAAGCGACCAGCTCGGCCTCGCGGCCGGCCAGCCGCTCCAGTGCGCGGACGTGACGGGCGACGGGATCCTGGACGTCGTCGCCGGCGCCCAATCCGCCGACATCGGCGGGACGTCGGACACGGGGGCGGTCTACGCCTGGGCCGGCGGCATCGGCCTCGCGGGCACCCTCTCCCCGACGGCGACCCTGCGGGTCTCGTCCGCCGTCGGCGGGGACCAGCTCGGCCTCGCGCTAGCCCAGGCGATCCAGTGCGCCGACGTGACGGGCGACGGCACCCCCGACGTGGTCGTCGCCGCGCGCCTGGCCGACATCGGCGGCACCTCGAACGCCGGCGCCGTCTACCCGTGGACCGGCGGGACCTCGCTCACGGGCACCCTGGGCCCCGCCGCCGCGCTGGCCGTCCCTTCCGCTGCCGCGAACGACGGGCTGGGGGGTTGAGGCGGGGACGGGAGATCGGGCAGGCAGCGCCCCCTTCAGGCCGCCGAACCGGGCGTACTCTACTCGGCCTTCCGAGCGTTCGTGGTCTCGCTACAGCCCCGT
>JAKEIC010000121.1 GCA_022614695.1 Planctomycetales bacterium | reverse complement strand
GCCCGCCGAGCTCGAGGAGATGTGCCTGCGGGCGCTCGCGCGGCGCAAGGAGGACCGCCCCGCCTCGGCGAAGGCGCTCGCCGACGACGTGCTCACGTATCTCGAGGGGGCGCGCGAGAAGGCGCGCCGGCGGCGCGAGGCGGAGGCCGCCCTCGGGGCCGGCCGCGAGATCGCGCGACGCTACTTCGCGGTGAAGGAGGTCCTCGCCCGCTACGCCGAGATCCACGCCGGGATCGCGTCTCGGTTCCACGGCCACGAGCCGGTCTCCGAGAAGAAGGAGCTGTGGGCGCTCGAGGACCAAATCGAGCAGATGCGCGTGCAGAGGAACCGGCGCTTCGCGGACGCCGTGCGGAAGCTCGGGAGCGTCCTCGAGATCGAGGCCGAGAACCGCGCGGCGCGGCGGGAGCTGGCCGAGCTCTACTGGGACCGGTTCCTCGAGTCGGAGGGCCGCAACGACCGGGCCGACATGGACTACGCCCTGGCCACGGTGAAGTTCTACAACGACGGCTCGCTCGACGAGCGCATCCGGGGGGACGGCTCGCTTGCCGTGGAGACCGATCCGCCCGGCGCCGAGGCCTACCTCTACGAGTACGCCGAGCGCGACCGGATCCTCGTTCCCGAGTGGGGCCGCCCCCTCGGCCGCACGCCGGTCGCGCGGTTCTCGCTCCCCATGGGGTCCTACCTCCTCCACCTGCGGCTGCCGGGCAAGCGCGACACCCGGGCGCCGATCCTCGTCACCCGGCAGGAGGCCGTGACGGCGCGGGTCCGCCTCTTCTCGGAAGCGGAGATCGGCGAGGGGTTCGTCCACGTGCCCGCGGGTCCGTTCATCTTCGGTGGCGACTCTCAGGCGACCTCTCACCGCCCGAAGGCCGTGGCGCGGGTGGACGACTACTTCATCGGGAAGTTCCCCGTGACGATGGGGGCGTACCTCGAGTACCTGAACGCCATCGCGCCCAACGAGGCGGCCCGTCGCGTCCCGCGCAGCGTCGGCATCGGGGATCTCGCGCGGCATCAGGCGGGCGGCCGCTGGAGGGTCCCCCGCGAGGGTGAGGGGGCGCCGTTCCCGATCGTGGAGGACCTCCCGGCGCTCGGGGTCTCCTGGGAGGACGCGACGGCCTACGCCGCGTGGCGCTCCGCCCGCGACGGGCGGCGCTACGACCTCCCCGCCGAAGAGCAGTGGGAGAAGGCGGCCCGCGGGGTGGACGGCCGCTTCTACCCCTGGGGCGACAAGTTCGACGCGACCTACTGCAAGTGCTCGCGCTCGCGACCCGGCGAGCCCGCGGCGGAGAAGGTCGGGGCCTACCCCGAGGACGAGTCGCCCTACGGCGTCCGCGACATGGCCGGGGGCGTGCGCGAGTGGTGCGCGACGCGGGCGGCGAGCAAGGCCGACGTGAGGCACCTCCGGGGCGGCTCGTGGCTGCACTCCTCCACGGCCGCCCGTTGCGCCTCGCGCGCCGGCGACATGGCGAACGCCGCGCTCTACATCTACGGGTTCCGGCTGGCGACGACGGAACCGGCGAAGGCGAGCTAGCCTCCGAGCCTCGCTCGCGCCCGGGCGCAGCCGTCCCGGAGGGCCGCGTAGCGCTCGATCGCGTTCCGGCGGCCGGAGGAGGAGTAGGACTTGTCCTGCTCGATCTGCGGGATCCGCTCGGCGGCCGCGTCCTCGGCCTCGCGGAGGGCGTCGAGGACGGCCGGGAGGTCGGGGAGGGAGGCGCGCTCGGCCTTCTCGAAGTAGGCGACCGCCTCGGTCACGTCCTCGTTCGGCCAGTAGCGGGGGTCCCACTGCTCGACGTTCCTGCGGAAGCACCGGGCCGCCGCGGCGGGGTCCAGCGCGCCCTTCGCCGCGAGGATCTTCCGCGCGGCGTTCCGGTCGTCCCAGCGGTCGCCGGGCACCGCCGCCTCGAGGGCCGGGCGCAGGGTCTCGTAGAAGCACTCGGAGGCGACGCGTCGCCACCGCACGCCCCCCTCGTCCCACTTCGTCCCGTTCCCCTGGCCGAGCCCCTCGGCCGGGGCCGGCCCCTCGGGGAGCGCCGCCGCCCCACGGGCGCGGGCGGCCTCCGCCCCCGACGCGAGGGCCTTCTCCCAGTGGACGAGCGCCGCCTCGCGCTCGGCCTCGCGCCAGGAGTTCGTGTCCCGGAGGAGGACCCAGGCGAGGTGGCGGTCGCGCTCCGCCTCGGAGAGCTTCCCCGCCGCGTCGAGGATCGCGAAGGCGTTGAAACGGCGGGGCTCCTCGGCGGACCCGAGCCACTCCCGGATCATCCCCTCGCTCTTCGTCCCCCACGTGTCCCAGAGGAACCTCCTCGCGGCGACGTCCTCCTTGTCGTCGAGGTCGTAGTTCTTCCCGACCCACGTGACGACCGCCTCCCGCAGGTCCTCGCGCGCGGCGAGGGCCGGGTCCTTCCCGATCTCGGCCGCGATCCGGTCGAGGTCCCGGAGCTCCCCCGCCATGGCCAGCGCCGCGAGCGCCGCGATCCGCCGCGGGTCGGCGGGGTTCTCCTGGATGAACTCGAACAGGCAGGCCGCCCCGACGCCCCGCCAGTTCCCGTGCTCGTTCGGGATCAGCTCCATCCCGGCCGCGTGCAGGATCTCGGCGCGTGCGGCGGGCCAGCCCGGGAGCGCCCCGTGCCGCTCGCTCCGCTCGGCGAGCCTCTTCCGGAAGTCCCACGGGTTCCGGCGGCCGTTCCTCTCCCAGTCGCCCCGGATGTCGGCCGCGAGCGCCTCGACGACGAGCCGCGCCGCCTCGGCGTCGCTCTTGTCGGCCTCGTGCATCTGGAGCGCCGTCTCGAGCGCGGGCGCCGTCTCCCCGCGGGCGAGCCGCATCCGCACCGTCGCGAGCCTCACCTCGCGCCCGAGCGCCGGCAGCGACGCGAGCGTCGGGTTCTCGGTCTGCGCGCGCGACCAGGCGCCCTGGAGCGCCGTCAGGTCCCCCCCCTTCTCGAGCCCGAGGAACTGCCCCCGGAGCGCCTCCCCGAGGATCGCCATCGCCTCGGCGTCGGAGCCCTCGCGGCGGAGCAGCGCCCCCGCGAGGTCGGCCGCCCGGGCGAGGTCGCCGGCCGCGAGGGCCTCCCGCGCGGGGTCGTGGCGGCGGGCGTGCCGCCATGAGACCGTCGCCGCGAACGCCCCCCCCGAGAGCAGGAGGGCGAGGACCGCGACTCCGGCGGGTCCCACGAGCCGCGGCCTCGGCGTGAGCCGGCCGGGGGGAGGGGGCCAGGCGACCATCTCGGTGGGAGGCGTGGGCGGGAGGTCCACAGCGCGGATCGGGTTCTGCTCCACGATCCTCCGGTAGAGGGCGTTGTCCTCGTCCTGGATGACCTTGTAGACCCGGATCGCCTCGGGGACGCCCTTGAGCCGCCTCTCCCCCACCTCGGAGGACGGGACCTCGGCCTTCTGCATGGCGAGGTAGGTCGCCTCGGTGAAGTAGACCTCGCCCGGCTCGGTGATCCCCTGGATGCGGGCGGCGATGTTCACCGGCTCCCCGAAGACGTCGCCCCCGCGCACGGTCACCTCGCCCGAGTTCACCGCGACGCGGACCTCGATGCGCTTCGCCTCGGGCGCCGTCGCGTTGAACTCGCGGAGACGGCGCTGGATCAGCACGCCGCAGAGGACGGCGTTCGTCGGGCTCTCGAAGCAGACGAGGAAGGCGTCGCCGATCGTCTTCACGACCCGCCCCTGGTGGAACTGGATCACCGGGAGCAGGAGCGCCTCGTGGGTCCGGAGGAGTTCCTCCAGCCCCGTCCGGGTCTCCCGCGACGACCGGGACGTGAAGTCCCGGATGTCGGTGAACATGACCGTGGTGTTGCGGGTCTCCGTGGCCCGGCCCTCCTCCGGAGGGACGGGAGTCTAGCACGGCGGCCGTGGCCAGGAGACCGCGCTCCGCCTGGGCCGCGGAGCCCCCGCTCGGAGACTATCCGGGCGCGAACTGCCACGGGCGGGTCGTATCGCCACGGCGTGCGGAGACCGGGATTCCCGGGGGCTTCCCGAGGATGGGCGGCCGCGCCGGCGCCGGCTCGCCCGAGGCGAGGAGCCCGAACCAGGTGGCCAGCGCCCGCCGCAGCTCCGTGCCTCGCAGACGCAGGATCCGCGGCGGGATCTCCGCGGCGAAGGCTCCCCGCCCCTCGAGCGTGCCCTGCACGAGGACCGCGTCGGAGGCGCCGGGGGCGGGGAATTGGGCGCGCTCGAACCCGAGAGCCTCGAGCGCGTCGAGCAGGTCGAGCGCGTGGCCGAGCCCGTCGTCTCCCGCTGTCTCGAGCCGGACCGCGAGGTACGCCTGCGCGGAGGGCGTCATGTGGGAGAGCCGCTTCTTCGCGGCCTCCTCGCCGCCGACGCGGACGGCCTGGATGGCCCGGACGAGCGCCTCCGTTCTCCATCCGCTGAGCAAGGTGTCGAACATGGGTCCTCCCGGGACTGCCGAGGGCCGGCGCACGTGCGCTTTGCACGCGGCGTGCCGGGTTCCGTCTCCCGGCGGAGCCGCTCGCCGGGGACATCCCCGGGCCGTTGAGTCGAGTTCAGTCTGATCGGCGGGGATCAGATCGAGGCGAAGGCGAGTCCCGGATCAGACCTGGTATCGCTTGCTCGCTTCCTTGAGGAAGCTCTTCTCGGGCTCGGTGAGGGCGTCCATGCCCGCGGTGTTGATCTTGTCGAGCAGCTCGTCCACGCGACGGCGGACGTCGCGCTCGTGTGCGTCTTGGCTCATCTGCCGCCGCGCCGCTCGACGGGCCCGCCGGCGCGCGAAGAAGCCGGGCTTCTCGGGGAACGCCCGCGGCTTGTCGAGGCTGGTGTAGCCCTGCGAGAAGTCGTAACCGAAGACGTCCGCCTCGAGGAAACCGCTCTCCGCCTCGAGCGCGGCCCGCTCCCAGCGGCAGAAGACCCACACGAAAATCGCGACCAGGAGCAGCATCGGGGAGAGCAGGAACCCGAAGATCGCGAACAGGGCGGCGAAGAAGAACCCCACGGTGGTCGCGACCCAGGTCGCCCGCGGATAGCCGAGCCAGGCGCTCAGGCCCCAGCGGAGTACCTGGCCACCGTCGAGGGGGAACGCCGGGAGGATGTTGAAGAGCATCAATCCGAGATTCAGCCCGAGGGCGTAGCAGACCAGGTACCAGCCCCAGTTGTAGGGATAGGGACCGCTCCCGACGATCGGCAGGGCGGCCACGATCGAGTCAGAGCGGCCCCCGAGCCACAGGGCCCCCGCGAGCGCCACCCCGAGGCCGAGGTTTACCGCGGGCCCCGCCGCGGAGGTGACGATTTGCGGCCACGGGCGGCGGGGTACCGAGCCGATCGTGGCGAGCCCACCGAGCGGCCAGAGGAGGATCTCCTCCGCCTCGCCCCCGTGGTGCTTCCCGGCGAAGCAATGCCCGAGCTCGTGGAGGAGGATGGTGACGTACAGGATCAGGACGAACGCGGGGCCCAGCCAGAGACCGTTCCAGCCGTAGTACCAGAGCGCCCGGACGAGCTCCACGCCGCAGAGGATCAGGAGGACCGGGTGCAGGCGCACCCGGATCCCGAACACGCTCCCGACGTTCAGGGACCAGCTACCGATGGATCGCCCCTCCCGGACCTGTATAGGGGCTTCCCGTTCCACCTGTCAAGGAATCGGGAGCGTTCCCGCCCCCCGATCGTCGTAGAATCCCGAGGCGACGGCGGGGGGCGCCCCGCAGGGAGGGACCCATGAGGCGGATGGCTCTCGTGCTCGCGGTGACGGCGGGAGCGCTCGGCGGGACGGCGGCGGCCCGGGCTCAGGAGGGCCCCGGCGGGCTCGACCTCGGCGACATCGGCCGGCAGCTCTCCGAGCGCCGGATGGAGAGGCTCGCCGAGCGACTCGGCCTCTCCGGGGAGCAGAAGGAGAGGTTCCTCTCCATCCACAAGGAGGCCGACGGCAAGGAGAAGGCCGCGCGCGAGGCGCGGGATGCCGCGATCCGGGACCTCCTCACCCCCGAGCAGCGCGAGAAGTGGGAGGCCCGTCGCAAGAACCCCTTCTCGATGGTGGAGGACCTGACGAAGGACCTCACCGGCCAGTCGCTCGACCTCGAGAAGGCCATGGGCGACCTCGGGAAGCTGGGGGGGAGCGCGCGGCTCTCCTTCGGGGGCTCGGGGGCGAGCCAGCTCGCCGAGAGGCTCGGGCTCGACGCGGACCAGAAGGAGCAGGTGGCGAAGATCCTCGAGGAGGAGGGCCGGAAGTCGCTCGAGGGCCTGGGAGGCCTGGACTTCTCCGACCCGGGGAAGCTCGCCGAGCGGGCGACGGAGCTCTCGAAGAAGCGCGACGAGGTCCGGAAGGCGCGCGCGGAGAAGATCCGCGCTCTCCTCACTGAGAGCCAGAAGGCGAAGTACGACCAGGTCCAGAAGGAGGAGGACTCGGCGCCGAACGTGATGGCCTTCGGGCTCGGCGCGGGCGGTGACGGCGAGCCCCAGGTCCTCTTCGGCGGGGGCGACGGGGAGGGCGGGATCCGGATCCTCCAGGGTGCCCGCGTCGAGGTCGGCGAGCCGGGGGAGCTCCGGCTCCGGGCCGGCGGCGGCGACGAGGACGGCGACGAGCCGGCCGCGGGGGCGGCCCGGGCGGGCGTATCGGGCACGGCGGCGGGCGCGGCGGCACGGGCGCGTTCCGATCTGAAGCTCGGCCCCGACGAGGCCGAGGTGCTCGTGCCCCTCATCGAGAAGATCGCGGCTGAGCGGCGCGAGCAGGCGCGCGCGCGGAGACAGGCCGGGCGCGAGCTGCGCGCGCTCGCCGGGCGCGACGGCGCGACCGGGGAGGTCCGGGAGAGGCTCGCCGCCTTCCGCAGGACCGACGCCGCCCACCGCGACCAGATCGCCAAGCTCTCGGACGAATTGCGGAGCCTCGTCACCCCGGCGCAGGAGGCCGTCCTGGTCGCGAGCGGGGTGCTGGACTAGCGGTTCGACTGACAAGTCCTCGGGCCGCGCCGCGGCCCGAGGACTGGAGTCGCTCACCACTTGCTTGACCGCTCCGGGCCCGGGGCCGACGATCGCGGCCCGTGCTCGGACCCCAGCCCGCGAAGCTCCCGGCGCTCTCGGCGCTCCGGCGCGAGCACGTGCGGAGGCTCACGGTGGCGACGCTCGTGGACGTCCACGAGGAGCTGGCCGGGCGGGCGAGGTCCTTCGCGCTCGAGGACGGCCGGGCTCTCGCCGGTTACGCGCTCTTCGTGCTCGGGGGAGCGGCTCCGGGCTCGCCTCCCTCCCGGCTGCTCCTCGAGTTCCACGTGAGGCCCCGCTTCCTCCAGCGGGCGCCCGAGGCGTTCGCCCGGAGCTGCGACCACCTCCGCCCGACGGCGGTCGCGTGCCGGACCGACGACGCGTCCCTGCTCGCCGTCGCGCTCCCGGCCTTCCCGCGCGTCCGGGCGACGGCGCCTCTCTACGTGCTCGACGGCCCCCCGGCCCGGACTCCGCCGCCGTCCCCGGGGCTCCGGGTCCGGCCGCTACGGCGCGTAGACCTGGACGCGGCGGCGCTCCTCTACGCGCAGGAGCCCCCCGAGCGGGCGGGGACAACCGACCGGGGCGAGATCGAGGCGCGTCTCCGCGCCCGCCGCGAGTGGGGACTCTACCGAAGTCATGGGCGCGGGGACGAGCTGCTCGGAGTGGCCCACGTCGTCCCGCAGTCGCATGCGCCGTTCGTGGGGGTGGGGCCGGTCCTCCGGCGCGACGTGCGCGGACGGGGCTACGGGACGTTCCTCACCGCCGCCGTCGTCGCCGCGCAGGCGCGCGCCGGCCGCCGCGTCGTCGCCGCGATGGGCCGCCAGAACATCCCGGCCCAGGCGCTCGCGCGGAAGCTCGGGCTCCGGCTCGCCGCGTGGCACCTGACTCTCGAGCGCTAGCCGCTACTTCCCCGCCCCGTTCCCCCGCGGGAGGTCCTTCACGCAGCGGAACCCGATGTTCCAGGTCCTCACCTCCTCCTCGGGAGCTCCGGCGGGGAAGGCACGCCTCGCCGGGGCCGCGAGGTAGGCGCTCCCCTGGAAGCGGTCGCCTCCCTTCACGATGACGAGCTTCCGGGTCGGGTCCTCCGGCAGGAAGTCGTAGGTCCACTCCTCGACGTTGCCCGCCATGTCGAGGCATCCGTAGGGGGAGACGCCGTCCGGGAATGAGCCGACCTGACGGACGCGGATCATGGGATCCGCGAGGTACGTGTTGCAGAGGGCCGGATCGAACCGGTCGCCCCACGGATACGTCCTTCCATTCGTGCCGCGGGCGGCCTTCTCCCACTCGATCTCGCTCGGGAGCCTCTTGTCGTAGAAGTTGGCAAAGGACTCGGCATCGTGCCGCGAGATGCGGAACACGGGCAGGTCGTCCCAGTCGTGCGGCGGCATGTCGTTGTCGAGGACATCGTCATACTCGAACCGCAGCTCGGGGTCGTCCAGGCGGGAGAATCGGGGGAGGTGGCCGGCGGCCCGCTTCTGGCCGAGGCGACGGCCTTCGACCGGGTCCTCGTCGCGCTTCTCGGAGAGCTCGACGAGTTTCCGCAGCCACTGACGGTACCGGCCGAAGGTGACCTCATGCCGATCCATGAAGAACGCCGGGGCGTGGACCTCCCGCATTTGGCCGCCGGCCGGCACGGCGCCCCCCATGAGGAACTCGCCGCCCGGCACGTACACCATCCCCTCGGGGACCTGGTCCGGGCGGAGGAGCCGGACCGGGTCCACGCGCGGCGTCCGCCCTCTCCGCACGGTCACGGGGAAGCGCACCTCTGCGTAGTCCGGGAGCCGGACGCGGACTCGATAGGAGCCCGCGGGCACCTCGCAGTCGAGGGGAGTCGCTCCCATCGCCACCTCGCGCTCCTCGATCCGGCCGAAGTCTCGCTCGACGCGGGCGAGGAAGACCTCGGCGCCCGCCGGCTCCGTCGAGAGCACGAGATGCCCCCGCTCCCGGACCGCTCGCTCCAGTTCGTCGAGACGCGCCGCGAAGCGCCCGGCGACGTCGTGGCGCCGCACGAGCTGGATCCGGTCCGCCCAGGGGGGCGGATCCTCCATCCGGATCGCGCGCGGGAAGACCGCCTCGACCTCCTGCATCGCGATCTCCGCCAGGGCCCCGTTCGCCTCGGCGTGCCCCGGATCGCGCCGGAGCAGCTCGTAGAGCCCCTGCTGGGCCTGCGCATAGGACTCGGCGGCCCTCTCGGCCCCCTCGCGGTGCGTCTTCTCGAGCGCCTCGGTCCTCTCGTCCTGGTACTGGAGGCCATGGCCGTCCCAGATCCGGCAGAGCTGTTCGAGATCGTCGCGCCGCCGGCGCGAGTGGCGGTCTCCGTCGGACTTCTCGCCGAGGGCCTGGGCGAGGATCGCGCGTCGGTCCTCCGCCTCGCGTCGGGCGCCCGCGAGGGCCCAGACTGCGGCCCCGGCCGCCATCAGAAAGAGGGCCGCCGCGAGCACCGCCAGCGGCCGGTTCCTCATCGCGAGCTTCCAGGCGCGGTCCGCGAACGACGGCGGCCGCGCGGCGATCGGTTCCCCCCGCAGGAAGCGGCCGAGGTCCGCCGCCAGGCCGCCGGCGGTGGCGTAGCGCTTCGCCGGGTCCTTCTCCATGGCCGTGAGGCAGATGGTCTCGAGGTCGCGGGGGATCCGGGGGTTCAGGCGGCGCGGGGCCCGGGGCTCCTCGCCGATCACCTTGGCGACGACCGCGCGCAGGTCCCGCCCCTCGAACGGGGGCAGCAGGGTCAGGCACTCGTAGAGCGTCGCCCCGAGCGAGTAGACGTCGGTCCGGGCGTCGAGGTCGTCGCCCGCTCCCCGCGCCTGCTCGGGGCTCATGTACATGGGCGTCCCCATGATCTCGCCGGCCCGCGTGAGCGTCGCCGCCGCCTCGACGCGGGCGAGGCCGAAGTCCCCGATCCGCACCTCGTCCTCGCCGGTGACGAGCAGGTTCGCCGGCTTGATGTCGCGGTGGACGATCCCGGCGCGGTGCGCGTGGTCGAGCGCCAGGGCCGCCCGCTCGATCAGGAGCGCCGCGCGCCGGGCGGGGATCCTCTCGGTCGCGAAGATGTGGTCGAGCGACCGGCCCTCGACCAGCTCCATCGCGTAGAAGTGGGTCCCCTCCGCCTCGCCGATCGTGAGCACCTTCACGATGCCGGGGTGGTTCAGCCGCGCGGCCGCCTCGGCCTCCCGGCGGAACCGCTCGAGGGCCTTCGCATCGAGCGAGAGGTCGGAGGGGAGGACCTTCAGGGCCACGCGCCGGTTGAGCCCGTCCTGCAGCGCCTCGTAGACGACGCCCATCGCCCCGCGCCCGATCTCGCGGACGATCCGGAACTCCCCGAGCCGTCGGCCGCCGGAGGCCCCGGACTCCGAGGCCGGCGAGACCGCGGCCGTCCCCCCTCCCGTCGCGACGATCCCCTCGAGGAGGCGCAGGTCCGAGGCCTTGGCGTACCCGCGCTTCTCGGCAAGCGCGGCGAGGTCGGCCGCCCCATTGCCGGCGGACCCGGCGGACCCGGCGGGCGCCGCGGGAGCCCCGGGCCCGCCTGGGCGCGGCGGCGGGGGATCGGCGGCCGGCGCCTCGAGCGCCGCGAGGAGGTCCGCCAGCTGCGCCTCGGTGAGGAGCCCGTGCCTCACCGCGAGCCGCCCGACGAGCCGGTCTCGGTCCGGGATCATCGGGACTCCGCCCAGGCCCGCCACTCCGCGGCCGGCCCCGCGCGGCGGGCCCGGTCCGCGGACGGGAGGTAGCCGCGAGGCTTCTCGCCCGGGAGCTTCCCGAGCGCCTCGAAGGCGCGCGTCCGCCGCGAGAACCCGGGCGCCGGGTCGCCGAGGTCGCTGCGGCGACCGGCGGGGTCCTCCGCTTCGAGCGCCTCGGCGAGGACCCTCGCGCCGGAGCGGTCCCCGAGGAGAGCCAGGGCGCGGGCGATCTCCTCGGCCGCCCCGGACGAGCGGTCGTCCCCGCAGCGCGGGAGCGCGGCGCGCAGGGCCGGGACGAGGGACAAGTCGCCCGCCTCCGCGCACGTCCAGGCCGCGAAGGCCCGGACCCTCTCGTCCCCGTCGGCGAGCCCGGCCCGCAGGGCCGCGCGGGCCGCCTCGTCGCCCGCGCGGGCGTCGCGCGCCCGTGACGCCAGCGCGAGCCCTCTCCGGTCCCGCGCGACGAGGCTCTCGACCTGGGAGAGGAGGGCCGCGCGTGCCGCCGCCTCCCCTCCGCTTCCCACCAGCGCCCGGCCGAGCTGCACGTCGCCGCCGAGCGTCGCGACGTGGATCGCGACTCCCGGGAGACGGCCCTCCGAGGCGTGGTGGAGCGGCACGGAGTGGAACGCCTCGCGTTCGTAGAGCGCGATGGTCTCGGGCGGCATGTCGGCCCGGAGCCCCGGCACGAGGACGAAGCTCGGATCGGCGAGCGGGTCGCGAGCCTCGCGCCCGAGGTCGTCCGGGCACCGCAGCGCGAGCGGGGGGAGCGCCTCCCCGTACCCCGCGGCGCGCAGGAGTTCCGGCAGGTCCTGCGGCCAGGGCTCTCGGCGCGCCGCCGCCCGGGCGAACCCCGCCGCGAGGGGCCCGAAGACGGTCCTCTCGCAGACCCAGTGTCCGGAGTCGGGCTCCACGCCCGGGAGGGCGTGGAGGATCCCGCCCGCGACGGCGACCGTCCCCGCGCCGAGGAGCCACGGCGCCCACCGGCGGAGCCACGAGCGCGGCCGACCCGGGATGGGAGAGTCCACCGGCCTGGAAGCCTATCCTACCGCGGCACGGGGGCCAGCCGGCGCGAGCCCGGGGGCGGGGTCCCGAGGCCCAGCGCCTCGTAGGTGGCGGCCCACTCCGGGTTCGGCTCGGACTCGGCCCACCGCTTCGCCTCGGCCCGCGCCCGCTCCAGCTCCCGGGCGTTCAGGAGCAGGGCGACCTTGTTGCGCTGAAGCGGCAGCCTCTCGTCGGGGTGCTCGAACCGGGCGAGCCCGCGGTCCAGCTCCTCGAGCGCCTCCGCGAGCTGGCCGTGGCCGTCGAGGATCGAGGCCGAGACGCTGTAGTCGGCGGGCCGGTCGCGAAAGGCCGCAAGCGGCCGAGGTCCGGCCTGGAGAGTCCTCTCCCCTGCTGCGGAGAAGAGAGCCCCGACGAGCGCCCCGCCCGCCAGGAGCGCCGCCCGCCCCTGCGCCCCGCCCCGCCACGCCGCGACGGCCCCGGCGACGGCGTAGCCCGCGAACGGGAGGAGGAGCGGGACGAGCATCACGCGGTAGCGGCACTGGGGAAACCCGACCGGCAGCGCCAGCGCGAGGAGAATAATCTCGGCGAATACGAGCGCGAGGAGCGGGGAGAGTTCCCGGCGCCGCCGCCACGCCAGCCACGCCCCGACCGCCGCCGGGCCGAAGAGGCAGTGGAAGACGGGCAGGAGCCCGAGGATCCAGGACCGGTCCCGGTAGAACCAGTAGTTGGCGTTGTCGGGCCCCTCGTACGGCGTCCAGCACGCGATCGCGCGGAGGACGTAGCCTCCGAGGAGCCGCCCGAACGGCACGGACCGCAACACCTCGAGCGCCGTCGCGAGTCCCCCGCCGCCCGATTTCCGGAGGATCTCCCCGGCCCCGGAGGTCGTCTCGTAGACCAGCCCGAAGGCCTGCGTGTCGGGCGCGTTGGCCGTCGCGATCACCTGCGGTCCCCGGCTCGAGAGGGAGAGCGGCCTCGCCCCGACCGCGAGGTTCCGCGCGACCACGGGGGCGAAGGCGATCGCCCCGCCGGCCGCGACGAGCGCCGCCCCCCGCGCCGCCCCGGGGACCTTCCCCACGAGCCCCCGCCAGGCGAGCCAGCCGACCGCGGCGACCGCGAGCACTCCCGTCGCCTCCTTGAGCAGGACCGTCAGGCCCAGCAGCACGCCGGTCCCCACCCACGCGGCGGCCCGGCCCGACGCTCCGGCCCGGGCCAAGGCGAGGAGCCCGAGCGCCTGCAGGAGGAGCGCCGGGGCGTCCCGCAGGACCTGCGCTTCCAGGAACAGGACGGGCCCGTAGATCCCCGCCGCGATGCCGGCCGCGGCGCCCGCCACCTCGCCGAAGAGCTTGCGGCCGAGGAGCTGGGTGGCGACGGCCCAGGCGATCCCGAGCAGCACCTGCAGGAACAGGACGGGCACGGGGCTGGGACCGAACACGGCGTGCGCCGCCGCGAGCCCGTAGGCGTAGAGCGGCGCGTGGCGGAAGACGTTCGGTCCCCCCTCCCACGCCGTGAACTCCCCGGGTGTCCCCAGCATGGCTTCCCAGTTGTGCGGGGGGCGCGGGACGTCCCGCAGCAGCCAGTTCCCCTTCCCGATCTCCTTCGCCCACATCTCGTAGGTGAAGCCGTCCGTCTGGTCCCACTCGTGCCAGTGGGCGACGGGGTCGGAGAGGACCGTGGGGAGCCAGAGGAGGCGGACGGAGGCCGCCACGCCCGCGACGAGCGCGATCGTCCGCCACGGGAGCCGTGGGGGCGGGGCCGCGGCGGCGGGCGCGGCCGGCGGCGGGGGAGCGGGGGCCGGGGGGGGCGGGCGCTTGCTCACGCGCGAACCACGGCCACGGCGGCCGACTGTCCCTCGAGGCCGAGACCCGTGGCGAGCGCGGCGCGTCCCTCGATCGGCTCGGCCCCGGGGGCGGGGCGGAGGGGCGCCGGGAGACGGCGCGGGGCGTCCGGGACGAGGGGGAACGCACGGCCCTCCGCGAGGGCCCAGGCCGCCACGGCCACCTGGAGGAGTCCTGCGGCGCCGAAGCTCTCCCCCACCGACCCCCGGGGGGCGCAGACCGGGACCGTCCGCGCATGCAGGAACGTCGCGAGCGCGTCGGCCTCCGCCCCGTCCGCCGACCCGCCCGCCGCGCCCGCCGCCACGAGGGAGACGTCGGACGGAGAGGCCCCGGTCCGCGCCAGCGCGTCCCCGCAGGCCCCGAGCAGCGCCTCCGACCCCTCGCCCGGTCCCGCGGCGCCGGCCACGCGCGCGAGCGGTCTCGCCCCCCGCGCCCGCGCCGACTCCTCGGACTCGAGGAGGAGCGCGACGGCCCCCTCCCCGAGCGCGTTCCCGGCCCCGTCCGCCCCGAAGGGCACCGAGGCCTCGTCCGACTC
>JAKEIC010000120.1 GCA_022614695.1 Planctomycetales bacterium | reverse complement strand
CTCGGCGGCCGGCGACCCGACCCGGGGGCTCCGGCTCCTGGACGGCCTCCTCGCCGCCGCGCCGGGGGATCCCGAGGCGGCCGCCCTCGCCGCGGCCTGGCGCGAGTCGGGCGAGTCGCTCGCCCGCCACCTCCGGGACGGGGAGGCGGCGCTCCGGGAGGGCCGCTCGGACGACGCGCTGCGCGCCTTCGACCTCGCCGAGAGGATCCGGCGGACGCCCGAGGGCTCGCGGGGGCTCCGCGACGCCCGGCACCGGAGGCTCCTCGCGCTCGCGGAGGACGCGCGGCGGCGCGAGGAGTGGGTCGAGGCGGCGGGCCTCCTCCGCGAGGCCGAGGCGGCGGCGCCCGAGCCGTCGGTGGTCCGGACCCTCGCCGCCGCGGTGCGCGCCGAGGGGGCGGAGAGGTCGCTCGCGGCCGCGCGGGAGAGGCTGCGGGCCGGAGCCCTCGGCGAGGCGCGGGCCGCGATCGAGAGGGCCCTCGCCCTCGCGCCCGAGTCGCAGCGGGCGCGCGCCCTCGCGGGCGAGGCCGACGCGAGGGCGGCGACGCCCCTCGGCACGGCGTTCCTCCCCGCCGGGGAGTACGTCCTCGCCGGGACCGCCCCGGACGGCGGCCCCCGGACCGTGCGGCTCGCGGCGCCGCTCTACGTGTCGGTGCACGAGACGACGAACGCGGAGTTCCTCGAGTTCGTTCGCGACGCGGGCTACGCGCGGGCGGCGGTCTGGCAACCCGACGGGTTCCTGCGCCGGGCGCTCTTCCTCGCGGCCGACGACCGGACCCCCGCCCCCGCGTCCTGGCCGGGCGCGCGGTGCGGGGAGGGGCTCGACCGCCACCCCGTGACGGGAGTCTCCTGGTACGAGGCGGCGGCGTACGCGCGGTGGCGCGGCGGGAGGCTCCCGACCGCCGAGGAGTGGGAGGCGGCCGCCTCCGTGGACCCCGCGACCGGCCGCGCGCGCCTCTACCCGTGGGGGGACGACTTCGCGCCGGGCGCGGCCGGGTTCCCCCGCGAGGACTCGGACACGCTCGGGATCGCGCCCGCCGGCTCCCGTCCCGAGGACCGGAGCCCGATCGGCTGCCTCGACATGGCGGGGAATGCCGCCGAGTGGACGGCGAGCCCCGTGGACGCGGGGGAGGGGCGACCGGAGGCGCGGCGGATCTGCGGCGGGACGTCCGCATCCCCCGTGCCGGACCGGGACGCCCGCCCGTCGGCGCGCCGGTTCCACGGGGACCCCGTGCGGCTCCGCATCCCGATCGTGGGGTTCCGGGTGGTGTGGGAGGCTCGGAAGTGAGAGCGCTCCTCCTCCTCGGGGGCCTCGGGCTGGCCGGCGCCGGCTGCGCCTCCGTCCCGGCCGACCCGCTCGCCGACCCGCGTATCGAGGCGCTAGGGCACGTCGGGACGCTGCCCTGGACCGTGGCCGTGCTCGTCGAGGCCCCGGTTGAGACGGCGCCCCCCGAGCCCTCCGCCGGGGACGGCTCGGTCCCGGTCGCGCCGGACGCCGAGGCCCTCGGACGGGACCTCGCCGACGCCCTCGCGAGGCTCGGCCTCCTCCGCGCCGCGCGCGCCCTCCCCGGCGCGCCGGCGCCGCTCCCGGAGCTGGTCGCCCGCGCCTGGGACGGGGGGGACGACCTCCTCCTCCGGGTCGAGATCCGATCCGCGCGCGTCGCCTACCTCGGCCGGAACCTCTGGTGGATCCCGAACATCCTCCTCTGGCTCCAGTTCTGGTTCCCCTCGTTCTGGGTCCCCGACGAGGACTTCTCCTACGAGATCGAGGGGGATCTGGCGCTCCACGCGGCCGCCACGGGGGCCTGCCTCCACCGCCGGCCGTTCTCGGCCCGCGTCGCCCGCGGCCTCGACGACTTCGAGCGGGGCTGGGACCTCCTCGGGGTGTTCCGGCCCGGGTTCCTCTTCGGGCCGGGGAACGCGCGCGCGGCGGCCGAGGCGCTCGAGGCCGAGATGCGGCGCGAGGCGGTGGTCGTGGCCCTCGAGAAGCTCGCGCGCGAGGCTCCCGAGCTGGCGGCTCGAGGGGGCGGGCTCCAGAAGACCCTCGTCCTCGCGGTCGGGGTCGAACGCTACCGGGACCCCGCGATCCCGCCTGCGGCGGGCGCGGCGCGGGACGCGCAGGCCCTCGCGCGGGCCCTCGGGCCCTCGATGGCCGGGTCGGGCCCCGGGCCGGGAGCCCCTTCGGTGCGCCTCGCTCTCGACGCCGAGGCCACGGCGGATGGGCTCCGGCGGCTGCTCCGCGACCACATCGGACGGCGGCTCCGCCCAGGGGACCGGGCCGTCCTCTTCTTCGCGGGACGCGCGGGGGTCGTCGCGGACCCCGCGGGTCCCGAGCTGGTCCTCGCGCCCCACGACCTCGACCCGGCGGATGCCCGGCGCGGGTGCCTCGGCCTCTCGGAAATCGCGCGTCTCGTCTCCGCCCCCGCAGGGTCGTCGCTCGCCCTCGTCCTCGACGCAGGGCCCGGCGGCTCCGTCCCGGACCGGGGCCTCCCCCATCCGGCGCCCCCCGGGGACCTCGACGCGGCGCTGGCCTCCGCCGCCGATCGGGCCGGGGTCTCGCTCCTCCTCGCCGGGGGAGTCGGGGAGGGGGCCGCGACGCTCGGAGGAGGCGAGCGGGGCCTCTTCTCGGCGAGCCTCGAGCGGGCGCTGCGGGCGGCGCCGGACGCCGACGGGAACGGCACGTCCACCCTCCACGAGGCCTTCCTCCGGGCCCGCGAGAGGACCATGCTCGTCGCCCTCCTCGAGGGGCGCAGCCAGACCCCGCGCCACTTCGGGCCGCCGTCGGACCTCGTGGTCGGGCCTCCGCCGCCGCGGCCGGGGGCGGGAGGGAAGGGATGAGCGGCGAGTCCCTCCGCATCGGGCTCCTTCTCTCTTTGGCCGCCGGGGCGGGCTGCGGGATGATCGTCGAGTCGGCGCTCCTCGTGGACGAGCTGCAGAAGGACGACGACCGGCCGGCCCCGGGGCCCCAAGCCCCGGGCGCCCCGCCCTCCGCCAACGTCAACACGCCCGTCACCGGCGTCACGGACCGGGTGCCGCTCTCCTACTCGCTCGCCGACCCGGAGGGGACCGCCGCCGCGATCGCCGTGGACTGGTCCCCGGACGCCGGAGCGACCTGGAACGCCGCGAGCGAGGGGCCTGGCGCGCCGAGCGAGGGGACCTCGGGGCTGGGCGCGGCCCCCGGCGGCACGCCGCACGTCTTCGTCTGGGACTCCTACGCCGACCGGGGACCCACGGACACGCTCGTCCGCGTCCGCGTGAGGCCGACGGACGGCGCCACCGGGGCGCCGGGGATCGCGGGGACCAGCGGCGACTTCTGGGTCCGCGGGAAGCTCATCGTGACCCTCGCGGGCGGGGCCGGCGCCGGCCCGTTCAACTTCCCGGGGGCGGTGCTCGCCGACTCGGGGGGCAACCTCGTCGTCCTCGACACGCTGAACCACCGCGTCCGCGTGAGGAACCCGGGCGCGTCGGCCGTCACCGCCTACGGCGTCACGGTCCCCGCGGGGGGTACGGCCACGGTCGCGGGCACGGGGCTCGCGGGGTTCAACGGCGACAACCAGCCCGCGACCCAGGCGCAGCTCAACTTCCCCCGCGCCGGCGTCCTCGACGGGTCGGACCACCTCTTCGTGGCCGACACCCTGAACCACCGCATCCGCCGCGTGGACCGCGCGACCGGGTTCGTCACGACGGTCTGCGGCTCGGGCGTCCCCGGGAACGGCGGGAACGGCGGACTCGCCACCAGCGCGGCGCTCGACAGCCCGCGGGGGCTGGCTCTCGACGGGAGCGGGAACCTCACTATCGCCGACACCGAGAACCACTGGATCCGCTTCGTGAACCGCACCAGCTCGAGCGTCTCGCTCTTCGCGGCGACCGTGGCACCCGCGAACGTGGACCGGATCGTCGGGACCGGGGCGCAGGGCTCCGGGGGCGACAACAACCCCGCCCAGAACGCGCAGCTCAAGCGCCCGTGGGGGGTCGCCCTCGGGGCGGGGGGCCTGCTTCTGATCGCCGACTCCGACAACCACACGATCCGGGCCGCGAACCCCGGCGCCTCGCCCGTGAGCGTCGGGTCGGTGAGCGTCGGCGCGGGGAAGATAGACCTGGTCGCCGGCCAGAAGGGGAAGCGCGGCTTCGTCGGCGATGGCGGGGTCGCGACCTCCGCCAAGCTCGACACGCCCGCCGGCGTGGCGCTCGATGCCTCGGGGAACCTCGTGGTGGCCGACGGCGCCAACGGGCGGATCCGCGTCGTGAACGCGGGCGCCTCCTCGATCACCGTCGCGGGCGTCACGATCTCGGGCGGAGCCATCGCCACGGTGGCGGGGGGGAACGCCTCCCCCGGTCCGAACGACGGGGACGGCGGGGCGGCGACGTCGGCGCGGCTCTCGGGCCCGGAGGGGGTCTTCGTCCTCCCCTCGACGGGACACCTCCTCGTCGCTGACACGGGCCACTCGCGCATCCGGGGGGTGAACGTGGGGACCACGGGGACGGCGATCGCCGGGGTCTCGATCGCGGGGGGAGCCGTGGACACTGTCGCGGGAGTGGTCCTCTCGCAGCTCCCGCTGCTCCTCCCCGAGGATGTGGCCGTCGCCGGCGGTTCGGTCCTCGTGGCCGATGCGGGCGGCCACCGGGTCCTGCGGCTCGACCTCTCGACACGCGCCCTCACGGTGGTCGCCGGGAACGGGAGCCCGGGCTACACCGGGGACGGGGGGGCGGCGGCGCAGGCCGCCCTGAACGCGCCGGCGTCCGTTTCGCGCGACGGCTCCGGCCGGGTCTACGTCTCGGACTCCGGGAACGGGGTCGTCCGGGTGGTGAACACCGGCGCCTCCTCCGCCACGATCGCCGGGGTGACGGTGCCGGCGGGTGCGATCGCGACGATCCCGGCCGGCGGGGGCGGCCTCACGGCGCCGGCGGGGGTCTCTGTGGACGGGTCCGGAAACGTCTTCGTCGCGGACGCCGGGGACCACACGATCCGCCGGATAGACGCCTCGTCGGGCGTCGTGACGGTCGTCGCCGGCACCGCCGCGACGGCGGGGTTCGCGGGGGACGGGGGAGCCGCGACCGCGGCGCGCCTCTCCGGCCCCGGGGGCGTCAGCCTCGACGGGTCGGGGAACCTGGTGATCGCGGACACCGGGAACCACGCGGTCCGCGTGGTGAACCTCGGGAGCGCGACGATCACCGTCTGCGGGGTCTCGATCGCCGCCGGCGACATCGGGACCGTGGCCGGGACCCCGCCCACCCCGGGGTACACGGGGGACAACGCCGCCGCGACGAGCTCGGCCCTCTCCTCCCCGCGCGCGGCCTTCCTCACCCCCGCGGGGGACCTCCTCGTCTCCGACCGGGGGAACCACCGCGTCCGGCGCGTGGCGGGCGGAACGGGGATCGTCACGACCGTCGCCGGCACGGGGCTCGCCGGCTTCAACAGCGACACCTACCCGGCGGTGAACGCCCACCTGAACTCCCCGGGCGGGATCGCGCGCGACGCCGCGGGCGGGATCCTCCTCGCCGACACGCAGAACCGGCGGGTGAGGCGGTTCGGACCCTGATGCCCGTGGAACTGCACGTCCTCCGCGGCATCCAGTTCGGCGAGCGGCTCGCGATCCCCCCCGTCCCCGGCGGGGAGCGCGTCGTCGTCGGGCGCGACGCCGAGGCGCAGGTCCGCCTGATCGGACCGCAGGTCTCGCGGCGACACTTCGCGATCGAGCGGGGGCCCGGGGACTCCTTCCGTCTCGTGGACCTCGGCTCCGGCAACGGCACGTTCGTGAACGGCCGCCGGGTCTCCGAGAGTCCCCTCGCCGACGGCGACCGGATCGCGGTGGGGGACGTCGAGTGCCGGTTCGTCTGCCCCGGGGCCGCACCCTCGGACCGGACCGTCCTCCGGCTCGAGGAGGCCGAGGGGGCGGTGCCGGGCGAGGTCCAGCAGGACGGGGTGGCGGCGGAGCTGGTGAGCGCCGGGGCCGCGGCCGTGCCCCCGGAGCGGTTGGCGGAGCTCGCCGTCGTCTGCGCGGAGGAGACCCGGGCCGACCGGCTCTGCCACCGCGTGCTCGAGATCTCGCGCGAGGCCCTCCGCGCGGCGCGCGGGGCGGTCCTGCTCCGGCCGGCCGCGGGGGAGTTCCTCGAGACCGTGGCCGTCCACCGCGCCCCGGACGACCCGCCCGAGGTGCGGCTCGCCGCCCCCCACGCGTTCCTCGCGCGGGTGGCAGCGGGCGGGCGCGCCGTCCGGATCCGGGTGGCGGGGCCGCGCCCCGAGTCGGCCCTCGTCGTCGCGATCGTGGCGCCCGGCGGGGCGGGCGGGGTGCTCTACCTCGGGCGTCCGGTGCCGCCGGGGCCCGACTACGCCGACCGGGACCTCGCCGGGGCCGCCGCGCTCGCCGGGGTCGCGGCGGGGGCGCTCGCGAGGGTCCGGGCCGGCTTCGCCCGCGAGGGCGAGGACGCCCGGATCCGTCTCCTGGTCGAGGGCTCCCCCGACCTGCTCTTCGCCCTCGACGACGAGGGCCGGTTCACCTACGCGAACCGGAGGCTCCCGGGGTCCGCCGAGGGCCGCGAGGCGCTCCTCGGCGCGCGCCTCGTGGACCTCGTCCCGGCCCCGGACCGGGAGGGGCTGCTCGACGCCGTGGACCGGCTCCTCGAGGGAGGGGAACGCGAGGTGGTGGAGACGTCCCTCCGGCGCCCGGGCGGAGGGACCGTCCCGGTGAGGCTCTACCTCTCGCCGCTCCGGAACGCGCTCGGGACGATCGTCGGGGTCGGGGGAGACGCCCGCGACCACCGCGAGGTGCTCTCGCTCCGGGAGGCGGCGTCGGCGGCGAGCCCCGGTCCCCCCCGCGAGGAGACCCCTCCCGGCACGCGCCTCCCCGGCGCCGAGGCCATCGTCGGGAAGAGCGCGCCGATCCGGGAGGTGCTGCGACAGGTCGAGAAGGCCCGCGGGCAGGACTACCCGGTCCTGATCGTCGGCGAGACCGGCACGGGGAAGGAGCTGGTGGCCCGCGCCCTCCACGCGGCGAGCCCGCGGGCCTCGGGGCCGTTCGTGGCGGTGAACTGCGCGGCGCTCCCCGAGTCGCTCCTCGAGGCGGAGCTCTTTGGCCACGCGCGGGGCGCCTTCACCGGGGCCCACGAGAGGCGCCGCGGGCTGGTCGCCTCCGCGGACGGCGGGACGCTCTTCCTCGACGAGATCGGGGAGATGGGCACCGCGATGCAGGCGCGGCTCCTGCGAGTCCTCGAGGACCGCGAGGTGCGGCCCGTGGGCGACGACCGCGGCCACCCCGTGGACGTGCGGGTCGTCGTCGCCACCCACCGCGACCTGCACGCCCTCGCCAAGGCCGGCTCCTTCCGGCCCGACCTCCTCT
>JAKEIC010000119.1 GCA_022614695.1 Planctomycetales bacterium | reverse complement strand
GGACCCGGGCGCGGTGGCGTCGCTCACGACGATGCTGGAGTCGGGTCCCGGGGACGACCCGATGGCGGCGGCGTACGGGCTGCACCGGATCGCGGAGGAGGCGGGGCTTTCGGCGCTCAGGCGTGCGGCGGGATCGCACGCGCGACCCGAGGTGAGGGCGTGGCTGGCGAGGTTCCTCGCGAACCCGGCCATGGTCGGCGAGGACGTCCTGGTGAAGCTGGTCCGCGGGTACTAGTCCTGGCTGGCGAGGTTCGGTTCCGGGTGGCTTGGCTGGCGGCGCTCGCGACGCTCGCTTGCGATCGAGGCCGCCGTCGCGAGGATCCCCCTCCTCCCCTGCCGCTGGCCATCCAGGCCTTGCAACCTCTCTCCGGCGCCTCGACGGGGGGTACCCGCGTCACGATCACGGGCCGCCGGTTCGCGGCGGGCTCCGGTCTCTCGTCGGTGACGTTCGCCGGCTCCCCCGGATCGAGCCTCCTCGTCGTGAACGACTCGACCGCGGAGGTGACGACGCCCGCCGCCGCGGCGGGCCCGGCGGACGTCGTCGTGGCCAACGCGAGCGTGGGCGAATCGGCCACCGAGACGGCCGGGTTCACGTTCCTCTCCGGGCCTGCTCCGGCCCCGACGGTCTCGTCCGTCGCGCCGTCCGGGGGGGCGCCGGCGGGCGGGACCCCCGTCACAGTCCGGGGGACCGGGTTCCAGGCCGGAGCGACCGCCGCCTTCGGCGGGTCGGCGGCGACCGGCGTGACGGCGCTTACGGCCGGCCGGATCTCCGCGACGACGCCGGCCGGGCCGCTCGGCCCGGTGGCCGTCTCGGTCACGAACCCCGATACGCAGTCGGGATCTCTCCCGAACGGGTTCGTCTACTCGACGCCCCCGGCGATCGCCGGAGTGGCGCCCACGACGGGATTCACGGCCGGCGGCGACGCCGTGACCATCACGGGGACCGGCTTCGCGTTCGGGGCGACCGCCGACCTGGGCGGCGCCCCGGTCGCGATCGCCTCCGCCACCTCGACGACGATCGTCGGCACGACGACGGCCCGGGCGCCGGGAAACGTCGCGGCGACCGTCACGAACCCGGGCGGGATCTCCGGGTCCGGGAGCGCGTTCCTCTACCGGTACGGTCCGAACGCGCAGACGGCGAGCTACGTCTTCGATACCTCGGCAGGCATAGACTGCACGCGCCGCTGGTACCTGGACTTCTCCGCGTCGGCACTCCTCGCGGACCTCCAGCAGGCGGGACTCCAGACCTCCACGCCTGCCGACGCGGTGAACGCCTACGCCCTCGATTGGTTCCGCGCCTACGTGCTGCGGACCGTGAACGTCGTCTGCGGCCGGAACGGGGACGGAAGCCGCGTCTCGGGCTCGAGCCTCAACGCGACGTTCACGGGGCTGCCGCCCGGCTCGGGGAACCCGGGATGCGCCATGGCCTCCACGGACTGGGGACGGCTCTGCGTCGGAGGCTGCGCGCCGATCGCGGGATGCACGAGCAACGCCGTGGGGTGTGCGGGGCCCACCGTCGGACTCTCGCTCTTCGACAACGGCGGTGCGGGCCCGTGCAACTCGGGGGCGGAGGACAACTGCACCGCGCCCCAGTTCGGGGGCTCGGGCTGTCGGGGGGTCTTCTCCCGGGACATCGCCACGATCTGGGGGGGCGTCCTCTCGCCCGCGCTCTCGACCGGGGACATGGCGTACCTCGACGGGACCGCGGTCCCGGACGCGCGGTCGAACGCGCTCCACGACACGCTCAAGCAGCTCGCGCGGCGAGTCGCCTTCATCGTCGCCCACGAATGCGCGCACTCCATGGGGGTTGTCGCCTCGGGAACGGGCTCCCCCTGCGCCGTCTCGGGTGGCCTCTGCGGAGGGACGACGGGGCACAACGACTGCTGCGGGACGAACGTCATGATCGGGGTTGCGGCGCTCAACGGGACCCTCGCGGACACGTCGCGGGCCTTCAGCGGCCAGCCGGGCTCACTCTCCGCGCCGGGCTCCTGCTACGCGGGCGGAGTCTCGGACTGGACCCTCCTGCAGACGTTCGTGGGGACGTCCCCGTAGAATGGCCCGCATGGCCCGGCACTCCTGGCCAATTGTCTTCTGCGCGGTCGCGGCCGCGGTCGGGTGCGAGACGTACAAGGAAGGCAAGATGGCCGGGATCCCGAAGCCCTTCGCCTTCAAGGGGGATCGCGACCGGCACTCGTCCCACGGCTCCCGGCCGGCGGCGGGGGCCGCGGCGACGGTGCCGGCGTCCGTCGCTCCGAGCCAGCCGGCGGCTCCGGGGATGACCGGCGACCCTTCGCAGGTCCCCCAGATCGGGAGCGTCGAGCCGGCCTCCGGCTCCGGGGCCGGGGGGACCGCCCTCACCGTGCGCGGCTGGTGGTTCCTCGAGGGGGCGCGTGTCTTCGTCGGCGGCCGCGAGGCGACGAACGTCCGGCTGCGCTCGAGCAACATGCTCACCTGCGTGACGCCGGAGCTCACGGGCCGCTCGGGCCCGGTGGACGTCGTGCTCCAGTTCCCGGACGGACGGATCGCCGCGGCCGACGGCGCGTTCACCGTGACGGGGCGATAGCGTCTCCGGTTAGGATCCCGCGGCCGTGAGCCGCCTGCTCGAAGTCCTCGACCCGTCCGGTGGACGCCCCGCCTTCCCTCCCCCGGTCTGGGCGATGCGGCAGGTCGGGCGTTGGGACCCCGAGTATCAGAAGCTCCGCGCGGGTCGGGGCTTCTTCGAGTTCACCCGCGACCCTCACGCGGTCGCGAAGGCGAGTCTCCTACCCCTACGCTTCGGGGTGGACGCGCTGATCCTCTTCTACGACCTGACGACGCTCCCGACGGCGATGGGGCTCCCGTTCCGGATGGCGGTCGGCGAGGGGCCCGTGCCGGTCAAGCCGATCCGGGAAGAGGCCGACGTCGCGGCTCTGGCGCACGTGCCGGACCCGGCCGCGATGCGGCCGCTCGTGGAGGCGCTGCGTACCGTCCGGGGCGAGGTCGGCGACGAGCTTCCCGTGATCGCCTTCGCGGGCGCCCCGTTCACGACGGCCTCCTACTGCCTCGGGACCGGGAAGGACGTCGAAGCCGCGCGCGTCTTCGCACGGGAGAACCCCGCCGCCTTCGAGGGTCTCCTCGGGGGGCTGGAGGCGGGGACGATCGCCTTCCTCAGGCTCCTGGCGGCGAACGGGGTCGACGCGCTCCAGCTCTTCGACACCTGGGCCGGCGAGCTGACGGTCGCCGAGTACGACCGGTGGTGCCAGCCCTACCACCGCCGCATCTTCGAGGCCCTCCGGGAGACTCCCACCCTCCTCTTCGTTCGCGAGTGCCCGCACGTGGAGGCCATGGCCGCTTCGGGCGCCGACGCGATCTCGCTCGGGACCTCCCACGACCTCGCGGCGATCGCGCGACGCTACCCACACGTCGCGGTGCAGGGGAACGTGGACCACCGGCTCCTCGCCGGGGGAACGCCGGAGCAGGTCGCCGAGGCGACGCGTCGCTGCGTCGAGGCGGGGCGGGGGTTCCGCCACATCGTGAACCTCTCCCACGGGATGCTCCCCGACGCCAAACCCGAGTGCTTCGAGGCCTTTGTCCGGACGGTGAAGGGCGCTTGAGACGCGTCGTCGTGGTGGGCGGCGGGATCACCGGGCTCGTCGCCGGCTTCCGGCTCGCGCAGCGGTCGTGCGACGTCGCGGTCCTCGAGGCCGACGACCGGCCCGGCGGGAAGGTCCTCACGCGGGAGGAGGCCGGCTACCTTCTCGAGTGGGGGCCTTCCTCGCTCCAGGGCGGGAGCCCCGCGCTCGAGAGGCTCCTCGAGGACCTGCGCCTCTGGCCGGAGGTCGTCTACACGCGACCGGCGGCGCGGCGCCGGTACGTCCTCTGGCGCGGGAGGCTCCGGAAGATCCCGACGGGGCCGCTCTCCCTCGCCCTCTCGTCGCTCCTCTCGCTCCGCGGGAAGCTGCGCCTCCTCCTCGAGCCGTTCCGGGACGGCCCGGGCCCCGAGGGGGAGGACGTGCGCTCCTTCTTCGCACGGCGCTTCGGGCCGCAGGTGGCCGAGCGTCTCGCGGACCCGTTCGTCTCGGGGATCTACGCAGGCGACCCCGGCCTCCTCGAGGCGGCGAGCGCGTTCCCGAGGCTCGTGGCGCTCGAGCGCCGTCACGGATCTGTGATCGGCGGTTTCTGGAAGGCCCGGAAGGAGCCTCGACCCGAGACCCGGACCCGGCGGCGCCAGCTTCTCTCCTTCCGGAGGGGTCTCCGAACGCTTCCGGAGGCGCTCGCGCGCGGGCTCGGGGACCGGCTGAGGCTCGGGGCGCGCGCCGAGGCGATCCGGGGGACGGGCGCGGGCTGGACGGTGGCCGTCCGGCGGGGCGGGTCCCTCGGGGAGGTCCTGTGCGACTCGGTCGTCCTCGCCTGCCCGGCCCCGGCGGCGGCGGCGCTCCTCGCGCCGCTCGCCCCCGCGGCGGCCGAGGCGCTCCGAGGGATCCCCTACGCCCCGGTGGCGCTCCACGCCCTCTCGTACCCGGAGGAGCCCCTCCGCCGCTGGGACGGCTTCGGGTTCCTCTGTCCCTCATCGGAGCGAGCGCCCATCCTCGGGGCCCTCTGGTCCTCGAGGATCTTCGAGGGCCGCGCGCCGGCGGGCCGTTTCCTGATGACGGGGTTCCTCGGTGGGGCGGCGCACCCCGACGCCGCAGCGGCCCCTGGGCCGGAGCGCGATCGCGTGGTGCGGGAGTTCCTCGCCTCGACCTTGGGTGCCGAGGCCCCGGAGCAGGCCTGGAGCCACCTCGTGCCGGAAGCGATTCCCCAGCTCACGATCGGGCACACCCGGCGGATCGCCGCGGCCCGGGCGGCCTGCGCCTCGCTCCCCGGCCTCCACCTGGCCGGCGCCTACGCCGGAGGCGTCTCGGTGCCGTCCTGTGCGGAAGACGCCGAGCGCGTCGCATCGGAGGTTGCGCCAGGCTATGAGTTAGGGTAACGTTAGCATCGTGGAAAACCTGGGGATTCCGGGGCCTCTCAGAGGTCGGGGCGCTCCGGAGAGCCCGCCCAACCGCTTCGCGGAGATCCGCTACGACGCCGACCCGGATCCCCAGCCGGACCCCGAGGAGCCTCCCGTCGCTCCCGGGACCCGGTTCTTCCGCGACACCTCCCGCTCGATCATCGCGACGAACGACTCCCCCGACGTGGGCTTCGACGCGAGCGTGAACGCGTACCGGGGATGCGAGACAGCATGCGTGTATTGCCTAGCAGGCGACACGCTCGTCCTCATGGCGGACGGGACGGCCAGGCCCGTCGAGCGAGTGAGGATCGGTGATGAGATCTACGGCACCATCCGTCGCGGCCGCCTCCGCCGGTACGTGAAGACACGTGTGCTCGCGCACTGGGAGGTACTCAGACCCGCGTACCGCGTGACTCTGGAGGATGGCACAACGCTCATCGCGGGTGGCGACCACAGGTTTCTCACGGAGCGTGGTTGGAAGCACGTCGCTGGTGAGCGGCGGGCACACCTGACGGTGCATAACAAGCTCATGGGCGTGGGGCGGTTCGCGGCGCCGCGCGCCCGCGGACCGGAGTACGCGCGGGGATACTTGTCGGGTGTCATCCGAGGCGATGGGCACTTGGCGTCCTACCACTACGCCCGAGAGGGTCGCTCGAATGGGGACCAACACCAATTCCGGCTCGCCATGGCGGATCTGGAGGCTCTCGAGAGGACGGCGCGGTACCTCGTCGCCATTGGGATCCGGACGCGAGGATTCGCGTTCCAGGACGCGGCACCACAGCGACGTGCGATTCGCGCCATCAGGACCCATGCGCGTGCGGACGTGGAGTGCATCCGACGGCTCATCGTTTCGCCCAAGACTCCCAACTCGGAGTGGCAGGAGGGGTTTCTCGCTGGGATCTTTGATGCGGAGGGATCCTACTCCCAGGGCATCCTGCGTATCACAAACACCGATCCCAGCATCATCCAGCAGTCGTTGCATGCCCTCTCGGCATTCCAGTTCTCCCACACGGTCGAGACGAGGCCGGGCTGGAACAAGCCGGTCCACTCCATCCGGGTGCGTGGCGGCCTTCGAGAGCACCTGCGCTTCTTTCACACGGTCGCTCCAGCCATCTGCCGGAAGATGAACATCGAAGGCCAGGCGGTCATGAGCCAGGCAAAGCTCCGGGTGGTCTCGGTGGAGGCGCTCCCCGAGCGCCTGCCGCTATTCGACCTCACGACTGGGACCGGAGACTTCGTCTCCAATGGAGTCATCAGCCACAACTGCTACGCCCGCCCCACCCACGAGTACCTCGGCCTCTCCGCGGGCCTCGACTTCGAGACGAGGATCCTCGTGAAGGAAGACGCCCCCGCGCTCCTCCGCGCCGAGCTCTCCTCGCCGCGCTGGAAGCCACGCCTCCTCGCGATGAGCGGCGTGACGGACTGCTATCAGCCCGCCGAGAGGCGCCTCCGGCTCACGCGCGGCTGCCTCGAGGTGCTCGCCGAGTTCCGAAACCCCGTCGCCATCGTCACGAAGCACCGGCTCGTCACGCGGGACGCGGACCTCCTCGCCGACCTCGCGCGCGACCGCGCCGCGTCCGTCTTCCTCTCGGTGACGACCCTCGACCCCGAGCTGGTCGGGGACCTCGAGCCCCGCGCCTCTCGCCCCGCCAACCGCCTCGCCGCGATCCGGACGCTCTCGGCGGCCGGGGTCCCCGTCGGCGTCCTGGTCGCCCCCGTGATCCCCGGGCTTACCGACCACGAGATCCCCGGCATCCTCGCGGCGGCCGCCGAGGCGGGGGCCCGGTTCGCCGGCTTCGTGATGCTCCGGCTCCCGTACGCCGTCTCGGACCTGTTCGTCCGCTGGCTCGAGGTCCACCGTCCCGATCGCAAGGACAAGGTCCTCGCCCGGATTCGCGAGGTCCGCGGCGGCAGGCTCACCGACCCGCGGTTCGGCTCGCGGATGCGGGGCGAGGGGGTCTTCGCCGAACAGGTCCGGGACCTGTTCCACGCCGCCTGCCGGCGCGCCGGGATCGAGGGGCGGGCGCCGGACCTCTCCACCGCCGCCTTCCGACGCCCCGCCCCCCGCGAGGGGCAGCTCGCGCTCTTCTAGGCCTTCGCCAGGTCCGGGACGACCTCCAGCCCGGGGACCTTCTCGAGGGCGCGGGGCGAGAGCTTCACCTTCATCGAGCGGCTGCCCCCGCCGATCACGATCCAGTCGCACGCCATGACGCGCGGGTCCACCCAGACCGGCAGCCCGGCCGGGAGCCCGAACGGCGTCACGCCTCCGAGCATCATCCCGGTCCTCGCCTCGGTCTCCTCGGCCGGGGCGAACGAGACCTGGGAGACGTCGAGCTTCTTCCGGACGGTCCGGTTCCCGTCGAGCCGGTTCGTCGCCAGGAGGAGGCAGAGGGCGTATCGCCCCGGCGGCTTCTTGCTCGCGACGAGGATCGCGTTGGCGCTCCGCTCGGGGGGGATCCCGTACCGGGCGCAGAACGCGGCCGTGTCGGCCGCCGCCGGGTCGCACGGGAGGACCTCGTAGGGCACCCCCGCCGCGTCGAGGGCGGCCCGGACGCGGGACTCGATGGCTGTGGGGTCGGGCGGGGCGCTCACTCCGCGAAGGCCTCGAGCGCCTGCGTGAGCTGGACGTCGAGCTCGCGGCGCCTCTCCTGCCGCGCCCGGATCGTCTCGTTCACCTGGTCCATCCTCTCGTCCGCCTTCCCGAGGCGATCGAGGTACTTCTCCCGCATGGCCTTCTCGGAGGGCGAGCTGGAGAGGGAGGAGAGGGTGGACCGGATCCGCGAGTGGTCCTCGGAGAGCCTCTGGCGTTCCTGCTGGAGCTGCGCGAGCTCCGCGTCCACGGAGGTCCTCTGGGTCATGATCTCCACGATCCCCGCGAGGGCTCTCTTGGCGTTCTCGGTGAGGTAGGTCTGGCGGAGATAGGCGCGGATCTCCTCGGTGTTCGAGTTCGCGATCGAGACCTGGGCCGAGACGTCGGTCTCCTCGCGCACCCAGAAGACCGTCTCCTTCCCCGCCTCGACCGCGACGCGGAACCGGTCGTGGTCGGGGAGCGCCTCCTCGGGCTTCGACGGCTCGACGAGCCGGTAGCCCCCCGCCCGCGGGTGGTCCAGGTAGAAGACCCGGGCCTTCCCGCCCTTCTCGCGGATCGTGTACCGCGTCTCGCGGCGGTTCTTGTAGAAGAGCGTCAGGATCCCGCGGGAGAGGGTCGCGCGCGTCACGGGCTGGTCCCTCCCGCCGAAATCGGGTTGGACCTCGACCGACGTCTCGAGCGCATAGGGGAGCATCGTCCTCATCCCCGGCTTGAGAGTCTGCGCCAGCAGCCCCTCGCCCTGGCAGGTCGAGCCCTCGAAAACGGTGACGGGCCCCTTCTCGAGGGTGAGGCCGGACGAGTTCTTGAGGAGGAACGCGTGCTGGGGGTGCTTCGACAGGTCCTGCCGGTAGTAGACCACGCGCTCCCCGTCCGAGAGGGTCTCGAGGAGGATCGGCACCAGGGCGGCCTGGCCCCGCTTCACGCTCACGGGTCCCTTGCTCGAGTAGGCGAACAGCTCGCCGGCCTCGGCGCCCGAGGCCACCGGCGCGAGGCTCTGCTCGAGCATCTCGCCGAGGCTGGCCATCGGGGGCGCGGCCGCGGGCTCGGCGGCCACCTTCCGCATCGGGGCCCCTGGACGCGCCCCGCCACGGGCCCGCAGCTCCCGCCGGGCCCCGGCGTCCTTGGCCTTCTCGAACTCCTCCTCGTCCGCTCCCTCCTCGCCGGCGGCCATCGCGGCCCCCTCCGCCGCGGCGGCCGCCACCCCCACGTGCGGCCGCCTCGGGTAGTACGACGTGTAGAGGTCCATCACGAACGAGAGCGGGTTCCCCGCGACGAACGTGAGCGCGACCCCCTCCCAGTCCTCGTCGGTCCGGTTCTCGACGATGGCCCAGCCCTGGATCAGCGGCTTCCTCTCCGGCTCGAAGAGAAGCCGGTAGCTCGTCTTCCAGATCGGCGTCTCGATGATGTAGCCGACGCGGAGGTTCCGGGCCCCCGCCCCCTCGGCGCGGAGGTCCACGACCTTCCGGTCGGCGTGCCGCGCCCGCGCGTAGATCTCCATCATCCGGGCGAGGTCCTTCTGGAGCGCCGGGTCGAGGACCCGCACCTCGAGGCTCTCGAGCAGCTCGAGGGGGCGGATCGCCCCGTCCTCGCCGAGGAGGACGAGCTTCCAGGAGGTCGTGACGCCGCTCTCCGTCCGGGTCTGGACCGGCTCGATCCCGAGCACGCGCCCGCGGATCGTCTTCGTCCCGATGGCGACCTCGACGGGAGCCCCCTTCAGCTGCCCGAGGAAGGCCGTGAGGGCCTGCCCCTCGGGGACCCGCACCATGATGTCGGAGAGCTGCTTCGAGAGGGGGTCCTTCGAGTCGTAGACGATGCTCGAGATCCGGCCCTGCCCCGAGAGGTCCACGGCGTAGAGGCTCTTGAGCACGTCGGGCATCTGGGCCGACTTGAACGAGAGCGGCACGGTGACGTCGCCCTCGACCGGCCCCTCCCGCTCGAAGTAGCCGACCCCGTGCTTGTAGAGGACGACCTTCCGGATCTTGAGCTGGGCGGACCGGGGCGGCTCCTGCGCCGGGGCGGCGGGCGCGAGGACGCCGGCGAGGACGGCGGCGAGGGCGAGTGCGTGGCGCATGGCAAGCCTCCTGCGGTAGGCGCTTAGACGCCCGCGGGAGCAGCGGGTTCCATTCCCGCGGGGGCGGGAAGGATACCAGAGGCCGCTCCCTTGAGGGCGAAGAAGTGGGTCCGGGGAGACTCCGTGGGCCGCACCTTCTCGACGAGCCCCTCCCCCTGCAGGGCCTTGAGGTCGGCCGTGACCGTGTCGGGGCCGACCCCGAGGAGCCGGGCCGCCTCGGCCCGGGTGAGGATCCGGTGGCGACGGAAGAGTTCCCGCAACCTCTCCCTGCGGCGGAGCGGCGTCCGCCCCGCGCGGAGGAAAGACTCCTCCTCGCCGGCCGGCGGCGCGGGAGGCGCCCCGCCGGTCGGAGCCTCGGCGCGGTCCGGGGAAGCGGGCGGGGGCTCGGCGGACTCCTCACGGTCGGGAGCCGCCCGAAGGAGGTCCCCCACGTCGTAGGCGAGCGCGTCGGAGCTCAGGATCCGCATCCGCTCGACGGCGTTCCGGAGCTCGCGGACGTTGCCGCGCCAAGGCGCGCGCGTGAGCGCCTCGCGCAGCGACGGGGAGAGGCGGATCTCCCCCGCCTCGTCCTCCCTCCCCTCGGCGAGGAAGCGCTCGACGAGCTCGACGACGTCCTCGCCCCTCTCCCGCAGAGGAGGCACGGCGATCTCGAGCCTCCGGAGCCGGTAGAGGAGGTCGCGGCGGAACCCCCCCTCCTGGACGCGGCGCGGCAGGTCGGCGTTGGTGGCGGCGACCACGCGGCAGGCGACCCGGCGGCTCCGGGTGCCCCCGACGGGGCGAACCTCGCCGGCCTCGAGGACTCGCAGGAGCGCGACCTGGAGGCGCGGGGGGATCTCGCCGATCTCGTCGAGGAGCAGCGTCCCGCGCCCGGCCTGCTCGAAGAGGCCGGCGTGCGCCCGCTCGGCTCCCGTGAAGGCCCCGCGCTCGTGGCCGAACAGCTCGGACTCGAGCAGCGACTCGGCGATCGCGCCGCAGTTCACCGCGAGGAACGGCTCGCGGGCCCGCGGGCCCTCCTCGTGGATGGCGCGGGCGACGAGCTCCTTCCCGGTCCCCGTCTCCCCCGTGACCAGGACGGGGGCGTCGAGGGGCGCGAAGCGGTGGATCTCCTCGCGGACCCGGCTCATCGGAGGGCTGCGTCCCACGAGGCGACGGGAGCCCGTGCCGGGGCGAGCCGGCGGGCCCCCGGCCTGGGGCCGGGCGGCGGCGCCCCGGCCCCGCGCGATCCGCTCCGCGCCGCGGACGAGCCCGACCAGGTCCGCCGGACGGAGCTCGCGCGCGAGCCGCAGCTCGAAGTCGAGCCGCCCCTCCGCCCCGGCCCGCTCGACGAACGCCAGCGCCTCGGCCAGGCGGCGCGCGCCCTCCTCGGTCCGCCCGGCGAGGTTCTCCACGCGCGCGAGGAACAGGCCGTCGAGGGGGTGCGCGTTCCCCCGGGACCGGCGCATCTCGAGGAGCCGCCGAGCCGCCTCGCCGTGCCCGCACGACAGCTCCGCGCGCACTAGGTTGAATCCCGGGATCTCCGTATCCACGAGGAAGGCCCGGGAGCCCGCCGCGGCCGCCCTCCGCGCCTCGGCGAGGGCCTCCCGCGTCCGTCCGAGGAGGAGGAGGGCGATCGGGCGGGCCACCGCGGGAAGCTCGGCCGGTTCGGGTGGGCCCGGCGAGATCTCACGCGAGGCCCCGATCAGGCGCAGGAGGGCGCGGCGCTCCTCGTAGGCCTCGCGGAAGAACCGCGCGAACGGCGGCGACTCGCCGATCGAGGCCTCGAGGCGCCGGGCCTCCTTGACCCGGCCGGTCTCGACCGCGTGCGCGAAGAGCATGGCCTGCGCGTCGGCCCTCGGTCTCGAGCCCGTCCCGCGGGCGATCCCCTCGAGCTCCTCGCGCACCTCGCCTCCCCGGCAGAGGCAGCAGAGGAAGTAGGCCCGCTCGAGGAAGGCGGAGACGTAGCGAGGCGAGTCGCGCGGGAGGATCGCCGCCGCCTCGCGGTGCAGCGCCTCGATGCGCAACGTGTCCCCGCGATCCTCGGCGAGGAACACCTGGCCGAAGAGGTGGCAGGCCCG